>JANXDW010000026.1 GCA_025058515.1 Aigarchaeota archaeon
TTTATGATTCTCTACTTAAATTTTGTTTTCATATCTAGAGGTGATCTTATCTAGAATCTCTTTTTTCCTTTATCTCTTTAGAGTATTTCTTTATCTTGAGTATCGCTCGTAGGATATCTTCAAGATCTTCTTTCTCAGCTAAGAGAACGGGTTGGGGGATCCAGACAGCTTCGATATAAGATGCTCTCTCTGTATTCTTCAATGGTTTAGAACTTGGTAAGAAGCTATAGCTGTATAGAGGTCTGTAACCAGCGTTGCAAGGGATACCCTCAGCCCGCAATGCTTCTACAAATAATTCTTTACTTAGATTATTAAATTCATCTGGATTATATTTAATAACGTATAAATGATGTGCATGTCTAGTTACTCTTGAATCATCTAGGAGAGGTTCTACCCCATCAACTTCTCTTAACAACTTATCTAGATATTTTACCGATTCATCTCTCTTCTCCATTAATTTAGGAGCTCTCTCTAATTGTGCAATCAGAACAGCTGCCTGCCACTCTGTTATCCTATAATTCCATCCATAGATCTTATGCTCGTACCATGGACCTTGTCTAGGTCGTCCAACATTTCTTAAAGACCATACAGTAGAAGCAATTTCATCATCATTTGTTGTAACTGCTCCTCCTTCACCTGCAGTGATGTTCTTAGAAGATTGAAAGCTGAAAGCCCCTGCATCACCTATCGACCCAACTCTTCTATTTCTCCACTCTGCACCATGTGCTTGAGCAGCATCCTCAAGGATTAATAGACCATGTTCTTCAGAGAATTCTTTAACAGCATCCATATCAGCTGGTCTACCTGCGAAGTGTACTGGCATAACTACCTTTGTCTTCTCACTAATTTTATCTTTAACATCATCTACATCTATAGTATAAGTATCTGGATCAATATCTGCATAGATTATCTTAGCATCTAGATCAAGAACAGCTGTAGCTGATCCAATGAAAGTATATGCGGGTACTATTACTTCATCTCCTGCTTTTACTCCCATAGCTCTTAAAGCAATCTTCAGTGCTGTAGTCCCTGAAGAGCATAGAAGAGCATATCGTGAATCTTGGAATTCTGCAAACCTTCTCTCAAATTCTTCTTGTAGTTTTCCTCCAACTCCCCATACCTTACTCTCTAAAGCTTTAATTAACATCTCCTTCTCTCTTTCATTGAAAATAGGCCACGTTGGGTAAGGCTTCACTCTAGTTGGTTCTCCACCAATTATCTTAGGTAACTCCATTTATACCATAATCCTAGGATTAAAGTAAGAAAAATATTTTGCTAGGATATGCATTTGATTAAGAAGATATATTTAGAAGATTTAAATTGATCAGTAGCTCACATAGTTTATCATAGTAAAGTCTTAATATCTGTTCTTATATCTTTATATTAGATATTATGGATGAAAACTTTAAGATCGTTAGAGTAACTGATCGAGAATCGTTCAAACAACTTGAAGCATTTCAATCGATTGTCTGGGGGAGAGGAGAAGTAATTCCATACCATGTTCTCATTGCTTTTCAGAATATGGGTGGCATTGTACTTGTTGCATACGATGAATCAAATAGACCTGTCGGTCTACTCTGTGGATATAATTCATATAAAGACGGTAAAGTTTTCTACTACATGCATCTTTGTGGAGTTCTACCAGAGTATAGCGGTAGTGAATTAACAGTAAAGATGAAGATAAAGATGAGAGAGCATCTACTAAGAGAAGGTATAGAGCATGCTGTCTGGCTAATAGATCCCTTGAACGTAATGGAAGCCTACGTAAGCATCCACAAACTTAGAGGGTTAGGTGAAAGTTATCAGAGAAATTTCTACGGATTGATGCGAGACCCCTATAACAGAGGTCTAGAATCTGATAGACTACTTATTAAGTGGAACTTAAAATCTAAAGAAGTTGAAGAAAAGATATCATGTTCAGCTGATGAAGAAGACACGAATTTAAGATTAGATGAGTTAGATAAGAGCATCATCATTTTACGTGACGGGTCCTTCCCTAGGATACTCGACTATAAGCTAAACCTCAACTCTGAAAAATTTTACTTAGAGATTCCAATGGATTTAGAATCTATTAAGAAAAGAGATCTCTCAGTAGCTATTGAGTGGAGAGAGGTTACGAGAAGAATATTTGAGAACTATATGTCTAAAGGATATCTGATTACTGATGTAATAAGAGATCTGAGAAACTCTAGATATTATTACGTATTTGAGAAGTGTGTTAGAGATTATAAGGCTCCGCCTAAGATGTAAGCTATGAGAGCGATAAACATCCAGATAAGCGTCTGATTCTTAACTTTGATACTATTTTCCTTACTCGGACTCTTCAATATAATATATGCAGAGTACAAGAAGCCTATATCTGCAATTATAACTATCGGCAAGTACAGGGTAGAGACGTAGTTTAGAAAATATGGTACAGGACTAAATAAAACAGCTAAGATATATAGTATTGATCCAATTAGTGCTGCTCTACCTACACCCATAACTCTTGCAATAGATCTGACCTCTCTAACTGCATCTCCTTCAACATCCGATATACCCTTTATTACTTCTCTCCCAGTATTGGATAAAAGTACAGGTATAATGAATACGATTATCCTCTCCGAGATATATCCATCGCTCATAGTGGAGCCGAAGACAAAGGGAGCTGTAACAACCAAACTCACAGTAAAATTCCCTAATAGCCCTATCTTTTTCAAGCTTATGTTATATAGAGCTGAAGCAATGTAAGAGATCAAGGCTATAATCATACATTGAAATGATATTAATACTGAAGAGATTATTCCAACTAAGCCAAGGGTAGATGAATAAACTATGGCGTGAGATGGTGTAATTAATCCAGATGGTATAGGTCTTTGGGGGGCGTTGATCTTATCAACCTCTCTATCAAAATAGTCATTTAGAACCATCGAGCTACCGCTTAAAGAATATGCAGTAATGAATGAGTAGACTATATTCGTGAAATCAATTACTTTTGAATAAGACAATGCAACTCCAGCCAAGATCCCTATAAACATCAATATACCGTTCACAGGTCTAGTTATTTTGAGATATGCTTTTAACCGCTTCATCGATTAATGAAGGCTCATGAGAACATTTAATCCTTACTCTATCTAGGCAATAGAATAATGAGATTTATCTCATCAGGGCTCAACCTCGCTTTAATAGGTGATCTATGGTACCAAGTCTACGGTCTTCAAAGTATAGTATACTACTTCATTTCTCCGATCCACAACTGCTAAAGTTAACTCTTTCCTTACACTTCTACATATCTCTAACCACTCCATTATCTTCTCAACTGATACATTCTTCCCTTCATATATTATTGCTACTAAGTACTTTGCAGGTTTTTCAGAGTACTCTCCTCGCTCAAATACTCTAAACCTCAACTCAGAGCTGAAACCATCTTTAACTACATAGTTTCTCCTTCTTAGATCTCTGTAAACGATATAATCTCTCCACAAATTTTTTTCTATCATAGACGTCTTCGCAAGTAGCTGATTAAAATTTACATCTTTCCCTTCATCATCTTTCAAGTTCATTCTCTTCAGCTCTAGAAGGTGGAGAGCTTCAACAGGCGAATACTTTACTATCTTTCTATCTTGATCTTCTGAACCATAACCTTTTCTTAGATACTGCTCTGCAACTTCATCTAATTTTGCTATTATCTCTCTTTCAACATAGGTTGCTTCCAACATCTTCTCTTCAGATTTCGGTCTTTCGTTTTTCATCATATCCACAGATTACTTGTACCCAGCTGGCATTTAAAAATGATTGATAAGAGTGAATAGATGGCCTAATGGAGATGAGTAATGTACTCTATCTAGAGGAGCGAGCCACAATATGTTTAAATCTAACGAGACTATGAAGAATCTCCGAGAGAGGGGTAGATTATTGTTTCAGAGACTGTACTTCATTGGCTAGAGAAGTCCTTGATTCAGTTATTGAGACAGGTAGATAAACCCCTAACTTTTGAAGAAGCTGCGAAGATGCTAAATCGGGATGTAGGTTCGGTAGCTAAGACTGTTCAATGGCTAAAAGAGAAGAACATGATTGAGATCTTTGAAGAGTCTAAGCACCTTCTTAAGCTTGGACCTGAAGGAGAAGAGTATGTTATCGAGGGTCTTCCAGAAAGAAATATAGTTCAACGACTCTTAGAGGCGGGTGGAGCAGTGGAAATTGATGAATTAAAGGAGAAGATGAGAGAGAAGATATTGCAGATCGGGTTAATCTGGGCAAAGAAGAAAGGATGGATAAAGATGGAGACTAGAAATAATAAGACGTGGATAATTCTGCAAACCTATCCAGAAGAAGTAGATGAAGAGAAGATCTTAAAGCTACTTAAAGAGAAAGGGTCGGTCGAGTTAGAAGAATTACCAGAAGAATTGAAGAAAGCATCTCTAGACTTAGTTCATAGACAATCAGTAGTTAAGATAATTGAGGTTAAGAAGCATTTTGTTAAACTTACTGAAAAAGCCTTAAGATTACCTGAAGAAGAACTACGTGTAAAGGAGGCTACAAATCTTACTTCAGAGATGCTTTTAACAGGATCTTGGAGAAAGCTTAAGTTCAGTAGATTTAATATATCTGCTCCAACTAAACCAGCTTACATAAGCAAGTTACATCCACTCAGGAAATTGATAAAACTCGTGAAAGAGATATTTGTAGAGATGGGCTTCGAGGAGATTAGAGGACCTATAGTAGAACTTGCTTTCTGGAACTTCGATGCACTCTTTCAACCTCAAGACCATCCAGCTAGAGATATGCATGATACATTCTATCTAGCTCAGCCGAGGGTTGGAGAACTACCTGAAAAGTTTGTAGATAGAGTAAGAGAAGTACATGAGACGGGAGGTTCTACAGGATCGCTTGGCTGGCGATATAAGTGGGATAGGCGGGAGGCGGAAAAACTAGTTCTCAGAACTCATACTACTGCCACAACTATTAGATATCTTTCTGAGCATCCAGATCCACCTGTTAAAGTATTCTCAGTAGATAGAATCTACAGAAATGAGCGGGTTGACTGGAAACATTTAGCAGAGTTCCACCAGATAGAGGGGATAGTGATGGATAAAGACGTTAGCTTTAGAGACTTACTAGGATTGATAAGAGAATTCTATTCTCGTCTTGGTTTAAAAGATATAAGATTTAGACCAAGCTACTTCCCCTATACTGAACCTTCTGCTGAAGCTCTCGTATACCTAAAAGATAAGAATATATGGCTTGAACTTATAGGGATGGGTATATTTAGACCAGAAGTAACTCAGCCTCTAGGTGTAAGATATCCTGTCTTAGCATGGGGTGGTGGTCTCGAAAGACTTGCATTAGCTATCTACGACCTAGAAGACATTAGAACATTCTACTTAAACGATCTAAGATGGGTTAGAAGTATTCCAGTAACGTATCTAGAGAAGAAGATCAAGTTAATGTAGTTAAATTAGAATTTGAGGAGTTCTCCGAGGTTCTGTAAAGCTTCTCACCTTATGTCTACATATGGTGGAGGAAGGTCGATTAGTTTGGAAAACCATTCTGCAAACTTTCTCGCAGCTTTACCTCTATGAGATATCTTATTCTTTTTTTGAATATCCATTTCAGCATATGTTTCTCCACCTCCTTCTTCTGGAATAAATATAGGGTCAAATCCAAATCCTCTTAACCCTCTAGGCTCAAAAGATATTATGCCTCTAGATTCTCCAGAAAATATCTTTAATCCAGAATACGGTCCATAGAAGGCTATGATTGAGAAGAATACTGCAGACCTATCTTTTTCACTCTCCATTAATTTTAGAATTCCATTTACACCGATAGTTCTATAAACATAAGAAGAGTATGGTCCAGGGAAACCATTAAGTGATTTAATGAACAATCCTGCATCTTCTACCAACACAGGCTCTCTCAAGATATTATATGCGTATAACGCACTCTGTGAAGCGATCTCTACTAAATCTACTGATTGAACCTCTTTAGTCTTTAGCAACTCTACTCTAAACTTTAATCCAAATTCTTGAAAGATGTTTTTAAATTCTTCTATCTTCCCCTTATTTGTTGTAACTAGTGTAAATCTCATCTCCTCCTCTCCTCTACATACCTTCCCCTCATTCTAATCTCTCTTATTTTTGAGACTAGGTTTTTCGTAAAATCTTTCCCCAAGATCTCTGCATACCCTATAAAGAAATTACGCATAAACAGTTCTCTTAACTTATAGTGAACACTCTCTAGACTTCTATCGAGTAGATGTACATCTACTGCGAAGTCTTCCAGTTCACTTGTAAACATGCTTAAACCAAAATCAACGAAGTAGAGTTTTTTAGATTCATCTATTAAGATGTTTGATGTTGTTAGATCTCCATGAGCTATCTTCGATCTATGCATCCTCCCAACAATCCTACCTAGATCTCTTGCAACTTCTTTAACCTCTTCTATATCTCCTCTCTCCAACCATCTTCTAAGCTCTACACCATGTATATACTGCATGTATATTGTTGCCTCATTCCTATCGAGAAGTATTACTGCAGGACAAGATATCCCCGCTCTCTTCAAAGCAACCATTACTCTAACTTCATGTAATGTTCTCTGCTCTCTAACCCTCTTATCTAGTTCAGCTATACGGTAAGGCTTGGGAACTCTATGCTTAGAAACAGTATCAAGCCCATTCCAGTTAACTCTTGAAATAACTGCTTCTGCACCAACTCTTATAACGTAATCCATCTTCTACCAATTAGTTTAATTCTAGTAAGTTAAAAATCTACTATAATTGAAGAAGTGGATATTTAGCTACTAGTATCGGGAAGAAGCTATAGATTTTTCTAATAATAATAATAGAGAGGTGGCTCAGTTTTAAGAAGTAGATAGGAAGACATCTTGCCAGTTCTAATCGTAAAACAGCATCTTAACCATTATAATTAGATTGAGGTGAAAGGATATAGAACAAAATTCTCATCTTTAGATCTTCTATGATAGTTGTAAGGTGATGAGCCCGGGGAGGGATTTGAACCCCCGTAAAAGTGGGTCTGCAGCCCACCGCCTAGCCGCTCGGCCACCCGGGCTTAAATGACACGTCCTCTATAATATGTTTATTTTCTAGTTTATACTTAAAGATTATGTCGTTTAGCATTAGCTTGAATAATATTAGAGGTGTCTAAGATTGAGTCTTCTTAAAAAGAGGAGTGTTGTAAACCTTTTGAAGTCTAGGAGGAGTATTAGAATCTTTAAGCCTATTAATGTACCAGATGAGATAGTTAAGCTTCTCGTAGAAGTAGGTGAGAGAGCACCGATACCAACGCACCTACAGCTTTACTCATTTATCTGGGTGAAGAGTCAAGAAAAGAGAGAAGAGTTATCTGAGATCTGTGGAGGAGAGATTGTAAAGAATGCATCAATAGTTCTTTTAGTATGTGGAGACTTGAAGAGAGCGTCGATGATGCTTGACCTACTTGAACACCGTCACGTCCTATCGTCAGATAAACATCCAGTCGAGACAGTGATGAGTATCTTTGAAGCTGCTTTAGCAGTTGATAGTATTATTATTGCAGCTGAATCTCTCGGTCTAGGTTCAGTGATACTTGACTGCCCACTCATATACGCTCCGAGTATTGCAAGATTATTCAATCTCCCCAGAGGTATCATACCCCTTGTTCTACTATGTATAGGTGTAAGAGGAGAGTCTCCACCTATTAGACCGAGACTACCATTGGAGATCATACTTCATGAAGATTCTTATAGAGAGCCATCTGAAGATGAGTTAAAGGCTTACCTAGCTAAGTTGGAGAAGCATATGGAGATAGAGAACTATGTTAAGAAATATACTGGGAAAGATCTTAAGTATCTAGATTACTTAAAGATGAGAACAGAGCTGAACAAGGAAGTTGAGAAAGATTATGATGCTCTAATCAAGTATCTTAGAGAGAACTTCTTCAAGATCTAAACGTAAACTTATTTAACTAAAACTTATAGAGAATATCTAGTATGCAAGGAGTAGATGTTGACATATCTAAAGTATTGGATGAGTATGGGAAGAAGGTTAAACAAGAACTTGAAAGATTCATTCCACGTAAATTTGATGAGAGAACACTTTCCAGCTTACTAGGTGAGCCACTATACAAGTACGAGCTAGAGTCTATCAATAAATCTATCTTACAGCCCTTCTGGGATCTAATAGACAGAGGGGGAAAAAGATGGAGACCTGCTCTAATGCTAATAGTCTACGAAGCACTCGGAGGAGATATTGAAGAGATTCTACCCTTAACTATTATTCCAGAGACTATTCATAATGGCACATTAGCGGTTGATGATGTAGAAGATGATAGTGATTTTAGAAGAGGTAAACCATGTATACATAAGATATATGGAGTTGATGTAGCTATAAACATGGGAAATACTATGTACTTCTTACCTTTACTTATACTCTCAAAGATTAATATTCCAGAACATAAGAAGATGAGAATCCTTGAAGAATATGTTAAGACGATGGTTGAGCTTAGCTTTGGACAAGCGATGGACATAGCTTGGCATAGAGGACTAGTAGATGAGATAGATGAAGAACAATATCTACAGATGACCTTATTCAAGACTGGTACATTAGCTAGATTCTCTATAAAAATAGCGACAATAATGGCTGATGCTTCAAAAGAGGTTGAAGAAATTTTCTCTAGATTTGGAGAATCTATAGCAATCGCATTTCAAATACAAGATGATATACTTAACATTGTTGGAGATGAATCAAAATATGGTAAAGAGATTGGAGGAGATATAAAGGAGGGGAAAAGAACGCTCGTAGTTGTAAGAGCATTAAAATCGCTTCCAAAAGAGAGAGCAGATAGATTGAAAGAGATATTGAATATGAGAACTGGCAATCCAGAATTAATAAAAGAAGCGATAACCTTAATTAAAGAATCTGGATCGATAGAATATGCAAGATCGTTCTGTAACCAATTAGTCTCGAAGGCATGGAGCCAACTTGAAAATGTATTGAAAGATTCAAGAGCTAAAAAGAATTTGAAAGCCTTGGCAGACTTCTTAATAATGAGAGAATACTGAAGCAGTATTGATCAAAACAGCTACACATATCTTCTCAAAGAACTAAGACTCAGTAGAGAAGGATTGTTCATGAAGATAAGATTGTTTCTATAAGATTCTGGAATATATATTTAATCTTTTCTCTTGAGAAAACCTTATCACCTCTTTTTAAAATTATTCTAACATGACATCTGAATTGAAGTTCGAGATCATAGATGTAAAAATACCTGAAGGATGTAATCTCGTATTAGGGATAAGTCACTTCATAAAAAGCGTTGAAGATATATATGAGGCGGTGGCGAATAGTGTACCAAGAGCTAAGTTTGGAGTCGCTTTTGCAGAAGCAAGTGGACCATGCTTGATTAGATGTGAGGGGACAGATGAAGAACTTAAGAAAATTGCAGCTGAAACTTTGATGAAGATAGGCTGTGGACACACATTTCTAATATTGATAAAAGATATTTATCCAATTAATATTATGGAGAAGTTGAAGAGTGTTCCAGAAGTGTGTACGGTCCTCGCTGCTACTGCAAACCCATTACAAGTAGTTGTAGTTGAGACAGATCAAGGACGTGGAGTGGTAGCAATTATAGATGGATATAAACCGAGGGGAATAGAAGGAGATAAAGAGATAAAAGAAAGAAGAGAATTCTTACGGAAGATAGGTTACAAACTCCAACCTTAAATATACTTTTCTTTCTTAATGATTCCAAATTAGATTATAAAAATAACCTAAACAAAAACATCGCCCCACCTTCTGATAGATAGATTACTATAAATGGCTAATATGTTAATTTATCAATAAGTTTGAAAACTTAGCCTGTTGAGATGATTGAGGAAGAACAGATTACTCGATTAATAATTGAAAGAACGATGAAAGACTGGTTGAATTTAGCTGAAGTTGATGTAGTAATAGTTGGAGCTGGACCAGCGGGTTTAACCGCTGCATACTATCTCTCTAAAGCAGGTTTAAGTACTGTCGTCTTCGAGAGACGGCTATCCTTTGGAGGAGGGATTGGAGGTGGAGGAATGCTCTTCCACAAGATCGTTATCCAGCATCCTGCAGACGAGATCTTAAAAGAATTAGGTTGTAGAATTGAGAGAGTTACGGAAAATCTATACGTATTAGATAATGTAGAGATGATTGCTAAACTTGCTTCATCTGCAATTGATGTGGGAGCAAAAATAATCTTGGGTGTAACAGTTGAAGACGTCATCTTTAGAGATGGCTTATCTCCAAAGATAGCTGGAGTAGTTGTTCAGTGGACTGCCGTTACAATGTCTGAGCTCCATGTTGACCCACTCGGAGTTAAGGCGAGAGCTGTAATCGATTGTACTGGACACCCTGCCGAGGTCTTATCTATAGTTGCTAGAAAGTTTCCCGAGCTAGGTTTAGAGATTAAGGGAGAGCGAGCGATGTGGGCTTCTGAGGGAGAGAGATTAGTGGTTGAGAAAACTGGAGAGATATGTGATGGATTATGGGCTGCGGGTATGGCTGTCGCCGCCATCTACTCAACTCCTAGGATGGGTCCGATCTTTGGAGGAATGATTCTAAGTGGAAGAAAGGTTTCTGAGATGGTTATCTCTAAACTTAAAGGAAAGAATATTTAACATTTTTATCCATATATGCTCCTCTCAAGGTTTAGTAATCTCTTCAAAGCTCTAGTCTTGCTCTCTCTATCTAGGTTAGCAGACTCAATTATTGATTTTAAGAATTCAATTGATTCATCCATCCTCTTTCTAGAGACTGGATACGGTACACCATCCTTTCCACCGTGGGCGAATGTGAATTTTACCGGGTCTCTCCAATCTATTTCTACACCATATATTAAAGCAGCTATTAAAGCTAAAGCTCTGAGAGTAGATGGCCCCATACCCTCGATCTCTACTAGCTCTTCGTATTTTCTCGGTCTCATCTCATACGCTTCCTTAATCGCTCTCCAATTTATCTTCCTAGGCATATCAAGATGTGGTGGAAGCTCGATCTCTCCCATAGGCTCAAGCCATCTAGTCAAAGTCTCCTGCTTATCTATTGATAAATTTACTAATCTTATAAGTTTAGATGGGTTTTCAGATACAAGGTCTACCGAGGTCTTCCTAGCTTCTCTACTAAGCTTAGAGGTTAAGTTGAGAACTATATCTTCTACTCTACTTCCAACTACTCCGCTATGCGGTTCTTCTACAAAGCTTACAACATCTTCTCCAATCCAATGATATCTTCTAGCATACATTCTTGAAGGATTCATTCCTTGCTGTACTACAGTCCAATAACCATCTTCTGAAAAGATTAATACGTGATGATATATTCTGTAACCGTCTTGTAGTACAGCATTATCTACTTTTGCTGAAAGCTTACTCGCTTTAACCAGCCTTATAGCTAGATCTTCAGATTTAACTAGTTCTTGAAGAGCTTCTGGAACTCTAAGACCCATGGCCCCTTTACCTCCTACCACAGCGATCCCATGTGAATCAAGCTTAACAGCATCTCTCAACGCTCCAGTCACTACCGTCGTTAATCCACTTGAATGCCAGTCAAACCCTAGTACACACCCAAATGCTTGAAACCAATATGGGTCTCCGAACCTTCTAAGCACTTCCCTCCTACTAACTCCTGTCTCAACCATAACCTTGATCATCACGCTAGCTAGAGACTTCATCCTATTCATCAACCAAGGTGGTACGTGACCTGAGTGAAGTGGGAGGTCGGCAGTTCCACTTAAGCTCAAACTACTACTAATTAATTACTTGAAACCAGTTAATTAACTATCTTTAGTTTTAAATATGTATACGCTATGTTAATGAAAAAGCGTATCTGTGTCTATGTAGAGGTGTAGAGGCTGATGCATGCAGACTTACTTCTAGTTTCAATACTAGCTATATTTTCAGGTTTAGTCGGTGTATTGATCGCTATTATCCTATACTACTTTGTTCAAAGATATCCAACTGGTACAGAGAAGATGATTGAGGTCTGGAATGCTATTAGAGAAGGTGCGAAAGCATATATGGTTAAGCAGATAAAGACGATAATGTCTTTTACGCTTGCTCTATCGATTGCCGTATTAGTGATGATATACGCTGTCTACACATCATTCATGAAGATACCTTTCAACATAGCTTTAAAAGAATCAATACTTACCGCTATCTCAGTACTAATAGGTGGAGCCTCATCTATAGCAGCAGCCTTCTTCAGTATGGATGCATCTACGAGGACAAATGTAAGAGTTACAGAAGCTGGTAGAAAAAGTAGTTTAGAAGCTTTAAAAGTATCTGTACTCGGTGGAGGAGTACTAGGCTTCTCCGTATATAGCTTAAGCTTACTCGGTCTCTCCGTATTATTCGTAGTCTACATTATGATGAGTGGAGGTTTACCTGAAGAAGTTGAATATAGAATGGTCTTAGATGCATTAGCTGGATTTGCTTTTGGAGCTAGTCTATCAGCATTATTTGCTCAGCTAGGTGGAGGGATCTATACAAAGGCAGCAGATATAGGTGCAGACCTCGTTGGAAAGATCGAGGCAGGGATACCTGAAGACGATCCGAGAAACCCTGCGGTTATAGCTGACCAAGTTGGAGATAACGTTGGAGACTGTGCAGGGAGAGGTGCAGATATCTATGAATCAGTAACAGCTGAAACTCTTGGAGGCATGATCATCGGATGGGTTCTATACGTTTTAACAGGTCAAGCTCTCTTTATCGTTCTACCTCTAGCTATAGGTGCAGTTGGAGTAATCTCTACAATCTCTGGACTATTGGGGATACTATCTTACCGTAAGTTTAAAGAAGCTTTTGAACCATTTGCATTCGGAGTAGTAATCTCAGCATTAACATCGATTTTAACGTATGCTCTAGTAGTATACTTACTCTTCCCTCTACAATGGTTATATATGCTTGTAGCAGGAGCAGCTGGAATAATTGGAGCAACACTAGTAGTATTATCCACTAATAGATATACAGGTATGAAGTCTAAGCTTGTAGTAGAAGTAGCTCAAGCTTCCCAGAGTGGTCCAGCTATAAACATTATATCAGGATTATCTGTTGGTTTAAGAGCTGTAGCTGAACCTATCATAATCATTGCAGCAGCTCTTGGGATAGCCTTCTACGCTGGTAAGAGCATGCCTCTACCTGGTTTAGAAGAAAGCTGGTTGATAGATTTTGTTAAAGGAGTTTTCGGAACAGCTTTAGCTACTAGAGGGATGCTATCTCTTGCAGGTACTATAATGACATTAGATGGTGCTGGACCGATAGCTGATAATGCAGGCGGGATAGCTGAGATGGCTGGTCTAGAAGATAGGGTAAGAGCTAACCTCGACCCATTGGATGCTGTTGGAAATACTACTAAAGCTCTTACAAAAGGTTATGCTATGGCCTCAGCTACTATCGCTACTCTACTGCTTTTCCAAGCATTCATACAAGATTACGTAGCTAGGAAGATAGGTATAACCGAGTTAAATACTTCTGGACTTCTAGAAGTAATGAAAGAATTCATAAACAATATCCTACTACTGAAACCAGATATAATAATCTCAGTATTAATCGGCGCTCTTCTACCTTATCTATTCTCTGGAACTGCTTTAAATACTGTATCTAAGGCAGCATTCCAGATTGTTGAAGAAGTTAGAAGACAGTTTAGAGAGATACCTGGACTACTAGATGGAAATGCTAAACCAGATTACTATAAAGCTGTCTCAATCAGTACAGAGTATGCTTTAAAGAGTATGCTTAAACCTAGCCTAATAATAATTTTGACACCTTTAGTTATAGGTGTACTCTTTGGTGGTCCTGGAGTAGGTGCTTTAGTAATAGGTGCAACAGCTTCTACTATACCATTAGCGATAATGATGATGTGGGGAGGAGCTACATGGGATAATGCAAAGAAGTTCATAGAGGCTGGAAACCTTGGAGGGAAGAGATCTCCTGCTCACCAAGCTGCCGTTGTAGGAGATACGGTTGGAGACCCATTAAAAGATACAGTTGGACCATCATTACATATACTGATAAAGTTGTTGAATACTATCTCCCTCGTCTTCATACCATTATACTTCCTATGGATTCTCCAATCTATCTTATAGACGGATAATCTTGAGAAGAGTTTTTATATATCCTCCCCATACACTGAAAAACACTTTAATATTCCCAGAATATATATATGCCGTGAGCCTTCTCGAGGAAATTCGAGAAGATCTTCAAATTCTATTCTCTAGAATAGAATTAGAAGTTTTAGATTACTTAAGTAAGCATCCTTGGGGGGTAACGATCTCTGAGATAGCTAAAAATATCAAAAGGTCTTCTAAGACTCTTTACTGTATTCTAAAGATTTTACAGAAGAATGGATGGGTTACTGTTATAAAAGAGAAGAATGGAGGTATAGGTAGACCTAGGAATAAGTATATACTTAGACGTGGCATAGGAACAATATTGAGTGAACTGAAAAACTGTGGATGTGAAGTCCATTCTGGTAATGCTAAGGTTCTTAACTTAACAGAAGTAGCATTTCCATACTCATTGACAATCTTTAAAAGATGTTTAGCGAAGTTAAAATTTGGTGAATGCTTACTCGTACTACTAGGAGATCATACAGAATGTAAAGAGTTTATAGAGATAGCAGATAAAAAGAATGTAAAGCTTGTTAAAGTCGTCTTCGAAAAATCCTACGTTAACATCATATTCAAGAAAACCTGGTCTTAACTTCATCATATTAAAATCAAATAGATTCTCTGCTTTATTCAAGTTAGATAAACTCTAGAAACATTCTTATAATAGTAAGAGCCTTGCTGGACTTGAGAATGGTATGACTGAGCTTTTTGATAGAGGATTATTAAAAAATTTTTCAAATGAGGTTAAAAAGCTTGTTGAAGATGTATCAGAGAGTGTTGCAAGCGTTATAACTACTTCTTTAACAATAGATGAATTACTTAGAGTTGTACCGGTTAGAGGTGTTGGTTCAGCGTTTGTTATATCAGAAGATGGGTATCTCGTAACTAATAGTCACGTTATAGCGAGAGCTGAGATGATTATGCTCTTGATAAAAGATGAGACATTACAAGCTAGAGTAGTATCACTAGATCCCTCAAGAGATATTGCTTTATTAAAAGTTGAAGATATTAAACTTAAACCATTAAAGTTAGGAGATTCAGATAAAGTGAATATTGGAGAGATCGTACTAGCTATAGGTAGTCCTCTCGGCTTATTAGGGCCAAACGTTAGCTTAGGGGTAGTAAGTGCAAAAGGTAGAGTAATAGAAGGAGAAGGTTTCATACTTGAAGACCTAATACAGACAGATGCTGCAATCAATCCTGGAAATAGTGGCGGCCCCCTCATTAATATGGAGAGTGAAGTAGTAGGGGTTACCACTGCGATGATACCTTTTGCACAAGGTATAGGGTTCGCTATACCGATAAATACTGTTAAACGTTTTCTAGATATTATAAAGAGATACGGTAGACCTATTAGAGCCTATATAGGTGTGATCACCACACCATTAAGCGACCAGATAGCAAGATACTATAGACTACCCGTAAGAGAAGGGTTACTAGTACTTAGAGTCTTGAGAGGAAGCCCATCACATATCTATGGAGTTCAAGAGGGGGATATTATCACACATGCCGAGTCACATAAATTGAAGAATGTAGGAGATTTAAGAAGGATAATAGAAGAATCGTTAGAAGTTGGTAGAGTAAGGTTAACGATAATTAGAAGGCAAAGGAAGATTGAGTTAGAATTACCAATAGTTGTTGAAGAAATAGGTTACTGAGATCGTAGAGAGCAAAGAATAGAATTGAGGTCTTCCTTATCTTATAAAGTTACTTAAAATTCTTATAATTAAAAGATTTATAGTTCCTATACATAATATTCTGTATGAGAAATCTCGATTTAGAGAAGCCTATAAACTGCTGTGAATGTTCTCATTATTCTATCCACCCCAGTTACCCTTACTTGGTAATATGCTTAATGAAAGATCAATTAATCTCTCAACCACGAGAGGGCTGTGAAGATTATGTAGAGAAGAATTGGAAGAAATTAGTAGAAGTATTATCTGAAAAAGGATTTCTCTATTGTGTTGAGTGTAATAAGCCGATATACACTATAGAGGAGTTAACTAAGCATAAGAAAGAGTTTATTCCTATAGAGTTTTTCCATGATGATGTAGCTAGTGAAGAAGCTCTAGCAGCTGACTGAGTAACTTAGATAAACTTATTAACACATTTAGAAGAATCTCTCTCCGATGTATGAGTTATCGATCATTATTGGAGGACCCCAGGGATCGGGTTTAGAGACAAGTGCAAGCATCCTAACATATTCTTTAGCTCGGTCAGGATATGGTGTACTCTCAGATAGAGAGTATTTCTCAAATATAAAAGGTAGACACAGCTATGTTCACTTAACAATCTCTTCAGAAAAGATTCCAACCTTTTTAACATATCCCGTTCAACTGGTCGCTGGATTAGATCACGAGACTATCTTTACACATTTTGAAAGCTTAGAAGATGGTGGAGTACTAGTTTACGACCTCTACATAGAGGAAAAGACATTAGATACAACTCCAAGCATGGAAGAAGATTTGAAGAAAAGACTTAACTTAAAATTTAAGAAATTTGGAATAGATGGATCTGTAAAATCTCTGATAAAGTATATCTCAGATGTTAAGAAGATTAAGCCGATCGGTATAAACTACTCTGATGTAATTAATGAAGTTTCTAAGAAGATAGCTTTACCTGCTTCTCAAGCAGCTAGGTACACAAGCTCAATTGTGATAGGCGCGGTAGCAGGTCTACTCAATATAAATAAAAGTAATATAGAGTATTCCTTAATTAGAAGATTTGGAGATAGGCGAGAATTAATCCAACATAATAAGATCATCATCGACCTTGTCTACGATAAGGTTGTAGAGGAGCATGGTCCTTTGATGAAACTTGAAAGATCGAAACTAGATCATAGAGAATTGATGATAGCTAGCGGGAACGATGTAATAGCTATGGCCAAGATCGTTGGAGGGCTTAGATATCAGAGCTATTATCCGATAACACCTGCAGCTGATGAAAGCTTTATGATAGAATCTTACGAGAAACTAGAAGTTGATGGTAAAGATGCTGGTTCAGTAGTAGTTATACAGACGGAAGATGAGATAGCTGCAATCGCCTCAACTATAGGAGCAGCTCTTACAGGAGCTAGAGCATCTACTTCAACGAGTGGCCCTGGATTTAGCTTAATGGTTGAAGGACTAGGTTGGGCTGGAATGAATGAAGTCCCGATAGTTATTACATATTATCAGAGAGGGGGGCCGAGCACAGGTCTTCCAACTAGAGGTAGCCAGAGCGACCTACTCTTTACACTATATGCATCTCATGGAGAGTTTCCAAGAATCGTACTGGCATCAGGAGACCATACGGAAGCATTCTACGATGCAATAGAAGCATTCAATCTCGCAGAAAGATATCAGACTCCTGTCATACATTTACTAGATAAGTTTCTCGCAAATTCTATTAAGACTTTGGTACCACCCGACTTATCATCTATCGTTATAGATAGAGGCGATCTACTCAGTAATGTATCAGGAGAATATAGAAGATTTGATATTTCTAAGACTATATCGCCGAGAGCTGTTCTGGGAGCTAATACTATAATGTGGTATACTGGTGATGAACATGATGAGTTTGGACATATAGATGAAGATCCTGAGAATAGGGAGCAGATGTATAGAAAGAGGATGGAGAAGTTGAGGATTGCAGATGAAGAGATTCCTGAAGAGAAGCGTATGTACTACTATGGTGTAGGGGATGAGGATGTATTACTAGTAGGATGGGGGTTCGTTAAAGGAGTGGCCATAGAAACTGTAAATACACTCTACACTAAAGGAATACGGGCAGGATATCTACACATAAAGATGTTCTCCCCATTTCCCTCGAAATCAGTTAAAAACTTATTGAATAGATTTGAAGAAAAGAAGATAATAGCTGTTGAACATAATTATCTTGCGCAATCATCTATAGCTGTACGTTCAAGTGTTGGTGTAGAGATAAAGAAGAGTATCGTGAAGTATACTGGAAGACCGATCTACAAGAATGAGTTAGTAGAAGCGGTTCTAAGAGTTCTCGAAGGTGAAGATAGGGTGGTGTTAAGGTATGGTCCGTAAACCAGTTGAGTATCAGAGTGATGTATGGGTAGATTGGTGCCCGGGATGCGGAGACTTCGGTATACTAGCCTCGATGTATCGTGCATTTTCAGAGCTAGACCTTTCACCTGAGAAGACTGTTGTAGTCAGTGGGATAGGTTGTTCAGGTAAAACACCACATTTCATCAAGACTAATGGGGTTCACACATTACATGGTAGAGCAATACCTTTTGCGATGGGTATAAAGTTAGCGAATCCAGAGTTAACAGTTATCATAAACGGTGGAGATGGAGACCTCCTAGGTATAGGTATAGGCCACTTTATTGCATTAGGTAGGAGAAATATAGATTTAACGATAATTTTACACAATAATACAGTTTATGGTTTGACTAAAGGTCAAGCATCACCAACCTTGAAGAGAGGGCTTAAACCAAAATCTCTACCTAAACCAAATATCCAAGATGCAGTAAACCCAATAGCTTTAGCACTTTCTTCAGGGTATACGTTTATAGCTAGAGGCTACTCTATGATGGTGGACCATTTGAAAGAATTGATTAAGAAAGCGATTCAACATAAAGGTGCTGCGTTTATAGAAGTATTACAACCATGTATAACGTATGATAATATCCATACAGTAGAATACTATAAGAAGAGAGTTTACAAGATGGAAGATTCAGATTGGAATCCTATTGTAGAGAAGATTGATGAGAGGGAAGATAAGATGCTTAAAGCTTTGGCTAAGTCGATGGAGTATGATGAGAAGATCCCTATTGGCGTCTTCTACCAAGATAAGTGTGCAGTCAGCTTTGAAGAAAGAATACATGAGAGGATTCCCACATATCTTGAAAACCCTCCAGCAAAACAGAAGATAGAGCAAGATGGTAGACCGATAATAGATAACATCACCTTCAAGAAGATATTTAATCAGTACATCGTAGAAGTAGAGTAATTTACTTCCCTCCTAATTTATAAGTAAAAACAGGTAAAAGATCATACTAAACTTCATTATCTCTATTCTTAAAAAAGTGATTCGTATATAGGAAACCCATATGCTCATATCTGGTAAAAGATCAATACATCTTATTGAGAATACACATTTAATCTCACTATTTCAATATAGTAAATAATTAATCAAGTATTTTGATGTAGTAGTATAGTAGACCTGTTAAAAATCTTCCTATAGTTGAAGTGAGGTAAAGGTATAGTAATGCTTCACTTAGTGAAAATGTAGAAGTTAAATGTTCTAGTAATAATCCTGATAAAATGGGGCCAGTGAAGAGGGCTGTACCTGTAGCAAAATTGTATAGTGCAGTGCATAGCCCCTTCTCCTTCATCGGCGTTTTCTCTAAAATGTATGAGAAGACCGATGTATCATATATTGAGCTCACTATACCACTAATCAAATGTATTAAGAGTAGTGAGAGGAACTCTGGAGTTAAACCATAGAATAAAGGTATAATTGCAAGAGAAGAACTACTTATAATCAATAGTTTTTGAAGACCAATCTTACTTATCCATCTTAGGAGTAAGAAGAGGCAGATAGCTCCAGAGGCTCCTGAAGCAACCTCTAGTAAACTTATCTCAAAGAAGGTTAGCAAAGCTATCTTAGTCTGAGTTATTGTAAATAGAGGCCATGAAAGAGATAGAAATACACTAAAACTAGATGATGTGATTATAAATTGGATGAGATGATCATGGCTTTTTACTTCTACTAAAAGTGATCTCTGTCTATAGTCTCTCTTAACCCTAGGCGGATCTGATTCTACTTCTCGACAATTTATACTGAAGATTATAACTCCTATCAACCCAGATATGAGTGCGAGAATTAATCCTGCTACAAATCCATTCAATCCAATCTCAGATGTTATTCCAATGGTCAACGTAGCTGTAACCCAACCAATATACATAAGTGAATTTATTCTACCTGAAAAAATACGTATCCTCTGCTCTTCTATAACTTCAGCAGAATAAGATATGAAAGTCGGTATAGTCATTGAGATTGCGATAGAGTGGAGTGTAACGAGAATTATCAAGATCGTTGGTGAACTTGTTAATAATATTGGAATTAGGAGAATTGATGACGAAATACTTCCCACGATTATAAATAGAGCTTTCTTTCCTATTCTATCACTAATGTACCCCCAGAAGATCTGGAATAAGTTTAGATTGAAGTTCGATAATGCGTAAATTAAACTTACTTGTAGAGGTGTAGCTCCTAACTGAACTGCATAAATAGGGATGAACGGTGAGCTTGCACCAATGTGAATAGAGTCTAGTAAGGCTTTTGAATACAACGCTTTCTCTACCTCTGTAGTTCTTACTCCCATTTAGCAACACCTCCTTTACACCCTCATGTGAGCCCAAGTATACTCCTAGAGTAGATCAGGAAATATTACAATAGTTTAGATAACGTTATTGAAACCTACTTCTAATATTTAGATTATTTTTCCGATATTTAACTAATAATTCTAAATTGGAGTAATATTATTTATTTTCGTTATTATTGAATATTTAAAGATATATTTTTCAGTGTAATTATCTTCTTGAAATATGTGTGAATAGTGATGAGCGGCTTAGTTGATCCCGTTAAGATTGCTGAGAAGCTTAAAGATTCTCTTCTTAAAAGAGAAGTCATAATACTTGTTGGATTATTCGAGGTTTCTTATGAAGGGAGAGCTTCATCTATACTTGGTCTAGGTGAAAGAGTCTTGATGATAAAATCTGATCATAGTATTATCATCCACCGACCAACTAGCTACGAACCCGTTAATTGGCAACCACCAAACTCGAAGATTGAAGTCAATATTGTTGATGGAAGACTCACGATTATAGCGAGAAGACCTAAACCTTCAGAGATACTTATAGTAAGATTCAATGAAGTCTATCATTATTCATCGTTTAAGTTAAGAGATGAAGCTGAGTTCTATATGTATGCAACTGAAGAAGATATGAAGCAAGCGATATTGATGCACCCATCTCTTATTGAAGAAGGATTTAAGCCTGTAGAAGATGAGAGAAAGATCCATCCATCTGGTTTCATAGATATCTTTGGTGTAGATGCTTCTGGAAGATTGGTAGTAGTTGAGATCAAGAGAAGAGAAGCATCAATTGAAGATATACGCCAACTCGTCTACTATGTTGATAGCATAGAAAGAGAACTTGGTTCAAGACCGAGAGCAGTAATCGCAGCTCCAAGTATTCAGAAATCAGCTACAAGAGAACTTACTTTACATAATGTAGAATACAAATGTATATCACCTAAAAAATGCTTGGAGATTTTGAAGAAGACTAAAGGATTAGATAGATTTACCTTCTAGAAGAGAGTTACTCTTTTCTGAAGTACCATTTCTTCAATCTTAGTTATATTCTCTAGTTCTTCTTTCACGATCTCGATTGCTTCTTTTACTATACTCTGTTCATTTACATTATCTTCTGGAATGTATTGTAGAGATACTGCAAGAGGCTTATTTATTGGTCTACCTATCTGGCTTAAAAGTCTAACGTAAATCTCTTTTATACCACCAATCTCTTGATATATTCTCTCAGACATGATCTTTGCTACCACATTATAGATCTTTCCTACATGAGATCTAGCATTCTTCCCAGCAGTAGCTTCTAAAGACATCTGCCTATTAGGTGTTATCAACCCATTAACTCTATTTCCTCTACCTGTATTTCCATCATCTCCACTCTCTGCAGACGTTCCCGTAACAGTCAAGTATACAGAGTTCTTACTAGGTATATCAGCTGTATTTACTTGTACGCTTACTTCTACATCTTTCTCTTCTGAAAGGATCTTGTAAGCTAATTCTTCAACACTACTCTTTATCTGTTCTTTTACAGATAAGTAGTGGTCAAGGTCTGGTGTAAGAGAAGCTATTAAACTATCTGCTACTGTTATGAAGTATTTATTCCCTATCCGTAGCCCCATAACTTTGCAATCTTCACCACTTTCAGGTATTCTCGATTTAAATTCTCTAGCGTTTATCATCCTCTCACTTTCATAAACTATCTTCTCCAGCGGGGTGAGGGGTGAGTAACCAACTCCGAAAGAAGTATCATTAGCTAAAGGAGTCTCCTTATTTAGTTCAACCACAGTCTTCAAGTCAAGGCTTCCAGGTCTAATCTTCGTATCTATCACAACATGTTCTCCAGGATTTAAGAATCTGAAATTTTCTCGAATATATTCTTCAACTTCTCTTTTTATCAATTCATGGTAAGGTATCTCTTCTTCTCCTACTTTTATCGTTGCTCTTCCAGCGATAAGGATATAGATAGGGGTCTCTACTACTCCACCTCCAAACCATGTTCTAGAACTCCCACCCACCAATAGTCCTTTATCTAGATTGTGATGAAGCACCATCCCATATCTTTCTTTGTAATATCTTGATAATGCTCTACTTGCAGCTTCACATGCTGAATCTATGATATAGTCAGGGTGTCCAAGTCCTTTCCGTTCTACAAACTCTGTCTGCTGACGATGTACAGGCACTCTATCTAATCTCTCTACAATTATCTGAGATCTCCACATCTCAGAAGCCTAAAATTAGAATACTATAACACTATTTAACTCCTATTACACTATTCCTCAGACAATAAGTGGGTAGAGGTGAGGTATGAAGAAAACACTCCAAGTTATAGATTTTTACTCAATCATTATCTGAACTACGATATAGCGGGATTAAAGATTCTTGAAACGTCTTATAACTTATAGTCTAATTTTGTATCTTTTCATCCAACCTCAACACTTAAGGAGTACCTTATTCACTCTCTCCAGGTATTAGCTGTATATACATTATGTTATTTCCTCTTATTAGTATTCTTGGGTACATGGCCTTCTTATTATTATCTTGATACTCTACCGCCTTCTCGATTACTAGGTTCATGTAGCTATCACACTCAACTACAGTTCCTTCATACATTAAATCATTCTTTAAAGTTACTTTAATACTCCTATTGAGGTATTTTGTAATTAGTAGTAGAGGTTTTTTACCGGTCTCCATGGAAGACACCGAATTTTTCAAGAGTTCTTCTTTATTCTATACTTCTCAGATAGCTTTAAACATTTCGTTAGAAAAACTTGAAACCAAAGATCTAATTACGATCTACTTTCCTACCCTATATTTAGTTAAGGAAGAGAATGATACATCGACCTGAGCAATTGATAGATTTACATATATGTATCTATTTTAAGTTTAATACTTCTTGAAGTTTAGGTGGTATCCGAAGTTCTGAGAAGCATATCCCACAAACGAATAGGTCTCCTGAGATCTGCTGACTAAGTTTTAATGGAGCATTACATACAGGGCAAGACTTACTTGGAACATCTGGAGCAAATATTCTCTTACCACATGCTTCACATTTATTTGAACCAACTGGATTAAGCTTTCCACAATGTGGACATACAAGCTCTGAAGCTCTAGATACTACTTCTATAGTAGGTTCTTTCTCTACAGGTTTCTCCACCTTCTTTTCTACAGTAGGTTTCGCACCTGTCTCGATAATCTCCTCTATCTCTTTCTCTATCTCTTCAACAACGCTCTCTTTACTAAGTTCTACTGGACCGCTCACTCGTTCTGTAGTAAGTTTTTGAGGTTCTCTTCTAGGTGATGGTCTTCTAATAACTGGCGTAGGAGCTGGATACGCATAGCTTCCAGAAGTTATTGTTATACCTGTTCTTACAGCTCTAACATATAAGAGGAGCCCGATACCACTTATTACTGCACCAATTATTATTGCATAAATTAAGTAGGAGAAGCCCATTACTGCTGTATCTAAGAATATTCTAATAGAGTTGTCTACGGGTAGAGATACGTAGTAAACTACTAGACCTAGGATCAATGCCACTCCAAGTAGACTTAAAGTCATGCCGATGATCATGAGCGGTGTCATCCACTAACACCTTTTAATAGATTCTTATCTTTGGCCGTATTAAAAGTTTCCCCCAAGATCTTATCAATAAAATCTTGATATTCTCTCTGTATTATGTTTATCCTCCACCTCCGTCTAAAGTACTTTATCAAGTTAGTTAAATCTCTACTCAAATAAACATGAGCCATGGGATGATCTATCCTAACCCACTGAGGCCAATCAATAATAACTATCTCTTCAGATTGAGTAACTAAAATATTGTAGATGCTTAAATCGCTATGAACTATCCCCGAATTGTACATTCTGATAATGTTATCAAGAATCTTTGAGAATATCTTACTCGGATCTTTAATAAATTGAGCTGAAGAGATCTCTACTCCTCTAAATATCTTAGTTACTACTATGTGCTTTTCTCTAGCGATGGGCTCAGGTACAGCAACTCCTTCAGGGTGAAGGATTTTAAGAGCTTGGAATTCTCTTCTAGCAGCTTCCATTGATGCATGGAGATGTGAATGGATTAATGAGAGAGATGGTCTCTTCTTTCCATACCCTTTAAAACTTGTTCTACCTATCCTGAAAAATTTTAGAGCAATGTTCTCACCGCTAGGTGAGAGAGCCTCATAGACATCTGCTTCTTTTCCAACACCTAATGATTTCCCAATACTCTCTACTAAGTTCTTCTTGACCAGATTATTCAAAGCCAATAAATCTAATCCATTATAATTTAGTATGTAGCCTTTTGTTCTTCCTCTTGGAGACCATATAAGCTTATACAGGTTCAGTTTTTTAACTAGTTTTTCAATACTCGACTCATCGAGATTTGATTGCCTAACTATTACTTCCTGAGGTACAACTTCATATTTTCTCATATTCTTCTCAAGTATCCTTAATATCTTGAAATGGTCTTCTTCTAGATCTTTAAATATCGTCTTGACGAGATAGTGTAGAGACATCTATACTTTCTTCACGCCTATCTTTATATTATCTCCATCTATCTCCCATTCTCTAACATATCCTTGAACTTCTCCTCGAATCTTTATATCAAGATGTGAGCATCTAGTCTCTTCTCTTATGAATTCTTTAACACTGTTTAGATTGTCGCTCCATTCTTCATCTGGAACAGATATATCCACAGAGATGTAGTCTAGTATGTGTAACCCCATATCTCTTCTCATGATCTGTATTCTTCTAATGACTTCTCTCCCAAGAGCTATTGCTACAAGTTCTTTTGTCTCTGTTACATCTAGATAGATCTTAGCAAATCTTCCATCTTCTCTTAATAAATTCTCTGGAAGCTTCTCTTCAAACTCTACTTCACCATTATTCAATCTAATAATGCTTCCATCAGTAAGCATCAGTTCATAGAAACCTCTAGTTTCAAGAGCGTTCTTGAGATCTTCAACATCAACTGTAGATAGTCTTTCAACTATATCTTTCATCTTCTTTCCATATTTTGGTCCTAATATGCTGTAGACTGGTTTAACTAAATGTCTAGTCTCTGGATGATCGGCTCCAACACCTAGAATTTCCAATTCAAAAGTGTTTAACTGAATCTTGATAAATTCTCTTAGATCCTCAAAGGCTTTCTTGACTCTCATGGAGTTTGGAGAGAGTATGTATGCCTTAACTGGAGATCTTAATTTCTTTCCAGCTTTCTGACGAAGTGCTAATGCTTCCGTTAATGTTTGACGAGCTATCTCCATCATATCTTCTAGTTCATCGTTTATCCATTCTTCATCAGCTTTTGGCCATCTAAGCATGTGCACACTCTCAGGGTCATCTTCTAGTTTAAGCTGTTGGTAGAGTTTCTCAGCTAGGTAAGGTATAATTGGAGAGATTAATGTAACTAGTTTCTTGAGAGTATAGTAGAGGGTTGCGTAGACGCTTATCTTATCCCACGTCTGTTCTTCAATCCAGACTCTTCTCCTAATAGAGCGTACATACAATCTACTAAGGTCTTCTAATATGAATTCTCTTATTACCCTTGCAGCAGAATGTATCTCTAATTGCTCTAAAGACTTTGTAACAATCTTTACTAAGTTATTTATTCTAGAGACTATCCATCTATCTTCTAGTCTAAGATGTTTCTCTACTTTTTGGAGTGTAAAATTATCTGGTTGGAATCGGTCTATCTCAAAGTAGGTGGATGCGAATGAGAATACATTCCATAGAATGTTGAGCTCTTGCATTATCTGTTCAACTTCTTTGTGAACGAAGTTCATGTTGTCCCATGGTGCCGACTTAGAGACCAGGTATAATCTTAGAGGGTCAGCTCCAAATCTTTCTATAGCTTCTATAGCCCACACTACGTTTCCCTTGCTCTTCGACATCTTCTTTCCTTCAGCATCCATTACGTGACCTTGGTTTAAGACTATTTTATACGGTGCCTCACCATAAAGTAGACATGATGTAAATAGTAGAGTGTAAAACCATCCTCTGGTCTGGTCTATTGCTTCTGTAATGAAATCGTATGGGAATAATTTTCTAAATAGTTCTCGATTTGATAATGCATCTATGCTCGCTGTATGAGCCATTCCAGAGTCAAGCCAAGTATCCATTACGAATACTTCTCTCATCATCAATTCACCACATCTAGAGCACTTGAACATAACCTGGTCAACCCAAGGTCTAAGTAGTCTTATCTGATCAGGCTTAACTTCTGCTTTAAGCAATTCTTCCTTACTTCCAACTACCTTCTTCTCTCCACATCTCCTACATTTCCAGATCGGTAACGGTGTACCCCAGATCTTCGTCCTACTAATACACCAATCTTCAGCATTCTCCAACCAATCTCCAAATCTATGATACCCAGCCCATGCAGGTTTCCATAATACTCTCTTATTCTCTTCAATCATTATCTTCTTTATTCTATCTACTTTTATGAACCATTGTCGACTTGAGAGGTATATTAGTGGTGAACCACATCTCCAGCAATGTGGATAGTTATGAAGTATCTTACCTTCCCAGATTAAGAGACCTCTATCTTTAAGGTATTCTACGATCTTCTTTCCTGCTTCACTGTATGTTAACCCAGAGTATTCTCCACCATCAATCGTAAAGTACCCATATGTAGATACTGGGTTGAAGATCGGTAGCCCAATCTTTACACCGACTTCAAAGTCTTCTGGACCATGGGCGGGAGCAGTATGAACACATCCAGTACCTTCCTCCATTGTCACGAATTCAGCGGCAATTACCGTGTGGGCTGGAGGACTGTGTTCTTTATGTCGAGGCACCTTCTCGATTAATGGATGAATATACTTAAGTCCAGTGAGAGCTGAGCCTTTAAACCGTTCTAAGATCTCGAAAACTCTTACTCCAACTTCTTCAGTGAATCTGTTAAGTAACTTCTCAGCTAAGATCCATTCTTCATTTCCTACTTTTATCTTGAGATAGTATTCATCTGGATGTACTGCTACTGCTTCATTCCCCGCTAGAGTCCAAGGGGTCGTAGTCCATATTAAAATGTATAGATTATTGCTACCCTCTATTGGAAACTTTACGTATATCGATGGATCTTCAACTTCTTCATATCCTTGAGCTACCTCATGACTGCTTAATGGTGTTTCACATCTTGGACAATATGGGACTACTTTAAAACTCTCAACTAAGTCGCCTTTCTCATAAGCTTGTTTTATAAACCACCAAACATGCTCTATGTATCTCTCCCTTCTAGTTTCGTAAGCATTATCAAAGTCTAACCAGAGACCGAGCCTCTCCGATGCTTCTCTCCAATGTTTTATATAGTAGTCTACCAACCTATCTGCTTCTTCAACAAACTTATCTAATCCATACAACTCTGCATCCCTCTTAGAGGTGAAGCCAAGTTTTTTCTCAACTTCTATCTCTGTAGGTAGTCCTAGGCAGTCCCATCCACCTCTCCTCCAAATATCTAGACCCTTCATTGTGTGAAATCTGAGAACGATGTCTTTGTAAACTCTACCACGTGCATGACCGATATGCATGTATCCATTAGCTGTTGGAGGACCTTCAAGGAATGCGAAGATAGGTGCTCCACGATTCATATTGAATACTTTCTCTATTATATTATTCTCTTTCCACCATCGAGAGATCTCTTTTTCTACTTCTATCGGATTATACCTACCAGTTAGAACCATAGCTTACACCCACCTTTAAATAACTATCCATCTTAACTACTTCTCCACGATTCTGACTACAAACATGGATTAATGAATTTGGTAGGACATCATCCACATCTACGTAAAATCTTAGAAGAATTTAAACCTTCAACCTAAATCGATAAGATAATCTAAGAGATGTTCGGTGGAACGAGAACTCTTCTCCACCTCTATTAAAGTATAGATATAGAATGATAGTATCGGTTTATCCAGAAGCTTATGAAGCTAATTATAATTAATAAGGATAAGAGTACTATGAGGTGATGATCATCGCTCATGTTAAATCTACGATTTTGAAAATACTAGAGATAGTATAGATCCAATAGAAATCTACATTATTGCTTCATCTAGATATTTACCACATTGGCAGCTTCTCTCTTCAGGGATCTTCGGGATAGCTTTCTCTAATAACTTTCTAACCTTCTCAACATTCTCCTTCATAGTCCTTACAACTTCTTCTGCACTAACAGGTTTCTCAGCCCATACATCGTAGTCGGTTACCATGGCTATGGTTAGGTAGCACATCCTCGCTTCTCTAGCAAGGTTTACTTCAGGTACTAGAGTCATGCCTATTATATGTGCACCCCAACTTCGGTAAAGTCTAGATTCAGCTCTAGTTGAGAATCTAGGTCCTTGAATGCAGACATAGACTCCACCTCTATGTATTGGTAAGTTTAGAGATCTTGCAACATCGTATATTATGTCTGTTAGCTCTGGGCAGAATGGGTCGGCCATGCTAATATGAGCTACCTTCCCTCCATCGTAGAATGTTCCAGGTCTTCCCCAGGTCCTATCGATATACTGGTCGGGAAGAACTAGTTCTCCCGGTTTATAATCTTCTTGTAGACTACCTACAGCACTCGGTGCGAGGATTCTCTCAACCTCTAATTCTTTTAGTGCCCAGATATTTGCACGATAGTTTATAGCGTGTGGAGGAATTGTGTGACCTTCTCCATGTCTTGGGATGAAGGCTACCGACCTATTCATATACTCTCCTACAGTAACATAAGCACTAGGTGAACCGTATGGTGTATAGACTTTAATTTTCTCAACATTCTTTAGAAGACCTGGGTCGTATATTCCAGACCCGCCTATCAGCCCTATCTTACATTTCCTAATCCCAACCATAAAACATCTAAACTTTAGAGATAATATCTTTAAGATAAATATTATATTAGAGTGGCGAGTTCTCTAAAAGAAGTTTTCTTGAAACCCTTAATCTCTTCTCCTCTTGAAGTAACGTTATAGAGCTTTTTATCTGAAGTTGATGAATAGAGTTCTAGAAGAGTCTTACCGATAGAGAGCTTCTTCTTTTTAATCTTAACCCATCTCTCGTCCATCATATTATAGTTTTTAGAGTACTGACCTATCTCTTCTCCAAAATCCATTCCCGCTAACACTATCTTCTCGAAACCTAGTATATCAGATAAGAAGACTGCTCTATCTCCATCTGTGAATCCACCGAAGTTGTACATGTTTCCAAATGGTTCGCATTGTACAGTCCCTAGTATTCTCCCATATAGACGTGGTAAAAGACTTCTTATCTTTATAATATTATCTCCATGAGCATGTACTATCATGGCAAGACATCTCCTCGAAGATTCTATCAATATATCATCACCTCCATCTAGATCTGTTACAATAAAATCCATTCTTAGTTTCTTGTCTAAGAATGCTCGTGAAGCTCCATCAGCTACAAAGACGGTGACTTTATCAATTATATCTAACTCTATAAACTCCTGTATGTCTAATGTAAGCGATGGACCTGCACCGAAGATTATCGCTGTATCATTTTCCTTAATCATCTCTTTCAATTCATGAATTGTTAAAGCTCTACTAGCTAACATCTCATTCAATATATGAGCTGCTCTAAGATCTTCTTCAACTGAGTATCCCATCTCTCTAACTATCTCAAGATATATCGGCTCCCACTCTTCCCATCTCACTAGATTACCACCTACATATCTAGCAGTTTCTTCAGATCCCCTATCCTCACATTAATTTTTGCTGCAATATCTTGAGAGTGCAAGCTTTCTTTACTCTGAACACATGCTAATATCTTCGACTCATCAGGGAGATCTGACCATTTATCAACAATCTTTTTAACGATCTCTCTCAAGGTATCTTCTACGAATTTAGAATTCTTTAATGCATCAACCACTATTCTTGCTTCATCTATTCTCTTCAAGTAAGAATGTAGAGGAGAGCTGAAAGATGATTTAACTATCTCCAATAATTGTATGAGGTCAACCTCAAAGTCTCTGGGAACTTGGAGGAAGACTCTAGCTCTACTTCTCTGCATATGGGTTGTATCTATTCCATGGAAAGAGCTCTTAACTACTTCTCTTGCACATGGGCATGCGGTTAAACCTTCAACTTCAACTCCAACATACTTTACGGTTGCTAGCTCTCTATGTGCTATTATTCTAACATGTATTTTAAAATGCTCATAAGACACCGATTTAGTAACAGGTGATTCCGATTTATAGTATGCGGGAGACTCTATATCAATGTAAACTTTACTTGAGTATGGATGAACACTTAGTAATCTCCTTGCAATCTCTTCTCCTACTTCTTCAAGTTTCACTTTCTCTCCTGAAAATTCTTTAACTATCTCTAAGATAACACCATATATTCTAGAAGCATGGATCCCTCGTTTATCTCGAGGCAAGTCTATAAATATGTTAAACTTTGGGACGAGAATTATCTCTAACCCGTTAAGAATTATTCTACCAGTAGGTATCCTTATGTTTTTAAAACCTACCCGATTTATTGGGATCGGTACATCTGGCCTTAGATCTTGAACATCTGGAATACTGCTCATCAATATGCTCTAAAAGAGACTTGCTAATAAACTAACTTTAAATGATAAATTATGAGTTATCTATCTGAGGCGGTGGTCTAGGTGTTTGAGGTTTGAAGCTCAAGGTAGAAGCTGGTTCAAGAATCCATCTAGGATTCATCGATCCAATAGGTGTTCTCGGACGTAGATGGGGTTCAGTAGGATTATACTTAAATGAGCCAAAGCTATCTCTCACAATATCTAAATGTAATGATATTATTGTAGATGGTCCAAGATGGTTGAAGGATTTAGCAGAGAACATAGTTAAAAGACTTGGAATAGATGGGTTAATGATTGAGTGCTCTAACCATATCCCTAGACACGTAGGATTAGGCTCTGGAACTCAGACGATCCTCTCAATAGGGTTAGCAGTTTCTAAGATCTATAAGCTTGATTTAACACTTAGAGATATAGCTTTGATGTTTAATAGATGTAGAAAGTCTGGTGCAGGATTCTGGCTATTCCAAGTAGGCGGCATAGTCATAGATGGAGGAAATACATCTGAGGAAGAAATTCCACCATTACTAGCTAGGTTCGACCTCCCCGAGGAGTGGATGATTCTTCTAGCTATTCCCTTAAATGAAGGTTTAGGTCTTCATGGAAGAATTGAAGAAGAGAAATTTAAGATGCTTAATGCGGCAGATCCTAAAGAAGCTTCATTGATAATCTTGATGAAGTTACTACCATCTATAGTGCAGAGGAATTTTGAGAGATTCTCAGAGGCTGTAGAAGAACTTGACCTAGTAACATCTAGATTCTTTGAAACAGCTCAATCGGGTAGATATTTTAAAAGTTCTTCTAAAGTTGTTGAATTTTTGAAAAACATAGGAGTGAGGGGGGTGGGGCAAAGCTCTTGGGGTCCTACGATATATGGATTTTTAGAAAGCTCTGAAGTTGAAGAAGTGGGTAAGAAGCTTAAAAACATAGAGGGTTTTAGATTCATCTTTACAACTCCACGTAATAAGGGTGCAGAGATCTCTCAACTCCAATCTAGTTTTTAGAATTTAGGAGGAGTTAAGATTAGATCTATTTTTTCTTTGATTCTTTATACAGTTTTCTTAGTACGTATTTTAAGATTCCTCCATGCTTGAAGTACTCAACCTCTATATTGGTATCTAGTCTAGCGATAACGTTGAATACTATCTCGGAACCATCTTCTCTTCTAGCTATAACTCTTAGCTTTTTCCTTGGATAAAGTCCTTCCTCGATCCCTTCTATATCATAAACCTCTCTACCAGTTAATCCAAGAGTTTTCCAATTCTTACCTTCTTCAAATTGTAGAGGCAGTATTCCCATGCCGACTAAGTTACTCCTATGTATACTCTCAAAGCTCTCTGCTAAAACTGCTTTAACCCCAAGTAGGTATGGTCCCTTAGCCGCCCAATCTCTTGAACTACCTGCACCATACTGTTTACCGGCTAAAACGATCGCGGATACTCCTTCCTTCATGTATAGTTGAGATGCATCATATATTCTTAATAATTCTCCACTCGGATGATGGATCGTCCAGCCTCCTTCCTTCTCTGGTGTTAATAGATTTCTTAACCTAAGATTATCGAATGTACCTCTTATCATTACTTCATGATTCCCTCTTCTAGACCCATATGTATTAAAGTCTTCAGGCTTAACGCCTCTCTCTATAAGATATTTTCCAGCAAGACTATCTACAGGTATTGATCCAGCTGGAGAGATGTGGTCTGTAGTTATTCGGTCGCCTAACATTACGAGAACTCTAGCATTCTTAATATCTTTAAGTGGAGGTGGATCAAGTGTAATATCATCGAAGAATGGAGGCCTCCTGATATAAGTAGACTTTTCATCCCAAGGATATAGGTCGCTCTTCTCTATAGAGATCTCTCTCCACTTAGGACCACCTTCAAATATCTTACTGTACTTCTTTCTGAAGTCGGATGGTTTGATCACATTCTTCACGACTTCTTTCACTTCTTCACTTGATGGCCAGATATCTCTAAGAAATACTGGATTATTATTCGGGTCTCTTCCAATAGGCTCGTTAAGTAGATCAATATCTATTCTTCCCGCAATAGCGTATGCAACTACTAGTAGAGGCGAGGCCAAGAAACTTCCTCTAGTCAGAGGATGAATTCTACCTGCAAAATTCCTATTACCACTCAGTATACTTACAACATATAATTGGTGTGTCTTTATAGCGTTAGAGATATTTTGTTGGAGAGGTCCACTATTCCCGATACAAGTAGTACATCCAAATCCAACGACATGGAATCTAAGAGCTTCTAAGTATTGTAATAGACCAGCCTTCTTAAGATACTCTACTACGACTGGGCTTCCAGGTGCAAAGCTTGTCTTAACCCATGGTTTAGTAGATAAACCTCTTTCAACTGCTTTTTTAGCTAAGAGTGCTGCACCAATCATTAAGCTAGGGTTAGAGGTATTGACGCAGCTTGTTATAGCTGCTATGACTATATTTCCATGAGTTAACTCTGTCTTTACTCCATCGAATTCTACTAATGCTTTTGGAGAGGTCTCTATGCTTAAACCCCTCTTTCTAGCATCTTCTAGATACTCGTTTAAGATTTGGATGAATCTCTCTTTCACATTTGATAAAGGTATCCTATCCTCTGGGTTGAGTGGTCCCGCTATTGTAGGCTCAACCTCTCCTAGATCTATCGTAATTAATTCTACATAATCTGGTGTAGGAGATGATTCATCTCTAAATATCCCTATCTTCTTTGAATATCTCTCAACAAATCGTATATGCTCACGGCTTCTAGCTGTAATCTCAAGGTACCTGAGTACTTCTCTATCTATCGGGAAGTAGGCTGTCCTAGGTCCATACTCAGGGGACATATTAGAGATCGTAGCTCTATCTGGTGCAGATAGCTTCTCCACCCCAGGACCTATAAACTCAACTATCTTATCTACTAGATTCTTCTTTCTTAGAATCTCTGTAATCGTTAAGACTATGTCTGTTGCATTTACTCCTTCTTTAGGTTCTCCTTCAAGCCTAACCCCTACAACTTCAGGTATCGAGATATAGTATGGTTGTCCAAGCATTACCGCCTCTGCTTCTATCCCTCCAACACCCCATCCGAGGACACCGATAGATGAGACCATAGTTGTATGTGAGTCTGTTCCTATAACGGTATCTGGAAATGCTACGAGACCTTCACGAATTCTTTCAAGATGTACAACCTTTGCAAGATACTCAAGATTAACTTGATGTATTATCCCAAATCCTGGAGATGCCACCTTCAAGTTCTTGAATGCTTTCTCAGCCCACTTTAAGAAAGAATATCTTTCAATATTTCTCTCCATCTCTAGATTGATATTTTGATATAATGCGTAGCTTGTACCGTAGTAGTCTACTTGGACTGAGTGGTCGATTATTAAATGTACAGGTACAAGTGGGTTAACAATTTTAGGATCTCCACCTAGCTTCTTCATAGCATCCCTCATAGCGGCCAAGTCTACGAGTGCGGGAACGCCTGTAAAATCTTGTAATATCACTCTACTGGGTAGATAGGGGATCTCTCTACCAATGTTATTCCTCCAATCCAATATCGCTTTAACATCTTCTTCTGTAACTATCTTTCCATCATAATTTCTTAAAAGGTTCTCGATCAAGATTCTTATAGAGTATGGGATAGATTCTATGCTTACACCACTGATCTTATTCAAGTTCCATATTGTAGCCCTCCCCTTATATGTCCTCAACACGTCTCTAACGGATGAGAAGTCTATCATATATCATCATCATCGATACTCTCTAAAATACTTTAATCTAGAACTCTGTGAAGATTTATTATAAGAATCTTAGGGTAAGAATGTTCTACTCAGCAACTTAAAACTTTAATTATCATCTAGTAAAAGTTATCTTGGAATGTTATTCTCTCAGCTTGTTGAGTACTACGAGAAGATAGAAGCTACGACAAGTAGGATAGAGATGACCAATCTACTCGTAGATCTCTTGAAGAAAAGCCCACCAGATATTATCGATAAGATTGTATATTTAACAGTTGGTGAGATATATCCTCCATTCATAGGCATCGAGCTAGGTGTAGCCGATAAACTAGCTCTTAGAACTATAAAGATTGCCTCAGGACGGTCTGAGAAGCTTATTAGAGAAGAGTATAGTAGACTTGGAGATGTAGGTCTAGTTGGAGAAAAATTGCTACAGACCCGTAGCCAGATTACACTACATACAAGAGAGCTAACAGTATCCGATGTATATCATTCATTAGAAAAGATCGCTAAAACATCTGGAGAAGGAGCTATGGAGACAAAAGTACAGATCTTGGTAGGATTATTATCTTCAGCTACTCCTAAAGAGGCTAAGTATATTTTAAGAATAGTTACAGGAAAGCTAAGATTAGGAGTTGCAGATATGACGATCCTCGATGCTCTTGCAATCTTGTATGGAGGTGGAAAAGAGACTAGAGAAATATTTGAGAGAGCATATAATATCACATCAGATATAGGATATATTGCAAAGATCGCCGCTCTCGAAGGTCTTGAAGGAATTAAGAATATAAAGATCTCTATTGGAAGACCTGTAAGACCCATGCTCGCTGAACGCCTCTCTTCAGCTGAAGAGATAATCTCAAAGATTGGTGGAAAATGTTTAGCAGAGTATAAGTACGATGGTGAAAGGATGCAGATCCACAAGAAAGATTTGGATGTTATGATCTTCTCTAGGAGGCAAGAGAACATCACTTCACAGTACCCCGATGTTGTCAAGCTTGTCCAAGAAAACATTCTAGCCGATGAAGCTATCTTAGAATGTGAAGCTGTAGCAATAGATCCTGAGACTTATGAGACTTTACCATTCCAAGAACTGATGCATAGAAAGAGAAAGCATGAGATAGAGAAAGCAGTTGAAGAATATCCTGTGAATCTATACTTCTTCGATATACTCTATCTAGATGGTAGAGACTTAACATTAGAACCATTAGAAGAGAGAAGAAGAACACTAGAAAGAATAGTGAAGACAGGTGATAGAATATATCTAAGTAAAGCAATATCTACTGATAATCCATTAGAATTAGAGAAGTTCTTCCACGAAGCGATTGAGAATGGATGTGAGGGATTGGTTGTAAAGAGTTTAGGAAAAGAAGCAATATATAGAGCAGGAGCAAGAGGGTGGCTCTGGATTAAATATAAACGAGATTATAAGAGTGAGATGATAGATACAGTAGATCTAGTCGTAGTAGGAGCATTCTATGGAAGAGGTAGGAGAAGTGGAAAATATGGAGCACTCTTGATGGCTGCATACGATCCTGAGAAAGATGTCTTCCCATCTGTCTGTAAAGTTGGAAGCGGTTTCACCGATGAAGACCTTGAGAAGCTTCCAGCATTACTTGAACCATATAAGATCCCTCATAGACATGCTAGAGTCATAACAGGGGTGGAGACAGATGTCTGGTTTGAGCCTAGGCTGGTATTAGAGATCATAGGTGCAGAGATAACTTTAAGCCCAATACACCGTGCAGGTTGGAATCTTATAAAAGAAGAATCAGGATTAGCGATTAGATTCCCGAGATTTACTGGAAGATATAGATTGGATAAATCTCCAGAAGATTGTACAACGGTAGATGAAATCATTAAGATGTATAGGTCACAGTTGAAGAAGATAATGGAAGCATCACCTACATAATAGAGGTGTAGGAATATTGAGTCAAGAAGAAAAAGAAAAACCTAAGATCTTAGCAGAGCTCAAAGAGTATCTTGAAAGAAGGATAAGCGATCTTGAGAAAGAGTTGGAGCTTCTTAGATTGATGGTAGAAGTAGTTGATGAGAAGCTTGTAGAAAAGAGTTTCAAGAAGCCGAGCTTAACCCCAGAAGTTAAAGAAGTTGTTAAAGAACCTCTTATGAAAGGTGAACCACAAGCCTCAATGACCTCAGAACTTGAAGAAGGAAAGATTAGAATTTTGAAAGCCAAGACAGGAGAGGTTTTAGCCAGAGTTATCATCTCTCCAAATGAGTTAAGGTTTATCATTGATCCTGAGGTAAAGGTTACAGTAGATACTAAGCCTTTCTCATCTTTCCTAGTTAAGAAAGTTCTCGAGGCCATGAGTAGGATGGATGGCGAGAGAGTTAAGAAGGGGGCGCTACCCCCTGGGCAAGAACTTAGTTACAATATAATCCAAGATGGAGATAGGGTTAAAGAGATAGTGGTAAGAAATTTCAGAGAAGAGTATAGGATTAGAGAGATAGTGAATGCTATTAGGTGGACTCTTGAGACTATATTTGAGAAACAGTCTACTCACCAATAATAGTTGTTACAATCTTTCTCGACCTAGGTCTAGTATCAAGCTCTACTAGGACTACCTGCTGCCAAGTGCCTAGTAATGGTCTACCATTCTCTACGGGGATAGATATGCTTGGACCAATTATCGATGCTCTTACATGACTATGACCATTATCATCTCCCCATCTAAGATGATGCTTGTATTCAGCATCTCTTGGAGCAATCCTCTCAAGAGAATTCATTAAATCTTCTCTAAGACCAGACTCATACTCTATGGTAGTTAAAGCAGCTGTAGACCCTGTAACAAATAGATGCAGTACGCCATTATTGATACCAGACTTGGCTAAATGTTCTACTAAATATTTCTCGAGATTTACGATATCACCTTCTCTACTTGTCCTTACTTCTATCTCTCCCCGATAGATTTTGATAGCCATACCATCACAATTTTATTAAACTCAGTTAATAAACGTTACAAAAGATTAGCTTGATGATTTTCAATCGATCTACCATTTATAGTTAAAAATCATTAAGATAACTTTAGGATAGTAATTTGCTATAAACGTACCTTATGTTTAAAATCATCTTTAATTAGATCGATAAGAACGGTTTGAGGATGGAGATATGCAAGGTTAAAAAGCTCAATAAACTTTTTTATCTCGAGAGATCTCAAGAACCGATTTAAAAAAACTCTATAAATATCTCTGAAACTGTTATATCAGCAGTGGAATAGTCTTATGAAAGAGATGTACTCTAAGATACTGTACATAAATATCATAATCACCATATTGATATTGTTTCCCCTCAGTATTTCAATTGTAGAAGCATCATCAATAACTATAACGATAAAAACAGTTGATGGAGAAGTTCTCCCAAATGCTATAGTGAAGATATTCAACTCAACACACACATTTACTTCAAAAACAGGCTCAGATGGTAAAGCTACCTTGACAGGAGTTGATGGAAAAAAATTATACACTCTTGAAGTATATTATCCTTCTGGATTTTTAGTTAATAGAATCTCAGATTTCAATTATAGCGCGTTGACTCCGAAAGAAGTTAAAGTTGGAGTATTAAGTAAATGGAGTATCACTTTTTGGGATAAGTATGGTAGAGACCGATTGTCAAATACTCTCATAGAAATAAAACATTCAGAGAATAATACATTAAGGTATTCTGGTAGAACAGATGGAAACGGTAAGGTGGAGTTCTCATATCTTCCTTTGAGTGAAGCTAACAGTATGGTCTATTTAATAAACGTCAGCTATGCTAATTTAAATTTTGAACTAGAATATGAGTGCTCTATTGATACTAAAAACATCGATATCAAGCTAGATCTATATAGAGTGATAGTTAAAGTCTTGGATTTTATGAATAAACCTATTCAAGGAGTTATAGTGGAGCTTGTAGGAGAACTAGGTCAGAAGACCTATTTTAAAGAGAGCTCAAACTCTACAGGTTACTCAGTCTTGAAACTTGTTCCGAAAGGTGATTACTATCTAATTGCTAAACTCCAAGAATACGTAGTCTATAGTTCGAGCGCTAAGGTCATTAAAGTGAAAGATTCTGATGTAGAATATTCTATAACAGCTCAAGCCGTTCGACTTAATATAACAGTCTATGATTTTGATGGAGAAAAAATTGTCTCAGGATTCAACGTAGATCTCGTAGGAGAGATAAGAGATATGAATAATAAATTAGTAGCTAGGACTTCAACAAAAGATGGGAAGCTCAGGTTTGATCATGTTCCATTTGGAAAATTTAAGCTAAATCTCACAATAGCTGATACCACTGTCTTCTTTCAAGATTATGAAGTAAAATCGGAGACAGTACAAGGCTCCATTAAAGCAGGATTCTACGATATTAAGATCAATGTTGATGGCGTCCATCTTGTGAACTCCATGATTGTAAAATATCTTAAAGGCTTACTTAAGAAAAATCTTCTAGAAATCCCTCTTGACTTCTCTCGAGGATATGCAACTTTAGAAAATGTTCCTACTTCAATTGGATATATATTGAAATTGTATTTTGATAAAACAGAGATAGGAGAGCATAAAGTTAACATTACAAGAGATGAAGAAGAAATAACGATACAGATTAGAGGTAAGAACATTACTGTAAATACTCTAAATCTAAACGATAAACCTATAGTAGCTGAGATACAAGCATATATTCGAGGTAATGAACCATATTTTTCATTCAAGACGGATCCTTCAGGCGTGGCTAGAATTGGTGAGTTACTTCCGATAACCTATCTATTGAAAGGACATGTTATGGGAGTAGATTGTGGTCAGCTGGAGATCAATCCTCAAGTATCTGAAGAGTATACTCTTAAACTTAATGTAAAGAACGCGTTTGTAAGAGTATACGATAAAGATAAAGAATCGATGATCCAAGATGCTACCGTAGAATTATACGTAGGTAAATCGAAGATCTCAAGTACTACTAATTCATCTGGAGTAGCATCTTTCGAGAACATCCCATTAACAAAGTACTCTTATAAAACCTACTTCTACGGGTTCAAAGTTGCTGAAGGTGAATTAACCCTAACTCTTGATAGCGAAGTATCAGAGATAGTTGCTCCTGGGATCTTAGATGTAAGATTAGCTATAGTAGATGGTGAACGACAACCCATAGATGGTGGAAGAATAATACTCTCGATCGGAGATAAACAGATCGAGGCTAAGATAGATGATAATGGTTTTGCTAGAATTAGAGAACTACCAAATTCAACAATCTATATCGAGAGACTTCACTATAAAGGTGTAAACGTAAACGTAGAACCATCTGAGATAAATCTAGTTAGAGATGAGATGTTAGTAGTTTTAAGCACAAGTGTGTACACTCTTCAAGGATCAGTGATATTGAAGAATGAGAAACCTATGAATTTCGGTGAAGTAAACATATATGTTAACGGAGAAAAAATCTCTACGATAAGTCTATCTGAAAGTAATTCTTTCTCTGAAAGATTACCGAGTGGAGAGGTGAAGATAGATGTCATCTTTAAGAAATCTAGGGTTGCCTCGAAAACTTTAACTCTCGATTCTCCTAAGCAAATAATATTAACCGCTGAAGTCTACAAACTTAATAGCATATTCTATGATACGCTTAATAAACCACTTGAAGGTTTAAACATTGAAGTGAGATCTGATAAAGATTTTCTAGAAGAACTAGAAACAAATGAGAAGGGGGTTGTTGAGGTATATCTACCTTCAGGATCATACCTTCTAAAGATAAATTATGATAATAGAACTTATGATTCTTCAATAAAGTTGAGAGAAGATACCGAGTTAGTATTTATGCTTCCTATAGAAATCTCCAATCCAGTAATCTTAATCTTGCTACCATTCATAAATATTGCCATAGTATCCCTCTGCTTCTCAAAGATAATCTCTATAAGAAAAGTTAAAGTAAAGAAGACGCGTAGAAAGTTACCGAGTAGATTACCTAGGGTTTGAGGTGGATAGATTGAGCAAGATAAAGAAAGCTTTAAACTTTCTAGTCTTCATCACCTTATTCATACTCTTAGGATTATTGGTCATAGCTGCTTTATACAATCTTTCAGGAGAGGTCTTCCCACTACTAGTTGTAAAAAGTGGAAGTATGGAGCCAGTTCTAAGTAGAGGGGATATAATATTGATAGAGAAAGTAAGTCCTGATGAAATTAGAGCAGATATCGTGAATGGGGATATTATAGTTTTCTATAAACCTGGAACAAATATACTCATAGTTCATAGAGCTATAAGAAAAGTTGATGGAGGTTTTATAACTAAAGGAGATGCGAATACTGGTTCAGACTATTTTTCACCTGTACCTCCAGAGAACATCGTCGGTAGGTGGACGGGTATGAAGATACCTTCATGGTCTGGGCTAGGATATTTATCGCTATTCTTAAGAGGAGAGCTCTATCCACCTTATGGTAAGATAGTCTTGATAGTGCTCCTAGTTATAAACGTGGTTTTCATAGTGAAAGATATTCTTTCAAGAGGGAAGAAGAACGCTCAGGAAGAGAAGAAAGTAGAGTCTTAAGATATTCTTCAAATATCTTTCCAGACGCAGTCTTCTTAACTATATCTATACTGTATGAGATAGACTTTAACAATCTTTCAATACTGATCCCTTGGTCAAGATAAGGCTCAATCCTACTCATATTTACTGCACACTCTACTAACGCATATACAGCTCTACTATATGGTTCGATTATTCCTACACCTTCATAAACTACTACAACTTTACATATGAAATCTCTTCTAGAAATCTTATCAATTACTTCTTCTACATTAAACTCGATGTAAGCCTCCATATTCTTTAATCTTGGAACATCAACTATCTCCGCATCCTCGATCTCTTCATGTAAGTATCTTTCTTTATCTTTAGCTAGGTACTTGATAAATAAGATAGGGTTACGAGTTACATTTACAACACCTCGTCCACTCTCTATGAGATTACTATGTGTCTTTGTATCTTTATAGACGGAGAGAAGGAAGCTAGAGAGATTATCAAGAAACTTTATACCCATTGGTGCTGCATTTATCTCTCCATCTCTAGATTTTGTTGTTAGTATAACTTCATAGATGAGGTCTGGGGAAACTGTTGGCAGAATATCTCTTATAGACTTAGAGATCTTCTTCATCTTCCTTGATTAAAGATTTATACCTCTTATAGAAATATTTTTACAAGATACATTTTACTGGAAAAGTCTAAATATGCTAGAAAGTGTATCCTGATAATAAGACTACTGCTATAGATGAAGCCAGTAAGTCGGCGGTTGCACCAGGTCTTGTTCTCCAGCTTTTCCTCATTGAGAGATCTAGTTCTCTCAACATTTTAAGTCCTTCCCTATTGTTTACTCCTCCTAATTCTAGAATCTTAGATGCCATGTAGGATACTCTTTCTGCTAATGGTTTTCCACCTCTCTTTAAGATGTGTGTATCTAGATATTTTGAGAGAAGTTGGAGGAAGGTTTGAGCTAAAGCATTTCTCATAGACATCTTCTCTATATTCTTTATTAACTGTGAAGCTCCATACATAGTCCTTGAATACAATCTAACCCATTCATGTGCTACAACCTCTATATTTACAAAAGGTTTAAGAGCATCTACAGGTTTCAATCTTAGTCTCTTTATCTCATCGTATGTTTCATCACTGAAAATATCCATGAATGGTATTCTACGTAGACCTCTAGGTCCAACTATCTTGAGAGCATTAAATATATGTATTGTATCTTTCCAATCCATTCTCGATAGAATTATCTTTAAGTTCTTCCTAAGACCTCCCATACTTAAAGGTTTAGATCTAGATAGTGCTGATGCACAAGCTAGAGGAGAGATTAAAAGTAGTGCTCCTAGATGGGTATTGCCTCCTCTCTGAGATGTGATCATGTTTCGAGCTCCTCTATAGACTACTTCTCCAAGACCTCTACCAAGTTTCTTGTAACCAATCTCTGCAGACTCTCTAAAACATGAGTAAAGTGAAGAAGAGGATATTAAGAAGTGCTCAAATAAAGTTTCATGAAAATCGCTGTATCTATCTACTAATCCAGGTTTAGGTGTTGTAGCTACTTCTAGTAAGAGAGCTGAAACACATCTAGAAGCTATCCAATCAAAATCTATATCCAACTCTATTTCACCAATCTATCTAGAATATTTGATAGAGACTCAACAGCGGTGAGCCCGATGCTCTTAAACTTCTTCAACTCATTCCAGTAAGTTAAGTCTACCTTCTCTACTAAACCTTCTAGAAACTTTTTTAGATAGATAGTTTTCTTACTCCCTTCTTCATCGATATCTAGTAGGAGGACTACATGATCAACACCCATCGACCTTAGCTTCTGAACGAGATCTCTAGGAGATCTATATATGATGATCTCTCCTTTAACCCCTATTCCTCTCAGAGCTTCAAAATCTCTCTTTCCTTCAACTATTATTGGAGAACCATCTTCAGATTCTTCAATAAGTTTTCTAATCCATTCTTTAAGTTCTTCATACTCTTTAAGATTTCTACATCTCTTCTTTATTCTCGATCCACCAATTAAAAATATCTTATACTAATCTTTATTTTTAGCTTTCTCAAATTCTATGAAGGATTTAAGGGAGAATATAATCTAGAGGTTTAACATCTAGGAATAAGTGAGTATTGAAATGAGTGTTTTTATCATTTTTTGACTTCTTATTCAAGTGGAGAAGAGCTTTAGTACATCTATTGGTTATACCAGTGTATTACAAAATTATTTTTACATCTACATTTTCTAGTAACCCTAGAGTTGGAGGTGAGAGATAAGTGAAAGTAGTTACAGTTCATCTCCCTGAACCTTACATAGAGGCTATAGATGAACTTGTAAAGAAGAGGATATACCCCAATAGAGCTGAGGCCATAAGAATGGCCGTAAGAGATTTTATCCAATCGGAGGCAAACATAAGTGAATGAAGAAATCTTGATTGATGCAGAGATTTTGAATGATGTTAGAATTACGGTGATCGGCGTAGGAGGAGCTGGATGTAATACCGTCAACCGACTGACGAACCCCAACCTTAACAAGATAAAATTAATAGCAGCAAATACAGATGCGCAACATCTAGAACTCATAAAGACTAAGAATAAGATAGTTTTAGGGAAGTCTGTTACAAAGTTTAGAGGTGCTGGAGGAGACCCGGCGAAAGGCAGAGAAGCTGCTGAAGAATCTATAGAAGAGATTAGAGAAGCTATAGAAGACTCTGATATAGTTTTCATCTCAGCTGGGCTAGGTGGGGGAACAGGTACTGGTGCTGCACCTCTAATAGCTGAAGTCGCAAAAGAAGTTGGAGCAGTAGCAATAGGTTTCGTCACCTTACCATTCAAGTTTGAGGGAAGTATTAGGAAGAGGATAGCTTTACAAGGTCTAGAAGAGATGAAGAGAAGCTGCCATACAGTTATCGCAATAGATAATAATAAATTATTAGAACTATATCCTCAATATAGTTTAAAGAGCGCTTTAGCATTAGCAGATGAAGTAATAAGTAACATGATATTGAGTATAATGGAGTCTATTGTTAAGCCTAGCTTAATAAACATAGATTACGCAGATTTTCGAACGATTATGATGAGAGGGAATCTCGCAGCCCTCGGGATAGGGGTCTCATCTACTCCAAATAGAGCTGAAGAAGCAGCATTCAATGCTTTAGAATGCCCATTACTAGATGTTTCATACGATGGTCTAACAGGAGCGATAATACATGTTACAGGTGGAGAAGATATGAAGATCAGTGAAGCTGCTAGACCTGCAGAAATAGTCTCAGAACTTATGGATAAAGAAGCTCTAATAATCTGGGGTGCTAGAATAGATAGTTCTTTCGATTCAAAACTCCAAGTATCTTTAATATTGACAGGTGTAAAAGATAAAGAAGTTGATATTTCTTTATCTCAGAATAAAACGTCTGAGATATTATATGAAGAAGAATTAGAGAAGATCATGGAAGAACTAGGAGTTAAGGCATTATAATAATGAGAATGAGGATCTAGATAAAGAAGACAACGAAATAAATATATCCTGTTTTTCACATCCTCATCATCTTTCTTTTTATAAGTATCTCTCACTAATCTAACGTTTAATCTATTCATTCCAAAACTTCCACGATAATAATTTTCATATTCCCATATTAACGTAACCTAACAGATGAGTCTTAATATTAAAGTGAAGAATCATTCATATTTCTTATCAGGATCATTAAAAATTCTTCTATTACACTTGAAGTCTTAGAATATTATTTTAATAAACGTCGAGTTCATTAAAAATTCTTCTAGAAGTTGATATTCATCTTAGTTAGTAATTAGGATGGTCAGATGCTTTAGAAAGGTTCTTTAAATGACTTTTTATAAAAAATTGTGTGAATCGTAGAGAAGAGAAATTAGTTGTTATAGCTTTAGGAGGCAACGCTCTATTAAGAAGAGGTCAGAATGGAACTTTTGAAGAACAGTATGAGAACGTAAAGCAGACATGTAAGATCTTAGCTGACCTTATTGAGAATGGATATAAGCTAGCAATAACACATGGTAATGGTCCACAGGTAGGAGCTACTATACTTAGGCATGACGCTGGTTTCAGAGTTTATGGAGTTCCTCCATTCCCCATGGATGTATGCGGGGCTGAGACACAAGGTTTCATAGGATATATGATCCAGCAAGCATTAACAAACGAGTTACTAATGAGAGGAATCAAGAAGAACGTCATCACAATTATTACAAGAGTAGTTGTAGATAAAAATGACCCAGATTTTTCTAATCCAAGTAAACCAGTTGGAGCATTTTACACAGAGAAGGAGATGATGGAGATCAAGAAGATTCATCCTGAATACATCTTTAAAGAAGATAAAGCTAGAGGAGGTTGGAGAAGGGTTGTCCCATCTCCTGATCCGAAATACTTGGTGGAGATGCCTGGGATAAAAGCGTTAGTAGATGCAGGGTACATAGTGATCTCAAGTGGTGGAGGAGGAATCCCAGTAATAGAAGAGAATTCTGAGATGAGAGGTGTTGAAGCAGTTATAGATAAAGACTTAGCTGGAGAAAGACTCGCAACATCTCTAGGTGCAAGTAAATTCATAATTCTAACGGATGTTGATGGAATATACGTAGACTACGATAAGTCTACCCGAAGGAAGATAGACGTTATAAGAGTTGAAGAATTGAAGAAGCTTTACGATGAGGGGCATTTCCCACCAGGTAGCATGGGTCCAAAAGTTAAAGCAGCTATAAGATTCATTGAATCTGGAGGAGATGAAGCTATAATTGCTGACTTAAAAGACTTGATGAATGCGATAAGAGGTAAGGCGGGAACACATATAATCCGATAATAAATAGATCAATATATTACATACTTTACTGACATTAATGATAAAATCTATTTATTTTCAATTTTTACAATCTAGTAGACAGTAATGTTGATTAAAGCAGTAGTATTCGATCTAGATGGCACCTTACTAGTTCATAAACTAAGATTGAGAGAAGCAAAAGAGAAGTTTCTAGAGAAGTTAGAAGAATTAGGCTTGAAAGGCTCATGGATCTCTACTGATATGCCATTAGCACATATCTTGAGTGGACTAGATGAAAAAGATAGAGCACTAGCCTTTAATATATTAGATAATGTATTCGAGCAGTTTGAGACTAAAGCTGTAGAAGAAGCTGAGTTAAGAGAAGATGTAAGAGAAGTCCTCACCTTCTTAAAGAAGTTGAAGATTAAGATGGCTATTGCTACAAATAATGGTAGAAAGAGTGTTGAATCGATTTTAAGAAAGATGTTGTTAGAAGAGTTTTTCGATGTAGTAGTGACGAGAAATGATGTTCAAGACCTTAAGCCTAATGGTAAAATGTTACTCGAGACCGTGAAGAAGCTAGGTGTAAATATAGAAGAAGTAATTCACATAGGAGATACTACTTATGATGTCTTGGCTGCACATGAAAATGGTATAAAGTGTATAGCTATTACAGGAGGAGCACATAGTAGAGAACTACTTCTATCTTCAAACCCTGAATTTATAGTGGATAGTTTTAAGGAGATACCTGCGATAATAATGAATTTACAGAAATAACAAAAATTGTAGTGTTTCTTAACCTTAATATGTTTCTGGAAATGTTATAATAGATTAGGGATAATAATGTGGAAGAAGTACGCGGTGCTCATCGTCGTGGCCATTCTTCTCGCGACTGCATACTTACTATTCACCATAAATATTCTATCTATCCCAGATATAGTAGGTCAAATACTTCAAGAATTTAGGAATATAATTTTAACAGAGGTAGAACCTGAATATGTAAGATTGATCATTAATGTATTAGAAGTAGATTTAAATCATTCTTTAAATTACGTTGGTAATGAGACGGGTACTCCCTATCCTCTTATGAACACTTACGTTGTACTAAGTGGAGAATTTAGATCAACTGATAGATATGGTAGAGCATCATTCATTGTGCCGAAAGGTATCCATTCACTAATGGTAGTAAGATATGGTAGAACATGGACTACAAATATAGATGTCAAATCAGATGGTGAGATAAAGATCATATTCTACTTGTTCAGAGTTGAGGCTTCAAGTATAGAAGTTAATCCTAAACCATTTGAAGGATTAAGTAGGGTGAAGATGTTATTCAATCTCCCCAGCTTTGGAGAATATTATGTAGGTAAACCTACAATAACGTATTATACTCCTTGGGGTCAATTGAGAATATATTATGGAGATGCGGAAGTCATTATCGGGACAGATATAGAAGAAGTATGGAAAATTGTTGATATAAGTTTCTTGAGGAAAGAGATAGGTGGAACAAGAATCGAGTTTATAGAAGATGTTAAAGGTTTTCCTACATACGTTTTACCATGGTATACATTTCTCCCTGTAGTTAGAGTAGAGGTAGAAGAAGAATGGTACCAGTGATAGATCTTGAAACTGCATTCTGGATAACTTTTGATACAGCTCTAGCTTCTATAGCAATTTATCTACTGATTAAGTATACCAAGCTAAAGAAGAATACGGGAACTACTAAATCCGATGCACAAGCCAATCCTCTCTATAAGAGTCTAGATATTAGATCCTACTTCTCTACATATGATAAGAAAAGAGCAGTTGCAACATTATTCAATGATATAATCTCAGAGATAACTAGAGTCAACGGGTTAACTATACCTAAAAGTTCAACTATGAAAGAAGTCTTAATAAGGCTTGATAATACGATTCCAAGATACACGTATGTCTTACTCCAAGACATGTACGAGCTTTATGAACGTATCAGGTTTGGAAATCATGATCCAACTGATGAAGAAATCAATGAATTCGTAAATAAAATAGAATTATTTACTGAGTCTTTCAGACGACCAGTAGGTGTAGAGAATTGAACATAACTCTAACTACTTTGATCATCGCTATAATAACGATTGCTTTATCAATTCTCTTACCTAGGTTACCGAAGTCTGTAGATAAATATAGAGAAGAACATGTTGCAAAAAAGAAGGATAAAAGAAAGATGGGGAGAGACGTAATTCTAGATGAGTTGCGTAAGAGTAGAAGGTGAGAATATTGGTTAACGATTATCTTTTCATTAAAAATATTGCTGAGAAGCTTGAGTCGAATATACATGAAATAATAGTTGGGATGGGGGAAGCTATTAGAAGCTTACTCATAGGATTATTATCCGAGGGGCATATACTAATTGAAGGACCTCCTGGGACGGCTAAAACATATCTTGGACGAGTTTTCGCAAACTCTCTAGGACTTGAATATAGAAGAATACAGTTTACCATAGACCTCATGCCCAGCGATATTACTGGATCTCTAATCTATAATAGAGCGACTGGGACTCTAGAGTTTAGACCTGGCCCTATATTTGCTAATGTCGTTTTAGCAGATGAGATAAACCGGGCTTCCCCTCGTTCTCAATCAGCTCTTCTTGAATGTATGCAAGAGAAGCAAGTAACTATCGAGGGCGTAGCCTATCCGCTTCCAAGACCATTTTTAATTATCGCTACCCAAAACCCTATAGAACTTGAAGGGACGTACCCTCTACCAGAAGCTGAGCTCGATAGATTCTTGATAAGAGTCTTCATAGACTATCTGGATGCTTCATCAGAATTAGAGATACTTAGTAAGAAACAGCTACATGGTGAGAAGATCGATGTTGAAAAGATTGCAAGTTTAGAAGAGATACTTAAAGCAATAGATTTAACTAGCAAAGTATATGTTGATAGATCTATTCTCGAGTATATTGTTAAGTTAGGTAATGCGACTAGAAAACGTGAAGACATCTTACTGGGGGTGAGCCCTAGAGGTGAAGTATATCTTCTATACGCTTCAAAGGCCGCAGCTGCAATCGATGGCAAGTCTTATGTTACTCCAGACCATATCAAATCAGTAGTTAAATTAGTATTCAATCATAGAATCATCTTGAAGAGTAGAAGTGTCAACCCTATGACTTTACGTCGTGAAATTCTTAAGATATTGGATGAGATCGTTGAAGAGGTAGAGCCCCCTAGATGAAGTTAACAGTTCAAGCTGTAAGAATATATCAGTATTCTGCAATATTCTTCTCAGCAACATCCTTGTTGTTAATTAACCATCCCGCAATCATCTTAACACCTATATTTATAGTACTCACATTAACACTCTACGTAACCAGAAGCTTAAAAAAACTTAAAAGAATAGATGAGAACTATTTCAAATCATCTCTAACCATCTCTCCCAATATTCTACTTGTTGGTGAGAAAGCAACAGTAAGAGTACACGTCAAATGTAATGTCTCAGATAAGTATAGAGGAGAAGTTCAAGTAATTCTTGATGAAGGAGTAAAAATAGATGATGGAAGAAGTAGCTGGACTGGAATCATAGATTCTAATCAAGAGATCTTATTAGAATTCATCGTTAAGATTGGAAGAGCAGGATTAATTAAGATTGGACCGATAATACTAGTGGTTAAAGATGATCTTGATTTTGTAGCTAAAACTATTAAATTGGATAATGTAGGGATAATATTCTCATTCCAAGAACCTTTAAGAACAAGAGGAGTATTAACAACATCTGCGATAAGAGGTTCTATTCAGCCTGGTTACACACTTAATCCATTCATAGGTATCGATGAAGAATATAGAGAAAGTGTAGAGAGTCTACAATCATCTTTAAAAAAAGTTGATTGGAGGAGGACAGCTAGAATAGGAGGAGAGGAGGTTTATGTTAAAGATTACGCTAAGAGAAGATCTTCAGACATCATTATAGGAGTCGGGAGTGGACTAGACCTAGACATACCTTCTATTGGAAATATCAAAACATGGGTAATGCAGATAATAATCTCTTATGCTTTACATTATCTGAGAGAAGGCTCAAGAATGTGGATCCTAGAATATGATGAAGAAAAGCCAATTTACATTCAATTAAAACATACTTATGGAGAGTTAATCTTAAAAGATGAGGTGGAGCCTTCAGGAGGAATAATCATATACATTTCTAGATTAATAATGCTAAAAGAATTAGATTTCTTAAATAAGAATATTGATCTTCAGAGGTTTAAACTGGAAGTACTTATATTGGATATCTCAGATGAAGTCATAGAAATTGTAAAAGAGGATGCGATAAACTATGAGGTTGAGAGATTGAGAAAACTTAAGACAGAATTAAGAGATTCTGTTAAGATAGTGAAGCTTAAAGATCTTTTAGAAGGCCTCCGAAGGAGTCTCGCTTCTAGGTGAACTCATGAATGAATACTTCAACGATGATCTTAACTTTAATCTTGTTGTCACCTTACATCTACACTCTACTCTATATATTGTCTAAGTTTACCCAGATAGATTACTTTACATTAATTGGGCTATTCTCTCTCATATCTTTAGCTATCTCGAAATATTCTTCAATAATACTCTTTTCTTTTACGATAGTTCCCTCCATTACTTGTTTCGGATTACTCGTAAGCGGATATCCTCTCCCACTGATAGGGTTAGCCACAGGCTTCCTCATGGCCTTCCCCCTCTTCACACTATTAGGAGCTCTATATGAGAATCGATCTGAGAACATTGTATTAAGCTACCTCATCGCTTTAATCCTGAACATCTCTCTCTTAATCAGTTCTGAGGTAGAGAAGCCTTCTCCCACAAATTTTATTTCAACCTTAATATCGAGAGTTCCTAGAACCATACTTCAAGGAGAAGGCTATACACTAACTGAATATGTGAACAGCATCTTCACAATCTTAACCGCTTTATCTTGTCTATCGTTAATCTTCATTATTATTAAGAGAATTGAGCCTAGCTTCCCCAAAAGCTTAAGAGACCTGAATCCCTTGATACTCTCTACTCTCATAACCTTAACTCTATCTTTACTAACATATTTCTGGGTCTATAGCAACTTCATAGTAATCTCTTCAATATTGATTATAATGGTATACGTTATCATATCTTTAAAGATGGCGAAATAATATGGAGATGAAGATTTACAAGTCCTTCTTAATAATTCTGATAATCTCCTCAACACTATTTTTACATACTTCTCTTGCAGAACCTCAAGCTAAAGATCCATCGGTAATGATTGGTTTCAGTAGAAATTATTTATTTCCACTACTCGATGGTGGAATACTATATTTTGAGAAGGGAGAACAGCTCTGGGCAATGGTTATAGAAGAGAAAACTACATTGAGTTTAATCTCTCCTTCAAAAGATATTAAAACATATGATCTCTCTCCTCTTCAACCAACTTTAATCAAAACTTTTAACGATGATGACCCAGTTGGAGAATGGATTCTAAATAATAATGGAAGAAACTTAACTATTATCCTATCTGAGAGAGCTCAACTATCTAATTTTGTCCAACTAAATTATAGACTACAAAAAGGAATGCTTCTGATCGATATAGCTAATGGTAACCAGAGTGCATTCATTATCACAGATGTAGGGGGAAGGGTACTCATCCCAGCTGGAACTGAATTAACGATCATGCTTAAAGATCTCAACTTAGTAGAGGGTGAATATGATGGAGAGATCGTTGTAGACCTAGTTTATCGGGATGAGTTTAATTATTCAGGAAGATTGAATGGTCGCCCATACCTAGTTAAGATGGAGTCAATTGCTGGTAGAGTTATCGGTAAGATTGAGGGAGATACCGTGAAATTATCTATTCCTAATCTACACACAGTAGGGTCTGGAGGCATAATACCTGTTAGGATGGGAGAAGCAATATTGAAAGTTAAACATCCCTTGAGCGTTGAGCCTAGAAGTTTAGAGAAGAACAATTCATCAAGTCTCGATCTTCAAAGAATTGAGATATACGTTGTTGATAAGAGCTTCATGAGATGGGCTGGTGTGAGAACTGCGAAATCAGTTATGATAAATGTTAGAGAAGCATTAAACAAGACTTTAAGAATTCTCTCATCTAATGGAAGCAGTTCGGGAATCTCTTACTCTACAGTTCCTATATCATCAGTTCTTTTTTATGAGCCTAGACTTAATAGAATTATTGAGAATATATCTGTAGTGGTGGATGGGCGGCAATCAGTAGTTGTAGATGATATAGCGTATATTCTTTTATCTGATAGTGAAACCGCAGTCCCTAACTTGGTTTCAGATGGTGGTGAAGAGATCTCAGTACATGCTTATTTAAATCAATTCAAAATCTATAGTGGTAAATTTAAGATCAGTAGAGGAGAATTAAAAACTATTCCTGTCCAGCTACATTCTATCAATATACAAGCATTTCTCCCAAATAATGAGAGAGCTCTTAGTGGAGAGCTCAAAATAAATGGTTCTAGATTAAACTATTTGAATGGTTCTGGTTCAGCTCTTTTACCAACTGGAACCTACAGGATCGAATTCATTATTGATGATTGGTATGGAGGATCTGTTTTAAAGATCTCGGGAGATACCACTATAAGAATTACATTAGTAAGAAAGCTTACTATATTGGATGTTCTCAGAATAATAGCTGGATTAGAGGTTGCCATAGTATTATCCACTGTAATCTTTATTATTAGATATAAGAAGAAGATCCAGAAGAACATAGCTGTAACGAGATCTCCAAATCTTTCCAACCATATTATAAGCTTCTCCTCTATACCGAGCTAAATTTTTTATCTAGTGATGATAGCTAGTAGATGATAGAATGTGTCTGAATTCAGAAAAATAGTCCCTGATACTAGTATAATAATAAATGGTAAACTTCTAGAATTACTTGAAAAAGAAGATTTAATGAACTGTGAAATAATATTTCCAGTAGCTGTAATTGATGAGCTTCAGGCTCAGGCATCTAAGGGGAAAGAGATAGGTTTTAGAGGATTAGAACAAGTGAAGAGGATTAGAGAGTTAGCTGAGCGGAAGGGTTATGTAATTAGATTCGCTGGAGAGAGACCAACTTTAGAAGATATCAAACTTGCACGTAGTGGGAGAATAGATGCGATAATTAGAGATTTTGCTAAAGGTGAGCACGCTGTACTATATACATCGGATTACGTTCAAGCACTTGTAGCAGAAGCTGAAGGAGTACAAGTCAATTATATAGAAGCTTATGAGAAGAAGCCTAAGCTAATATTCGAAGATTACTTTACAGCAGATACAGTAAGTGTACATCTAAAAGCAAATCTATCTCCATTGGCCAAGAGAGGAAAACCAGGAAGATTCATATTAGTTAAGCTTAGAGAAGAACCTCTCACAGAAGAAGAGTTAAACAATATGATAAATGAGATACTTGAGACGGCTAGAATAGGAGGAGAGGGAAGCATAGAGTTATTGAAAAGTAATGCTATGGTAGTTCAGCTTGGTCGGTATCGAGCTGTTATCACTAAACCACCCTTCTCAGATAGTCTAGAGATTACGATATCTAGACCTATGACTAAGCTCACTCTCCAAGATTACAAATTATCAGAAAGGTTTGTGAAAAGATTAATGGAGAGAGCTGAAGGAATACTGATTACTGGTTCACATGGATCAGGGAAAACTACTTTCGCAAGTAGTTTAGCAGAATTCTATGTTTCACAAGGGAAGATCGTTAAAACATTTGAGTCTCCAAGAGATCTACAAGTCGGTCTTGAGGTTACTCGTTATGGACCTCTAGAAGGAGATTTTGAAAAGACTGCAGAGTTAATGCTACTAGTTAGACCTGACTACATAATATTCGATGAGATGAAGAAATTGAAAGATTTCCAGATTTTCGCAGATCTGAGGTTGGCCGGTATAGGTATGGTTGGAGTAATCCATTCAAGCGACCCAATCGATGCCATAGAGAGATTTATCAATAGATTAGAACTTGGATCTATACCGAAGATAATAGATACAGTAATCTTTCTCAAAGATGGAGAAGTTAAGAAGGTGTATGAACTCGATCTAGTTTTAAAAGTTCCAACAGGGATGCCCTCATCAAATCTAGTTAGAAGTGTAATAGAAGTAAGGGATTTTGAGACAGGTAAATTAGAGTACGAGATATACACATATGGAGAGAGACATATTATAGTCTCTCTTGAAAAAAGTAGTAGTAATGAAGAGTTAGAGAACACCGGCACTTGAATTATTCTTGTTGCGATTTCTACCTAGGTTAGAAGATTGTAAGTTTTTAAGATGCTTCTACATCTCATCCATGTAGAATATGGTGAGGGCTGGAAAGACTTCTATAATAGAGTACTTAAAAGAAAAGGCTAGTAGCTTAAGAACTGAGACAGCTATAACTATATACTCAATATTCTTAATATTCTTCATCATATTTCTTCTAAGTGGTTTGATTTATTCTCTTACTACTGAGGAACCTATACCGATAGCTTTTCTACCAACTGGATCGATCAGAGTATTTCTCTGGAGTATTAATGCACAGAGCCATGCAGAGACTATCGTTATAGCTCTATACTATTTAATGGGTGGAGGGGGAGTCTTACTGTACGTAAATGCTATTACCAAACTACGTAATCCTAGGACTACCAAGTACATGCTCTTCTTTAGCTTCTTACTCATACTACTAGCTGGAATAGGGATCTATTCAGCATATATCTCTAAGTTTACTCCACCTTAGAACTAGGTTCACCTACACCACTTTCATTAATGATGAAATACGCTGGACCAGTTTTTTCAGGCTTCTCTAAAAATAATTCTCTAAAACCTTTAGAGCCTATTGTCAACTTGATAATCCATCTTGCCCAGTGGCTCAATATTCTGTATGCTACAGCTTTTCTATTTTCTTGCTCAGGTAGATCGTGTACTTGACCTATCAATACTACAAGAGATTTATCTCTTGTAGTTAGCTCAGATAACATAGCAACTTGCATGGCCAATCTCTTATAGATTGGTAGATCAGACCTCACTTCTCCATACATCTCTATCCTATGTTGATGTGTAAAATCGTCTAATACTATTATGTCGAATAGTTTCTCTGAATTGTAGAGATGTAGGATAAAGTCTTCTTGATCTTGGAAATCTTGAATCATTCTTATTGATAGCTTTGAAGGATCTAGTGACCAAGATTCTAAGATTTGTAGAACTCTTTGAGGATGAAGTCTTATAGAACAATCTAGGAAGAGTGGTCTTAAACCATTTCTTATAGCTGAAGCACATAGGGTTAAAGCTAAACTCGTCTTTCCAGACTTCTCTTCACCGTATATGAAGTAGAGTTCTCCTAGTTTGAATCCTCCGAACAATAATCTATCGATTCCTTTAACATAGGTTGGTACAAGATCTAAGGTTGACACCGATGCTATCCCATCTAGAATAGTTTAAGCAGAGATAATAAGTTAACTTAAACTATGTTTAGAAGTAGTACACCAATCGTAGTAAACTCTATAGTTAATTCCATAATATCTTTAAGTTATTTATTCCAGAATCTGGATTGTTATGAAAGCATATCTAGACCATCTAGCCAAACCTCTTCACATATCTTAGTCTCTGGACCATGACCTGGATAAACAATAGTATCTGGAGATAAACTCCTAGAGATATTCTTTAGGCTTACCACCATCTTACCCATAGAATGAGGATTTGATATTCTTCCATAACCTCCTTTTAGAAGAGTATCTCCTGAAAATAGAATCTTCAATTCTCTTACTGTAAAACATGTAGACCCATCTGTGTGTCCAGGTGTGTGGAGTACCACGATACTAAGATTTCCTACTTTAACCTTCTGCATATGTTTATGTAAGATGTCAGGCTTAGTTTCACTGTACTGTTCATTAAGAAGAATAAGGTCATCTCTGTGAATTGAGATCTCTCCACTAAATCTTGATTTGACCTCTTTTAGAAATTTAACATGTCTTGGATGCACATGAGTTATCAAGATATACTTAACATCAACATCTTTCAATACATCTTCTAATAGGTAGGTGGGAGCTGCTGCATCTATTATACACGCTTCACCATCATCTATCAATAAGTAAGAATTCGTATCATTAAATGTAATTTTAAATAGATTCTTCAACCTACTCATCTAATATAGATGAACATATCTACTATTGGATAAACATATCTATAAGCTATCTTAAGATTGATGAGTTTTATTATTTTATGTATATGTGAGTTACAGAAATAATCCTATAAGCTTAACCGAGGTTATATTTTGTAGAAGTCGGGGGTTAATCTGATGAAGGAGGCTGGAAAGAATGTCTACTGACTATAAGATAAAGCTGTAGTTCTTCTCGATGTATTATCTATAAATATTTATCTCTTGATAAATTCCTATTGAGAAAACAGGAGGGGTCAGAAGAGAGCGGATCTCCAGAGTATGCGTATGATCTTGCACGGCAGCCTCCACATACTTCTCTTAAATTACATTCTCTACAAAATCCTTTCAAGTTTCTTCTATCTCTAAAAATATTGAATACCTCTCCTCTCCATATTTCTTCCGCATTCTTTTCTAAGAGATTTCCAGTATTAATTGGTAGGAAGGGGCATGGCCATACATCTCCATTTGGTTTAATATAGAACATTCCCCTTCCAGCTATACATCCTTTAAAGATTAGTGAGGCGAGCCTCGGATTTAAATTCTTCTTTAGAGCTAAGTATGCGAAGAATTCAGGTAGGCCTACAGGTATTATGATAGGCTTAACCGTGCTCTGGATATTTTCTAAAGTTTTTATTACGTAATAAAATTCACTTATGGATAATGCTTCATTGATGAGCTGTTCTCCTCTTCCAGAAGGCATTAACTGATATAGTAGTGTTACATGTGCTTCAAGCTTATCTGAAATCTCCAGTAATTGCTTAAGCTGGTTTAAGTTTCTCCTCGATAACGTTATATTTATCTGAGTGTACATTTTTTCTCTGCGAGCATTTATTATTCCTTTAATGGCTGATCGCAATGCCCCCCTGACCCCTCTATAATCATCATGCTGGTCGGGAGAGGTAAAGTCTATGCTTACCGCAACGCCTTCAACACCATTCTCAACCATCTTCCTAACCACATCTCTAGTGATTAGTACACCGTTAGTAGCAATTACTATGCTAAACCCCATATTTCGAGCATACCTGACAAGGTCGAGTAGATCATTCCTTATAAGAGGTTCTCCACCTGTAAAGACGAGCATACGGAAATCATCAACATGTGCAAGGTTCTCTATAATCTTCTTTGCTTCTTCTGTACGTAATTCTCTATCCCCTTTTTCGCCACCTCTTGCATGGCAGTGGACGCATCTTAAATTGCAGTTAGATGTGACTTCGTAAACTGGGTGTACTGGGTATCCGAAGCATCCTAGACCAATGGCCCCAGCTGCAACGTTTAAGAGAGTCTTAATGTATCTGAGCCAGTATCCTAAACCTCTCCATCCCGTTATCTCTTTAAACGTTGTAAGTGTCATTGCTTGTCGCATTATAAGTGAGGGCGGAATATATGGAGGTAAAACAAACCTATTCATAACCGTAATCTTTACATTACACTTCCGATTACGTATGAAATTGACAATAGCATCGTCGTTAAAGCATATGTTATGATTGTGCCAGCCATTGCTGGTTTCAGTTTCTGGGGATACTCGTAATATCTAATACAAGTAGATATACTTCTAACTGTTAATGGGATTGTTGCAAGAGCGATAAGACCTATCAATGGAATAATCTCCATAAAGACTCCTAATAATATGGAGATATAGCTAAATACCATTAAGAAAATGTAGAAACTTCTAGAATTTTCTCTACCTAGCCTAACTACAAGGTTATTCTTTCCGATGGACTTGTCCGCTCGATAATCTGGGAACTCGTTAATCCATATTACAGCAGTTATCAGAGCTGCTGGTACTAGTGAAGGGATTAGAAAGCTGGTTGATGGAAGACTGCCCGTTTGAACATAATAACTACCGAAAGGTATTAGTATACCATAGTTTAACCCTATCATCACTTCTCCTAGTCCTCTGTAAGCCCACATCAGTGGAGGCGCAGTGTAGAATGCACCTGCGAGGAATCCAATAATAGTCAGAGGGATAATGTATAGACCCACTGTCACTGTAAAGTACACCGCTATAGTGGAAGCGATTATCCATGAAACTAACCCCATCTTAAAAACACTTGAAGGCTCAAGTAGCTTTCTTGGAAGTATACGGCTCCCCGCATTAAACGGTGTAATATCTTCTTCCATAATCACAACATCTACACCACTCCTATAGTCAAAGAACTCATTAAAGGTATATGTCCCGATCATTACAAATATGATTCCCGCTAATGTTAATAGAAAGTTGAGCATATTAAATACTCCTAGATCATAGAATGCTATGCACGTACCTAGGATAACTGGCGGAATACCAGCTAAAAAGAACTTGACTCTAATGGCCTCAAGCCAGACTCGTATCTTGAAGACCATAGACATCTAGCACTCAGTACCTTCCCGGAGAATTTATCCTTAACTCTGAAACCAAATTTTAAACTTTTAAATTACTGAATCTCCGTTATGTTGGATCTTGTTAAATCTCAGATTAACGATGATTATCTATTCTCTACCAATTTTACTATATTTTCAATTGAAGGCAATTTATCAGTTCATAATCTTCTACTACTTAAAGAACCATGTATTTAAAATTCGCCAATTCGATTGTCCATTACCTTCTTCACCCTTTCTAGAGTGGCCTAGATATAGTTGCGGGGGGTGGGATTTGAACCCACGAACCCCTACGGGATTCCCCACTTTAATTCAGGGGTTCTCATCTCTTATTTGAGAACCTGAACCCTGCGCCGTTGACCAGGCTTGGCTACCCCCGCTTATCTAATTTAATTATCCTCTAAGAGTATTAAAGATAGTTTTTAATTATAAATCTTAATTGATGTGGTTGGTCTCTTTTCCATAACCTAGTTTTATATCTCTTATTCTTCAACCTCCTTCCTTACTTCTCCTCTTATTATTGAGAGGATTATTGCTGAGCCTAGAACTGTGAAGACAACTCCGATTGATAGCCATAAGGGTATCTCCATTATTGATGCTATGAAGATCTTTATTCCAAGGAATACTAAGATTCCTGATAGAGCTGGTCCAACATACTTGAATCTGAATATTGTTATTGCTATTAGAGAATATAATGCTCTTAACCCTAGAATTGCAGATATATTCGATGTGTATGCTAGGAAGAAGTCCATGGTAATCGCTATCACAGCTGGCACAGAGTCGAATGCGAAAACTACGTCTGTAGTCTCTATAGCTAAGAGAGCCAATAGCAATGGTGTAAACATCAGTTTACTGCTCTGCTTTGATCTAATTAGGAACTTTGCACCATCGTATAGGTCAGTTATCGGGAAGAACTTTTTAGCAAATTTTATTACAGGGTTTCTAGAAGGATCTACTTTTACTTCTCCTGCTTTAAGTAGCTTTATTCCTGAATAGATTAATACTGCGCCAAAGACGTATACAGTCCAGTGGAATTGTTCTATGAGCCATATTCCTCCAGCAATAAAGACCGCTCTAAGCATTATAGCTGTGATTATTCCAGCGTAGAGAACTATAGGCTGTACTCTAAGCGGTACATTAAAATATCCAAAGATTACTGCGAAAACGAAGAGATTATCCATACTTAAACTCTTTTCTGTGACGAAAGCTGCATAATATAGAGCTAAAGCTTCTGGACCTCCAAACCAGTATGCGAATAAACCCCACGCAAGTCCTATGATAATCCACAATGCTGACCAAGCACCTGCTTCCCTATAGGTCATTGAATGTTTTCTTCTCACACCTACAAACAGGTCTATCGCTATGAAGATTATTATCACGATATGATATAACTCCCAAAACCACATCGGAACCTCTATCTTGATAGGATGTGATCCAGAAACCGCTTCAACCATGTGTACTTCGAGAGAGATCGAGAAGAGCCGTTAAAAAATATTATTCTTGAAAAGTTTAGTAAAAACATTCTAAGAATTTAACTTTATGGATCCATCTTATAGGAACATTGAGAACTAGTTACTGAGAAGATTCATTATTCTTATTATCTAGGACTATGTTTGTTACTCTACCATGCTTACTAGAACATATAAGATTTAATCATCCATCCAATTCATAATTTATTTTATCAAGAGATGTTAAGAAAATCTTGAAACTATGTCATCGTGATGAGAGATTAAAAGACAATAGTGGTTAAAGGTTTAGAAGAATAATAGGATTGGTAAGGTTTGATTATTTTAATACATTAGGGTTAGTTGAGGAAAGTTTATTGTAACGGCTTATCGATACTAGTTTTAATAATTCGATTGAGAGGAATGTCGCCATGCCTCCAAAGCCCATCCACATAAAATCTTCGATTGTGGGGAGACTAAGATGCAGTGCCTCTCTTGTTACTGGGAACCATATAAGTAGTCCTATTAACACAGACTCCCAGAAAACTGCTAGGATAAGCCATTTGTGCGGTCTCACCTTGAAGACCGTATGCCTCAATGACCTGCAACTTATAGCTACAACTAGCTCTATTGCGACAAAGAGTAGGAAAAGTCTTGTTCTTGCGGCATCGATTCCATATGGTAGTGCACTGTAGAATGCAAATATCATCACCGGTGGCTCAACTATTAAGGCTCTTATCAAGAAGCTAACAACTTCTTTTGAGAAGACGCTCTCACCACGTTTTATTGGTGGTCTATTCATTAAGTCTGGGTCGGGAGGACTTAAGCCTAGGGCAAGAGCTGGTAATCCATCTGTCGCCAAGTTTATGTAAAGTATGTGTACAGGTAGTAATGCTAAAGCTTCTTCACCTGTAAATCCTAAGTATCTTAAGAGGAAGAGTGTTGTAAAAGATAAGACTACGATCTCTACTAGATTCGCTTGGAGAAGGTATGCTAAGTATCTCTTGATGTTGTCTAGTATCCACCTCCCAAGCTCTATTGCCTTCACTAGCGTGGCTAGACTATCGTCTGTTAGTATAAGGTCTGAAGACTCTTTTGCTACTGCTGTTCCCCTGATCCCCATGGCCACTCCTACATCAGCTCTCTTCAGTGCAGGAGCATCATTGACTCCATCTCCAGTCATCGCGACAGATGCTCCCCTTGCTTTACATGCCTCTACAATCTTCAGCTTCTGGATAGGAGTAGTCCTAGCGTAGACTGTTACTTTCTCTACATCTCTTGCAAGTTCCTTAGCATCCATCGCCTCTAGCTCTTGACCTGTTATAACATAGTCTGCATCTATTCCACATTCTTTAGCGACAGCTATAGCTGTAAGTTTGTGATCTCCAGTTATCATAACTGGCTTGACTCCTGCAGACTTAGCTACCTCTATCGCCTTAATTGATTCAGGTCTCGGAGGATCTATTAATCCGACGAGACCTAGGAAGGTGAGCTCATTCTCAGAGGCAGATACATCAGGGTTCTCCATCTCTCTATATCCGAAACCTAAAACTCTCAGTCCATGGGATGCTAACTGTTCATTGATCTCCAGTAGCTTAGTTCTTGTAGTATCATCAAGCGGTCTCTCTTCACCGTTGACCAAGATCTTAGTACAACGTTGGATAACTACCTCAGGCGCTCCCTTTACAAATGAGAACGGCTTTCCATCCACTATGTTTATCGTCGACATCATCTTCCTCTCACTAGTGAATGGATTCTCAGCTACTCGAGGATAGGAGTTGGAGACCTTCGAAGGGTCGATTCCTGCCTTGATGGCCATGAAGAGTAGTGCTACTTCAGTCGGGTCTCCTGAATGTTTCCACTTACCATCAGAGTAGGAGACAGATGCATCATTACATAGAATAGAAGATTTAAGGAGTAGATCGAAGGTTTTCGAATTTTTCGGAATGTCTTCAACTACTCCATCAGCGTTGAAACCTGTCCCTGTAACATTTAAGAGCTTTGAATCTACGTAGATTGCTCTAACAGTCTGCTCTCCTTTTGTGAGAGTGCCAGTCTTATCGAAACACATAACTTGCGTAGATCCTAGGCTCTCCACGGCCGCTAATTTTCTAACTAAGGCTCCATGCTTTGCCAAAGTCCAAGCACCTATCGCTAATGATGCTGTAACTATGGCTGGTAGTGCTTCAGGAACTGCTGCTACTGCTAGAGCTACGCTGAACATAAAGACCTCCATCATGAACTCGAGGGTTAGTCCTCCTAACAATAGTGATTCGATTAACTCTATAATGATGAGTGCGACTATGATCGTGATCGCTAGGATGCCGAATTTCTTCCCCAACTCATTCATCCTAACTTCTAATGGAGTCTTCTCTTCACTTACCGCTACAGTATATGTCGCCACTTTTCCAAACTCTGTAGACTTACCCGTCGCAATGACTACGGCTTTTCCTCTACCAGAGGTCACTAAGGTTCCTGCGTAGACTAGGTTTAATCGATCTGCGAGAGGGACATCAGCAGAGAGTTTAGATGTCACCTTCTCTACTGGTACCGACTCACCGGTGAGAGCTGATTCATCTACTTTGAGTCCCCAGGAATCTATAAGTCTACCATCGGCGGCCACGATATCGCCTTCACCGAGTATGAGTATATCTCCAGGGACTACTTGCTCAGTTGGTATTGTAACGATATTACCATCTCTTAAGACTTTACAAGTGGGAGCGGTTAGTTCTTTAAGCTTCTCTAATGCTTTCTCCGCTCTATATTCTTGAACGAATCCGAGAATACCGATGAAGACTATTATGACAGATATAACGATGGCCTCTACGGTCTCTCCAAGTATTGCTGTGATGACTGTGGCGGCGAGGAGTATGAGGATCAGTGCATTCGTGAATTGTCTCAAGAAGATAAATATAGGACTTATCCTTTTCTCCTCAACCAAGATATTCGCTCCATACTTTTTTAATCTATTTTGAGCTTCTGTAGAACTTAATCCACTATCAGGGTTCGTTCCAAGAACTTTCACAACATCTTCAACTTCCATTGCATGGAACTCATACTGCGACATACCTAAAGTCCCTTTAAGAAAAGAGATTTTAGTCTAATATAATCATTTTCATGTATTAAATCTGAAAGCTCTTTTACGTGTCTCAGTAGGAGATATTGTCAGCCCTAATCTCCATCTACATTCATCATTAGAGAACAATTTTTCCTTCTAATAATTGTGGTTAGAAATTGAGTTTTAGAGAAAAATATAATTCTTACTATCTAAAATCTAATATTGAAATGAAGATTCATAGTAATGCTTTGCTGGTATCTTTGTGGCTCTCTCCAATAATTGTTATGTTGTGTATTAGAGTTCCATGGCTTGTGGTAGCTGGTGCTGAGAGATTCTTCGTACCATTTAGCGAGCTTGAATTCTACTTAGGTCAGTCGACAAAATATCTCTCTATTCTATCTATTATGCTATTTATCATGTTTAAGTTTAGTATAAGTTTTAGAGATATAGGAATATGGACAACTTTCAGACTTGCTCTTGGCGATATTCTCCACGGTGGAGTCTTCGCACTCTTTTACATATTGATAACATGGGTTGCATCTATCTTCTTTATACCCTTTATTCCAGAAAGAGCTGAAACAGTCTTCTTTAACTTATTCTATGGTTACGTTATACCTGTTGATAAAATGTTGGAGCTAATCTCCATCCTCAATCCATGGATATATGCAGTCTACATGACTACTATTCCAGCGATTGTAGAAGAGATGTATTTTAGGGGATACTCGATAAACCTTCTAAGAAACTTCTCAGGCAACTTATGGATAGTAAACTTGCTTCAAGCATCATTATTCTCTGCTCTTCACTGGTATAGAGGGTTGCTCGCAGGGATACTTCCCATGTTTATCTTCGGAATCCTCTTCGGCTTCTTAACGATAAAAAACAATTTTAGATTAACCTCAGCTATAACGGGACACTTGATAGTTAACATGCTTAGCATCTCTCTATATCTACGAGGATTAGAGATGATTCAATAGATTAGTCTACTTAGATTATTCAAAAATAAAAATAAGTGGAGTAGAACTAGTTGATTTATTCTGCGAGTGGTGGTGTGAAGAATATTCCTCCCCACAGTAGCCATACTAGGAATAGGGCGAAGATTACGTTTACTATCTGAGCTATAACATATGCTGCAGCTGGTCTACCTCTACCTATCGCTATAAGTTCTTTGAATCTTGTATCTAGTCCGATGCCGACGAAGGCTAGTGGGAAGAAGATGACACTCCTGAATTTATCTACTGGTGTTGCCCAGAACTTTGCGACAAAGTCAGATTTAGCTTTCGCAAGGCTAACCCCCATGGTTTCTGCTACGTTCACCATGATGATCGAGAGCAGTATGCTAGCAACGATGAATCCTAGAATGAACTTGGGGAATCTGTACCATACCTCCATCGGGCTTACTCTTTCTTCAGGTTTCTTCTCTACTCTAAATATCCAGACTACAGCTAGTAGGAATGCCACGAAACCTATTAAGACGTTCTGAGCCATTTTAACAATCGCTGCTACATCCATTGCTCTTCCACCTAGGAAACCTCCGGCAGCAACTACAGCTGGCGTAGTATCTATTGTTGCCCCAATCCATGCACCTGCGACGTGCATCCAGTATTTACCTATTACAGGTGCGAGAGCTTTTGATAGATATGGTAGACCAACTAGCAATGGTATAGATGTAATCAGTACGAGCGATATTGTGTAGCTAACGTACTTGGGATTTCCCTTAACTGCACCTCCAGCTGCGATAGCAGCAGATACACCGCAGATAGATACACCGCTTGCCATTATCGATGAGAACTCTCTATCGAGCCCAAATCCTCTACAGATGTAGAATGCTGCATACCATATTACTAATACGTTTATTATTGCTTGAACTACGGCCAGTCCACCAGCAACGACTAAGTCTGTGAAGAATATGTTGAGACCTAAGATTACTAGACCGATCTTGATAAAGAGCTCTGTTCTAACTGCAGGCTTAAGCCATTTCGGTACACCTACAGTATTGCTGATCAATAATCCTATTACTAGAGCCCATAGTGGATACTCTAGACCCCAAGTCCTCGCAAACTCTGTAGCTCCAATTATTATTGCAAGCCATGCAAGTATAAACATCACTATGAACCCTGGAATGTATTGTTTGACAAATCTTTTCTCGATAATGGATACAGCTATTAGCGTTAATATCATTGTGTAGATTAGTACTAAGACCCATCCTGTAAAGTGGTCTGCGGATGCCCATGCAGGTGGTGTTGGAAGCCATTTTGTCTCTGCTTTCAAGTACCATCCTATCCATGGTTGATAGAATGGTTGAGCTTTCCAACCTGTCACTGCAGCAGCTACTAAGCCTATTAGGATTATTATGAAGCCTACCCAGACAGCCCACCAATCTTCTTTTTTCCATAAACTAGACCAATCTATCGGCATATGTACTCATTTACGTCTTGGTAATAAAACTTTATATCTTTTTACATGGAAAAATTAGTTCTTTAAATTTTTAAGCTGAGTATAGTATATATCGTTAGATTTAGATATATTTTTTGAAGATTGTGAAGATAATCCAGATCGAGGTCTCTTCAAGATGTAACGCAGACTGCTTGATGTGTCCTAAATCTAGTTATAAAGATCTATGGAGTTTTGGAGATATGGATCTTGAAGATTATACTAAGATAAGTAGTTGTTTCGATGAATGCGATATCGTATGGTTGCAAGGATGGGGGGAGCCATTGCTCTCTAAAAATATTTACGAGATGGTTAGATTGGCTGGGAGAAGAGATACTACAGTAGGTCTTACAACAAATGCTATGCTATTAAATAGTGAACGATCGAGGAGATTGATAGAGAATGGTGTTAAAGTCTTATCTATATCGATTGCAGGTGGAACGAGAGAGACTCATGAGAGTATTAGGAGGGGGACCAGCTTTAATAAAATTATTGAGAATGTTAAAGCATTGACACAGTTGAGGAGAAATGTAAATGCAAGAGATTTAAAGGTGATCTTCACATTCTTGAGAATTAAACAGAATATTGCTGAGCTTCCAAGAGTTGTCGAGCTTGCATCTGAGCTAGATGTAGACCAAGTTATCGGAACGAACATAGACTATATACCGACTAAAGAACACTACGATATGAAGATCTTTTCAGAGGGTAAAGCTTCTAAAGAGTATTTAGAGATAATAAGATCGAGTGAAGAAAGAGCAAGAGAGTTAGGGGTCTCTATCTTCAACTATCCTATAGAGATGGAGGAAGTCATAGTATGCCCTGAAGACCCTACTAGAGGATTATTCATCTCTCACGATGGAAGCGTCTCACCATGTGTTTACTTAAATGTACCTTTAAGATCTCATACAATTCCAAGATATTTCAAGAATACTCAATACGATGTTCCTAAACTAATTTACGGGAACATAAAGGTAGAGAGGTTAGAAGAGATTTGGAGAAAAAAAGAATATATGGAATTTAGGGATGTTTATAATGAGAGAGTAAAGTCTTCGAAACCTACTGTGAGCTTCATTCAATCTTTACTTGAAGTTAGAGAGGTACATAGGATTCCCCAGATACCTGAACCGTGCAGAACTTGTTATAAAGCTTATGGAGTTTAAGGTTACATCTCGGTAACCGTTATCGCTCCAGATGGGCAGACCGCTTCACATGATCTACATCCTAGACATTGATCTTGATTGACTGGTACAGCTTTACCATTTTGAAGTTCGAAGACGCTCACTGGACATATGGTTACGCATTCCCCATCACCAGTACATTTTTCTTTATCTACTGATACTATCCATGTCATGATCAGTTCACCATATTTAGAAAGATACTCTGCAATTTAAGTATGATTTAATTTAAAAAATTTTTGTCGAAGGTGAAAAGTTGGAGAGAGTGAGAACTATTCGGTTGCCTCTGGAACTTTTACTCTTGTTTCGCCTCCAAAAGATACCCACTCGATCTTTCCCTCATTGACAAGCACATTTACCGCTTTATCTACAATCTTCTTATCTAATTTCAATGTTTTAGCTATATCTCTACTCGTAACAGATCTTTTAACCTTCTTCAAGTATTCTAGAATCTGCTGTTTAACTTCTTCTGTTACCTCGGACATCTTACCTCATCTAATATAGATTAATTCTACTTGAAAAGCATTATCCTTACTTAATGAAATATTGATGGATACAATCATTCTAGCTTTAGCTAGGGCTTTTACCCATCTTTTCAGAACATTTACCTTTAAGGCTTTAAACAAAGACAATTTGATCCTGGATAAAATATATAATAGGGGATTTAAAGTTTGTAGATTTTGTTTCTACTAACTTATCTCTTGACTCTCTCGTTAGTCTATCTCCATTTAAATTGTGTAGTAGTTCTAAATGTTGGTAGAGAGAAGATGAAATCATCAATATGCTTATCTGTGAAAGGTATCTCTGTTAAGGTGAAGAATCTCTCCCACCCAATCCTCTTTATCCAATCTCCTATCCTCTCACCCTTCTTAGCGTTCTTAATCCATGCATCTATAACTTTTTTAGCTGCTTGAACACATTCTGGCCATCTAGGAGGATTATTTGGAAGATATGGTATTGCAAGTCTAGAGAATTCTGGAGGACCTCCAGCTACAGCGTTCCCTCCAACCCACATAGATAAGCAGTCATATTTTGGATTGTGTATAAACATCCCTGGGCAGACTGTGTAGCAGTTTCCACAATACATGCACCTCTCCTCATTAACTATTACTGATTTCTTTTCTGGTGCAGGTCTGATAGCTGCTGTAGGACAGCTGGCGACAAGAGTAGGTATCTCGCAAAGCCTACTAACTATATCATCATTAACTACTGGAGGCTTTCTATGCATTCCAACAAATGCAAGGTCTGAACAGTGTACTGCTCCACACATATTTAAGCAGCATGCAATAGCTATCTTTAGTTTACCTGGTAGATCATCTCTAACAAAGTAATCGTATAGTTCATCGTAGAGAGCCTTGGCAAGTCCTGGAGCATCTATTATGGCCGTATGGCAGTGAACCCATCCTTGAGTATGTATTATAGCTTTCAAGGATCGACCAGTTCCTCCCACAGGCCAACCTCTCTCTCTTAATTCTCTTAGTAATCCATCCAGTTTATTCTTATCGGTAACTATGAACTCTACATTATGTCTACTCGTAAACTTCACGTATCCATCAGAATATTTATCAGCGATATCGCATAGCTCTCTAACGAAGTAGACGCTAACTATCTTTGGTATCGCTGCTCTAACCATGTAGACTTCATCACCATTCATAGAGACGTGTTTTATTATACCTGGAGCAACATATTCGTGGTATCTCCATTTACCGTAATTCTTCATTAATACTGGGTGGACCATCTCTCTATAATGCGGAGGACCAATATCTGTTATGTACTTCTTCTCTCCAGACATCTTCTTACTTCACCTCCTCAAGTTCTTCAGGACTCCAGAAGTAGTATGGATTAGCTCTAGGAGCATAAACCATCTGAGGAGCCGGTGGTTGACCGATAGCTTTCAAGAAATTCCTCATACCAACCCTATATACTAATTCTCCTACCCTCTCTCTAGTTTTAGCATTCTCATCCCACCAGTCGAGAATCTTTCTAGTCAACTCCTTTAATTCTCTATATGGTTTGTCAGCCTTCATAAATGGTACGATAACCCATCCGAGAAATGCTCCCTGCAGTATAGTTGCCTTCCCTCCTAAGAGTATTGATACACCTCTATCATCTCCTGGGAGAATGGCCTTGGGTAAAGCTGATAGACATTTCATACATCTTGTACAATCTTCTGGTATGACTCTGAGTTCTTTACCATCCCATTCAAGAGCTTGTGGTGGACATCTAGCAGCTACAGCCGCTATATTCACACCCTTCTTAGCATATTCTCTTACAGCCTCTTGATCTATCTTTATAGAATCTCTCCATGTTCCAATTATTGCTAAATCTGCACGGGCTAGTGCTGCTACACAATCGTTAGGACATCCAGCTATCTTAATCTTGAATTTGTATGGGAATCTAGGTCTATGTATCTCATCTTGAAGTTCCATGGTTAACTCATGGTAGATGTCTAGAGTATCGATACATGACCATTGGCAGAAAGCTGGTCCACCACAACAACTGAGAGTTCTCACATCACCTCCAGAGCCTCCTAGATCGAATCCTATTGAAATCAAGTCTTCAAAACAAGGTTGGAGGCTCGCTGTCTGAGCTCCTAGTAAGATTATGTCTCCTGTAGAACCGTGTAGATTTATGAATCCGGAGCCATGCTTCTCCCATACATCACAAAGCTTTCTTAATGCTTTGGTTGAGTAAAACCACCCAGCGGGCTGTGCTACTCTAAGTGTATGAACTTCAGGGGTTTGCATAACTTCAGGTGGAAGATCACTATATCTGCCGATTACGCCTCCACCATACCCTCTTACACCAACTATACCTCCATGCTTCCAGTGGGTTACTCTCTCTACATAAGATCTCTCCAATTGTAGTAAGATATTCTTCGAGTAAGGTTTTACCGCCGCCATCCGCTTCATCTCTGTTACGAAACTAGGCCATCGACCTTTCTCTAATTCATCTAAGAGAGGTGTCTCAGACATTTTCTACTCGACTACATTTATTTCGTTAGTCGTATATATTCTTTCTTATTGAAAAATTTCTTTCTAATTGAAAAATCCTTCCATCTAAAGAATAACGTAGTTATAGAAGAAGAGCAATCACATATATAGATTGAAGGTAAAAACCACACCACAAATGTAAATTATCAATCTAGTCCATGAATAGTATAATGGGATTTAATATTTTCTCTTCTCTCAGTTTACCTATCTCAAATCATCCATAATCATCTATCCTAGTATACTAGTGAGTTGGCTAGTATCTCGCTTAACCCTGAAACATTTATGCTAGAGTTGTAGTAGCTAACCGTATCTAGAAACTGTCTTTTACAGTTTGCACATATCGTTACCAAAGTTGAGGCACCGGTATTTTTAACCTGCTCCATCTTCAATCTTCCATAAGTCTTCATCCTGAACTCTGGGAAATTGTACTTATTCATTAAAGCAAATCCACCTCCACCTCCACAACAGTAATTGTACTCTCTATTCGGAAACATCTCTCTAAAATCTTTACATGAAGCAGCTAATACTCTTCGAGGCTCATCATATATCCCACCGCATCTTCCAATCTTACATGAATCATGAAAAGTAACGGGTGCGGGATTCTTATCTTTATCAAGTCTCAATCTTCCTTCTCTTAAAAACTTATCGTATAATTCTACTATATGGATTACCTTGAATGGTCTCTCTTCAGGGGGGATTAAGTCTTTTATCAAGTGTCCGAGAACATCGTAAGAATGTCCACATTCTCCGACGACTACATATTCTGGTTTAAGTTTCTTGAAAGTTTCTAAATGAGCTTTAATTACACGTAATAAGTCTTTATCACTATAGAATAGACCGTAGTTTACGTTATCAAATACTCCGGTTTTCGGAGAGTTAAATGTCCAATCTTCATTCACGTAATTCATTATCTCAACGATACCTCTTATCGTATCGAGAAAAGATAGATAATCTCCAGCATTGTTTATTATTAGATATTTTGCACCAACTTTATCGACTGGAATCTCTACGTTAACATTTTTTCTATTCTCCTCAATCTCACTCTTCACGAAATCTAATATATTGATTAAAGCATCATACGGTATCTTTGGAGCACTGCCAAAATTAATCTGATTCTCCACTCCTTCTTCTTTTAACTCATCTGGAACAATTCCTAACTCAGCTAATATCTTCCTCGCCTCCCTCATTATCAATCCATTATCTAAACCGAATGGACAAGCCAATACACATCTTCTACAGATTGTACACCTGTAGGCAGCCTCAGATAATGCATTGATATCTTGTTCAGTGGCTTCTTTAGCACCTACTAGTCTTCCGAATAGTTTCCCACTCCACGTAAAATGTTTCTTGTAAATCTTTCTTAGAAGGTCGGCTCTGTAGAGTGGACTATAGATCTTTTGTCTTCCACTTCCCACATATACTGGGCAGGCCTCAGCACATGTTCCACAATGAGTACATGCTTCAAGGCTTAATTTTAATGGTAGGAGGAATGCCCAGTTATTCTCTTTACTCAATATTTCTCTAAATGCTTTGAGGAATCTATCAACCTTAGGTTCTTGTGGACGGACCTTTGCATCTGAGAGACCTCTATACTCATCAAATAATTTTTCTAAATTCATAGGCTTCACCTCCTAATATGTCTTTGATCAAGAATTATTTTTTGTCCATAGAATATTGCTATCGGATGTATGAGGGTTTTAAAAGGTAGGTACATCATGTAAACTTGTGCAAATAGTATGTGGATTAAGAATAATGTATCTGCAGGTGGGAGTACAGGGTTCAAGGTTATAATGCCTTGGATCCAGCTCCATACTTGAATAGAGTCTATCAACTTGAACATCCGAATATATTGTCCTAGAAGTAATGTGACTATAAGTAATCCTAGAGCTAGATAATCTGAAAAATAGGATTCTGTTTTCTTATCGTAGATCCTTCTTATGAGAAAACCGAAAGAGCCGATTGCTGCGAACATTCCTGCCGCACTTCCTATCTCGTATTCGAGAGGAAGATGAGGCATGAAGATATACTTAGCGTGGAGTGAGAGGCTTACGATTAATCCTATGTGAAACATCCATGCTAGAGTGAATATAAGTTTATCAAATTTTCTTGGACCAGGTAAGGAGAAGATCCTCTTTCCAATAGTGATGAATATGCTTGCGAGGTTTTTCTTTGCAGGGAATATAGCCCACATCACTGGTCTAGGGAGGAACATGAATTTGAAGAAGTTGTATCCTAATGCGATTCCAAAGGTCGCCATCATGATGTAAGGCAAGACTACCCCAATTATAAACAACGTAAAATCATACATCTAGAGATCACCCTTATACTTAAATCTGCAATATGCAAATCTAGTTGACACTTTTATTAAGCTTTTATCTTTTCTAAGCATAGTTCATATGGAGGATAAAGAGTCACATATTTAAATTTATGTTTATTACAATGGTTATTGTAATGTGTTAGACCGCAGATCTCCAGCATTCAGAATGATTATTATCTATCTAAAGAATAGCAATTCATGAATCGTGATCATCATTATTATTCCAACCATCTCAACTTCTCCCTTAATGTTACTACTTCTCCTAGAATTATGACAGCTGGAGGTTTAACTTGATATCTCTGAGAAATCTCTACAATATTCTGTAAGTCTCCAGTTAGTACTCTTTGTTCTCTTAAAGTTGCATTCTCTACTATAGCGATAGGAGTAGTTGGAGGAAGACTTGAAGATGCTATTTTTACGATCTTCTCTAGGTTAGAGACGCCCATTAATATTATCGTAGTATCAACTGATGAGAATATCTTCTTTAAGTAATCTAATTCATCTACGCATCCCTCCTTTCTATGCCCCGTGACAATAGCTATAGAAGATGAATATTCTCTATGGGTTACCGGTATCCCGGCATAGGTTGGACCAGCTAACGCTGAAGAGATACCGGGAATTATCTCGTAGGATATACCTGCTTCTTTAAGTACTTCACATTCCTCTCCACCTCTACCAAATAACATTGGATCACCATTCTTCAACCTTACAACATTATCGTATTTTCTAGCCTTCTCGACTAATAGTTTATTTATCTCTTCCTGCTTCCAACTTTCACCTACTTCTTTCCCAACACAGATAAACTCTTTAGCATTAACAGCATATTCTAATATCTTCTCATTGACTAATCTATCATATATCACGACATCAGACTTCTGTAAGATCTTTAATCCTTTAAGTGTTATCAACTCAGGGTCTCCTGGACCTGCACCAACTAGATAGACTTTACCCAATGATTCTCTCCTCTATACTATGGTTTTAATTCATCTATATTAATAGTCTTAGTTCTTCTCCTCTCTTGATAAGAGAAGTCTATACGATTAGATTGAAGAATGTGAGGAAAACTAATGTCTACTTACTTATTCTCTACTTCAACATTTTATAAAATTATTGTTCATCTAAGAGTTTAAGCTGAATCTTTTTAAATGTTTTGTTCAAGCTACTATTGTGGAAGTAGGATGAGGATGCCATTCTTTATTGAGATGTCCCAGAAGAAGATACTGATAATTGGTGGAGGATATAAGGGGTTGAAAAGAGTTGAAAAGTATCTTAAGACAGGCGCAGAGATAATAGTATATAGTAAAAGTTTTGATGAGAAATTGACTGAGTTAGCAGATGGAAATCAAGTAAAATTGGTGAAAGGGGATGTTGAAGATTATGAGAGATTAGAAGAGTTGATAGAAGAATCTGATATCGTTATGGTTGCGCTTGAGAAAAAAGATTACAATGAAAAGATTAAGAAGATTACTAAAAAGTATCGTAGACTTCTCAACTTAGCTAATGATGCAGAAGAGACAGATCTAGTAGTACCTATTGACTCCACCGTAGGTCCATTAAGGATAGCTATTACAACTGAAGGGAAGAGTAGTATAATTGCAAGAGAAGCTTTGCACAAGATAGTAAAATTATTAGAAGAAGATATAGAGTTGAGAGAATTTACAGAGTTAATGTACTCTGTAAAGAAAATAGTTAAAAAGACTCATTTTGATTCTAAGAAGAAGTTAGAGATATATTACAAAATTTATAACAATAGTTTATTGAGAGAAGCTATCAAGATTGGAGATTATGGAAAAGCTAGAGAGATTGTTTTCAATATATTAAGAGAAGAAGGTTTAAGAGTTGAAGAAGGCGAATTATGATGAAAGCTAAGAGAATAATCATCTCTAGCGTAAGCGGGAAAACTGGTAAAACAATAATAACTACAGCCATAGTAAAGAAACTTGTAGAACTTGGATATAGAGTACAGTCATTTAAGATCGGGCCAGATTTTATCGACCCTTCATATCATAACTTATTCTCAAGTAGACCTTCACGTAATCTAGATTCTATCATGATGAAGAAAGATGTTCTCTTATCTTCTTTTACACGTGCAATGAGAGATGCGGATATCGGTGTAATTGAAGGAGTTTTTGGATTATATGATAGTATTGATGGAGTATCAGAAGAAGGTAGCACAGCTCAAGTCTCCAAGATCCTTAAAGCCCCAGTCATCTTAATTATTAATGCAGAGAGAATTAATCGAGGAGTATTAGCTTTGATAAAGGGTTTTAGAGAATTTGACGAAGAAGTTCTTCTCAAAGGTATCATTATAAACAATATTGGAAGTGAGAACCAGAAGAGAAAGTTGCTTAAAACAATCTATGAGAATTTTAAAGATTTGGAGATTGTTGGAGCTGTCTTTAGAAGCGACCTCGTAGAAGAGAAGATGATATACAGACATCTTGGTTTAATACCGGTTGTTGAAAGATCTCGAGAGATAAGTGAGATAAGAGAAGCTGTAAATCAAGTGGCTGAACAGATAGATATAGAGAAGATAATTAGTCTAGCATCTGAAGTTGATGAACTTCCAGAGCCTACCGAAGATATGACAAGCTATCACTTTAAGACGAAGGTAGGCATTTTGAAAGATAGTATATTCTCATTCTACTATCCTGAAAATCTAGAATACCTTCAAAAATTTGCAGATAGAACATATTACATAAATTCAATGGTGGATGAGGCTCTTCCAGATATAGATCTACTATATATTGGCGGTGGGTTTCCAGAAGTTTATGCAAGTTTACTTGAGAAGAATAATCCATTAAAGAATGAGATAAGGAGAAAGGTTGAGAAAGGATTAAAGATATATGCTGAATGTGGTGGGTTAATGTATCTTTCTAATAAGATCAAGACATTGAATGGAGAAGAGTATGATATGATAGGATTAATTGATGGAATCACGGAGATGAGTAAGAGACCTGTAGGACATGGGTATGTTTATCTTAAAGCATTAAGAGATAACCCGTTAATAGGAGTTAATGAGTATCTCGTTGGACATGAATTTCACTATTCTCGATTGATCTTAAGAGAGAAAGTGGATTTTGCTTTCAAAGTTGAGAGAGGATATGGTATCGATGGAGTTCATGATGGATTACTTAAAGAAAACATCTTAACAATGTACACTCATTTACATGTTCTACATAATAAAAACATGTTCCTAAAGATACTTAAGTGGGCTGAGAGAGATTAATAGTAACCAATGTTTTTAAGGAATTCTAAGATCTCTTTATTCACTATTTCTGGAACCTCTAAGAGGAAATAGTGTCCATATCCTTCAAGTATTATCAACTTCGAGTTCGGTATCATCTCCTTAGCTCTCCTAACGTAGTCTAATGGTACTCGATCATCTTTATCACCAGCCATTATAAGAGTAGGAACTTTTATTTCTCTCAACTTTTTCGATGCATCATATTTACTAAGAGTCTTGACTAAATTCAAGTACTCTCTCCTTCTATTCTCAGTTAAGTCTTTTATGGCCCATTCTTTAACTTCTTGTGGAGTATTTGGATGGAATGTTTTTTCTATCTCTCTTCTTACAAGGTCTTCATATCTAGAAGACTCGAATCCTTCAAAATCTGCAAAATCCATAAACATCGTTAACATCTCTCTCCAAACTCTTAGATAGGCTTCCATAAGCATCTTAGGTCTCTTGAATAATCTGCTGGCTAACATTATGAGAGCTTTTACCTTCTCTGGATGCATAAAATAATACTGGGTAGCTATCATGCCTCCCATAGACCATCCAGCGAGAGCTACTTCTTCTATGTTTAGATGTTTGAGAAGAAGATCTAAGTCTTCTGCAAGTTTTTCAACTGTAGTAGGTTTCTCTAACTTAACAGATTTTCCATGTCCTCTAACATCTAAAGCTATTACTTTATAATATTTAGAGAATTCAGGGATCTGCATCCTCCACCATTCATGGGAAGCCCAAGCTCCATGGATTAAGATTAACGCTCTACCTTCTCCAAATACTTCATAATAGATCTCATTGTTTATATACGGCATCTATTAGAATAATAAAAAGGTTGAATTAAAACATAACCTAGCTAATGACAATGTTGTAAGCATAACTTATTATCTTACTCTAGATCAAGTATATATCCTTTTTCATATTAATCTCTCCAACGCTAATCTATAAGCTCAAGTCTATATCAGTAGATACTCTATACTTCCAGTGAGTCGGGATGATGAAATAGAATAAAATCTTATCTAATGTTTATTTGAACCCATGTATCTTGAATGCTCTGATTTTTACGCCTAAAGAAATATATATCAGTATCTTGACTCTCATATAATGAAGGTGAAAGATAATGCCCTATGTAGATTTTAAAGGTCAGAAACTCGAAGTTGATGAAGATGGTTTTCTACAAGAACCTGAGAAGTGGAGCCCAGAGGTGGCAGAATTCTTTGCTAAACACTTTGAAAATGTTGAAAAACTCACTGATGATCATTGGAAAGTGATAAACTATCTAAGAGAGTATTGGCAGAAATATGGGGTAGCACCTCCTATAAGGATGCTTCTTAAACAGACTGGATTCACTCTCCAGAAGATCTATGAACTATTCCCCTCCGGACCTGCTAAAGGTGCATGTAAAGTCGCTGGACTACCGAAGCCGACAGGCTGCGTTTAAGATCGATTCTTTGAAGATCTTCACAACATCCTTACATAGTCAAGGGTGATCGGGTTGAGCCATGAGTCTAAAGGCGAAGATAAAGTATCTAAAGAAAGAAGAACTACTTTAAAATTTATTACATCTCTATCTTTTGTAATGGGTTTAGGTAGTGTAGCTTCTCTTCTTAAATCTGTTACTCCTCCTGTTTTAGAGATTCCCGAATGGCCTAGGATTAAGATCGCAAATATAAATAATATTAAACCTTTAACATGGTATCTCTTCACATATCCTACTAGTGAGATACCATGTATATTGGTAAAAACAGGGAAGAGCACTCCCTACGGTATCGGCCCCGATAAAGATATAGTTGCTTATGTTATGATATGTCAGCATGCAAGATATTATGGGACGATTTATATTCCTCCAAGGGAGAAAAGGGATCCAGCAAAGTTAACGTACTTAAAGACTGTGCCTCCAAATGTTTTAGAGCTATATCCAGATAAAAACCTACTATACTGTCCAGCACATGCTGCTATATACGATCTTGAAGATGGTGGGAGTGTCTTAAGCGGACCACCATTCTGTAGTCTATGTAAAGTAGTTCTCGAATATGATGATACAACTAGAGATATATATGTAGTTGGTTTAGCTCCTCCAGCCCCTGCTGTACCTGGAGTTACATTATGTTCTAAAGATGCTGAAGAATTGAAGAGGATCATGTTGGGGAAGAAACTCTTATCTGAAGTTACTTTAGAAGAGAAGATATAGGAGGATGAAGTATGAGTAAGAGTTTTTTAAAGAAGTTTGTAGACTGGCTAGATGAAAACTTTGGATTTACCAGGACCATACTACGCCCTGCTCCTGAGTATTCTCTTCGAAATCCATCTTACTGGCTTGGAGCTATAGCCGTGGTAGCTTTCTTCACAGCTGGAGCCGCAGGCATAATCTTATTACAATATTATGATCCACATCCTGATAATGCATGGGAGTCTGTGAGTAGAATCATGATCGAGGTCCCCTTTGGAAACCTCATAAGAAACATCCACATATACTCAGCCTTCTCAATGATCTTCATCGCCTTTTTACATTTTATGAGAAATTATTTTACTCTAGCTTATAGGAGACCTAGAGAGTTGATGTGGATAGTCGGGATGCTTATGGGTTTAGCTACTTTAATGATGGGGTTCACGGGATATCTTCTCCCATGGTATGCTCTCTCCTACGCAGCTGTAGGATTCGGGATAACGATAATAAAACAGTTACCACAACCTATAAGCGGTTTCCTAGAATACCTTATATCAGGATATGGAACAGACATGGAATTACTTAGACGGTTCTATACATTCCACACAGTCCTACTACCAGCATTAATAATAATCTTATTAGCAATTAAGTTACATATTTTTGAAGTCCACGGTATAACTGAACCTCTAAGAAGAGATCTTCCAGAAGAAGAGAGGAAGCTCGTACCTTGGTTCCCGAACGTATTCCTATACTTTGTAATCATTGTTACTACATTTATTACAATAATATTGACTGCATCAATAATATATCCATTTGGACTACATGAGAAATATACTCCAGGCGTAGTTACGATACCGATGCCTGAATGGTATTTTATGTGGACTTACGCTATCGCTAAGACAGAGTTTATCGAAGCTTTTGGAGAGACAGGCTTCAAGCTATTCGTAGCAACTTTAACAATAATAACACTGATCTTCATATTCTTACCATTCTTAGATAGGTGGAAAGATAAACATCCTTCAGAGAGACCATTCTTCATCGCTATAGGAGTATGGATGATAGTTGAGCTAGTTCTAATGACATATCTTGCATGGATAACTGCAGGCACATACATTCCATCAGAAATCGCTATCCTCAGCATAACTATTCCAGCAATCATCATCTTCTTAGCAGCATATGTATACTCGAGAAAGATTGTAAAACCACCTGAGCTAGTCTGGGAGAAATTCAGCAAGCTTAAAGTATCAAGATTCAGCGAGGGCTCGATTAATTCAAAGAGATATGTTTGGAATATTGTAAGATTTATGATAAGTATTATGTGTGCAGGGTTATCGTTTAGGATAATATATGGATGGCTTACAGAGGGGATCGGTTCTGCATGGATGATCTTCGGTCTAGTTCTCCTCTCCATCTCCACCCTCGAATCTCTTAGAATAATTTACATCGCAGACCTATCCTCTCAAAATATTAAGAATAGGTCAAGATCGTTAGAGAGGTGGTGGGGAATTGGTTGAGAGAACATACATAGTTCTCTTAGTACTTTTAATTGTTCAAGCAATCTTAACAGGGCTCGTCTGGATGGTGAACCCTATACTAGTTACCCATCAAGTAGCTGCAGCAGGATATATCGCCTCAAGTTTACTCATTCTTGCGATGATCGTTTATGTTTATTACCGCGGTGATGATTATGATCAAGAATGGATAGCTGCGGGAGTAGGGATGATCGTCCTAATCCTCTTGTTAACATATATAAAGGGAGGTTTCTAGATGGATGTCCTGTTATTCATCATAGGTTCTATAACTCCGTACATAGCTTTCTTCGTACTAATACTAGGGTTGATCTATAGAGTAGCTCGATGGCTATCTATACCTGTACCAATTAGATTTCCAGTAGCTCCTGCACCAATAACATATACAGGAGTTCTGAAGAGGATGTCTATAGATCTCTTCGCATTCGGTAGCTTGATAAAAGGGAATAAGAAGCTTTGGCTAGGAGGATATGCTTTCCACATAGCGCTCGCTGTAACATTAATATCTCATATAATAAATGTCTACTTCCACAATTTATGGGAAGTCATAGGATATGGATGGTATGAGGCAGTACTATACTCAGGGTTCTTCTTCCTCGCTGCACTCTCTTTCCTACTTGTAAGAAGGATAGTTCTACCGAATGTAAGATATATCTCAAAAATTAGTGATTACTTGATCTTGATCCTACTTTTCGCAATAGTCTTCTTAGGAGTCTATATGAGAAGCTTTGGATTAGTAGATGTATCATCTGTTAGCAATTATATGTACAGCCTATTGACGTTTAACCCGATACCTCCACCAAGTAACATATGGTTCCTCACCCATTATGTCCTTGCTCAAATATTATTCATCTACGTCCCCTTCAGCAAAGTATCTCATCTAATAGGCTGGATGCTCTCGACCACGAGGAATATGAGAAATATCACTAGGTGGAGGAGGCATGTAAACCCATGGGACTACCCTGTAGAAGTACTCACATGGGAAGAATATTATGAGAAATTCAAAGATGAGTTAGAGTCCATCGGTCCAGGAGGTGAGAGAAGATGAAGATAGATACAACTCTTCCCGCTAGGAAGTATAAGCTCTACGCTACTTGGAAGAGAGATATGGAGACTATGAATCTACCGTTTCCAAGAGATTGGAGTCATACAGATTTCAAACTACCTCAAAACTGGAGAGAAATAGCATTAAAGAAGATGGATGAGGTTGTTAACAAGTTTAGGTCTGTAAAATTATTTCTAGATATATGCGTGAAATGTGGAGCATGTACTGATAAATGCCCCTTCTTCCTAGGAACCTTAGACCCGAACAATATGCCGGTCGCTAGACAAGATCTCTTCAGATCAGTATACAAGAGATACTTTACATTAACTGGTAAGATATTTAGAGGATTGGTAGGAGCTGAAGAACTAACAGAAGAAACTGTCGAGTTATGGTATACCTACTTCTATCAATGTTCTCAGTGTAGAAGATGTTCAGTTTTCTGCCCATATGGAATAGATACAGCAGAGATAATGATAGCGGCTAGAGAAGTATTGACAGCTATAGGTCTAAGTCCAAGATCATTAACAGAGGCAATAGCGAAGTGTGAGACAATTGGCAACCACATGGGAATACCTCCAGCTGCACTACTAAGTGCTGTAGAATTTGCAGAAGAAGAGATAAAGGAAGAGACGGGTATCTCTATCAAAGTACCTATAAATAAGAAGGGTGCAGAAGTACTCTACATCCCACCTTCTGCAGACTTTTTCGGAGGACCTCATTGGGGAACCTTGAAAGGAGTTATAAAGATGTTTCACCAGATAGGCTTAGACTATACGATCAGCACATATGCTAGTGAAGGTGGAAACTTCGGGACTTGGCTTGGATATGAGCATATGAAGAAGATTAATAGAAAGATTGTTGAAGAAGCTAGAAGGCTTGGAGTTAAATGGATACTTGGAGGAGAATGTGGACATATGTGGAGGGTTATACATGCATTCATGGATACAATGAATGGTCCACTAGACTTTCTTGAAGAGCCCGTCTCACCTATAACTGGGACAAAGTTCAAGCATGCAGCATCAACGAAGACGGTGCATATCTGCGAGTTCACTGCAGACTTGATAAAAAATGGAAAACTCAAGCTTAACCCAGATGCAAACAATCAATACATAGTTACATACCATGATTCATGTAATCCTGCTAGAGTTTTAGGATTGATAGAAGAGCCTCGATACATCCTCAAGAATGTATGTAGGAACTATGTAGAGCTTGATCCGAATGTAAATAGAGAGAAGACGATCTGCTGTTGTGCAGGTGGAGGACTTCTAGCAGATGAGACTATCGAGTTGAGGTTGAAGGCTATTAGACCTAAGATCGAGGCGATAAAAAGAACTGGGGCAAACTTTCTCGCATGTATATGTGCTGTAGATAAAGCTGCATTTACTGAATATGCTGAGCATTATAAGCTCCCGATAACAGTTGGAGGAGTCCATGAACTAGTTGGAAATGCTATAGTATTAGACTAGAACCTTCTATTTTTAAAAATTTTTAGTAAACTACCTCAATCCTCTTAGTTAAGAATATCTCTCAATTAACCTTTATCAATACCTTTACTCTCTTTATTCGAGAATACTAGACTTGAGGCTTGACCTAGAATGTTGTCTAAGAACTATGTATTGGTAGGTATAGCTGGTGCAAGTGATAAGCAACCATTGCCGAAAGCTGTAGATAAAGCTAGGAAATTCGCTCAGAGGATCAGTATGTATAGAGACCATGTCAAGCTCCTCAGCGGTGGAGATGGAGGATTAATGAAGATTGTATCTGAAGAATTTGTTAAGAGAGGAGGTGAGACCATCGGATTTATACCTTTAGAAGATGAAAATAGACTGCCGACAGATCCTCGATACAATCCATACAATACTATAAGGATATTGACTGGATTAACCCTCCAAGTTAGAAGTATAATGCTCGTTAGAAGTAGTCATTCATTTGTCGTCTTAGGAGGTGGAGCAGGAACAATAATTGAAGCATATCTAGCATATCTATACTCGATACCTCTTATAATCTTGGTGGGGACAGGGTATCCAACCGACAATCTAGAGAAGATGTGTATAGATGGTTATCTAGATCATAGAAAGATAATTAAACCTTTATTCGTGGAAGATGCTGAGGAGGCAGCTGATCTAGCGTATAGACTAGGCTCTGAGAAGGTAGGCTTACTTAATGTTTAAGCTGGTAGTATGCTCCAACTATTGATAGGAGTATGATTATTATGATGGATAGGATGAAGTTGAGCGGTATGAATAAGTTTATAGCATATGAGACGATTATCCCACCGAGTATAGCTGTACCTATTGAGAGTATCTTGCTAAAGAGTATAAAGACAATAATGAAGACTATAATTGCTATGATCAAAGGAGCCATCCAATCGGGGAAATATGGTTTAAAGAAATTATATGCTATGTACGCAGCGATTACTCCACTGAGAAGCTGTACTAGTACTATTGCTAAGACTCCAGATATAAGAAAACCGATTAAGGGAATTAGGTATGAGTATGGTTCACTTAACCCAAGCAATGGAACAAGGTATTGATGAATTACGTATGCTCCAACTATACCTCCAACAATAAATGTAATTATCTTTACTATCTTTCTTCCATAGAAGACCATTAAAAGACCGAGTACGAGGAGGATTATCCCTAAAACCGAGCCTACAGAGTTTACATCAATGTTAAGTCTATAAACCATCGGAGAAATAAGGTTTATCCTACTTAAATAAGCTTTTTCTTAATGTATCGTATAATTTTTAAGGTTACATCATCTGTTCTAGCTGAACCTCCGAGATCTGGTGTTAAGACATCTCCATCTTCTAAAACCTTCTCTACAGCCTCTCTAATAACCTTTGAAGCCTCCATAAACTCTCTCCTCTCTTTCCTATAGGATATCCATTCAAGCATCATAGATGCAGTAAGTATCTGACCTAGCGGGTTTGCGTACTCTGGGTTTATATCAGGTGCTGAACCATGTACAGGTTCAAACAATCCAAATTCTTCACTAATATTTGCAGAAGATGTTAAACCTATTGATCCAATAAGACCAGCGGCTTCATCGCTAAGTATGTCTCCAAACATATTAGGAGTCAGCAAGATATCGAATCTACTAGGATTGACAATCAGCTGGTAAGCTACGTTATCTACATACATATCTTCAATCACTACTCCACTATATCTTCTCCCTACTTCTACTGCAATATCTCTGAAGAATGCATAACTTCTTAGAACATTTCCTTTATGTACAATTGTAACCTTCTTTCTTCTTCTATAAGCTAAGTCGAAGGCTACTCTCGCTATCCTCTCAGTCCTCCTCCTAGTTATAATCAGTAAAGCTACAGCATGGTCTGGTCCAAGATCTTCTACAGACCTATATAGATCTTCAGTATTCTCTCTAACTATTACGAAGTCGATGTCTCTCCAGAAACTCTTAACATTCTTAAAAGTTTTAAAAGGTCTAATATTTGCGTATAGGTCTAGGTACTGTCTCAGAAAAACTATCACGTCTCTCGCCGTCTCACCTATAGGTCCTTTAAAACATGCATCCGAGTTAACTATTTTTTCTAGTGAATGTTTGGGGAGAGCTTCTCCATAATCTCTTAATGCATTATCTCCTGCTGGAGCATCGATAAACTCTAAGCCAAGACCGTAAAGGTCTGAGACTTCTTCTAAAACTCTCAAGGCTGAGCTAACAACCTTCGGCCCTATACCATCCCCATATATCACGCTGACCTTCATTCACAAACTCTACCTCATTACCTACATCATAAGACTCCATATAGACTTTTACAAGTATATAAGAGATATCTCAGAATTCTTTTCGAATCTCTTTCTCCTTGTAATAATCTGAATTAGTAAGATTATGATTTAAAAACTGTAGAAACAAGACTGAAATGTTTATATATTGTAAAGTTTGACTCTATATCAAGAAGCGTGGTGGGAATATTGCTCGATACAATACGATTCTAATTTCCCCCAAGACTTTCTCAAGAATCCTAGTAGAGAGAGTTCAATATCTTTCTGAGAATATTTCTATTGTCCTCCTCTAGGTGACCTATATGGCATGGAGAAGTCTTATCTCTAGAGAGTATATCCTCCCTGAACAAGTTAAGATCTTCGATACTACTCTTAGAGATGGTGAGCAAACACCTGGAGTAGCTTTAAGAGTAGATGATAAAGTAGAGATTGCGAAGGCTCTTGACGAATTAGGTGTAGATATAATTGAAGCAGGTTTTCCGATGGTCTCGAAAGGTGAGGCAGAAGCAATAAAGAAGATTTCAAAAGAAAACCTAAATGCTAAGGTATGTGTGTTAGCTCGAGCAAATAGTCTAGACATCGATAAGGCAGTTGAATGTGAAGTTGATTGGGTTCACGTATTCATAGCTACATCTGATATCCATCTAAAGCATAAGCTGAGAATAAGTAGAGAGGAAGCAATCCGAAGAGCTGTAAAAATGGTTGAGTACGCTAAAGACCATGGATTGATAGTCCATTTCTCAGCTGAAGATGCTACAAGAACTGAGTTAAACTATCTAGTCCAAGTGTTTAAGTCTGTTGAAGAAGCAGGAGCAGACAGCATCGATATCCCTGACACAGTTGGATTCGCTACTCCTACAGCTATGAGAATAATAGTCTCTACAGTTAAGAATAACTTGAAGATACCTGTTGCTGTTCACTGTCATGATGATATGGGCTTAGCTGTAGCAAACTCTTTAACTGGAGTTGAAGCAGGAGCAGAAATAATCCACGCTACTATAAATGGTTTAGGAGAGAGAGCTGGAAATGCTTCACTAGAAGAGATAGTTGTGGCCCTCCACACACTTTATGGGATAAAGACTGGGGTCAAGCTGGAGAAGATCTATGGAGTCTCAAGGATTGTAGAGAAACTTACAGGGGTAATCGTACCTAAGAATAAAGCAATAGTAGGAGATAATGCATTCAGCCATGAGAGTGGAATACATGTCCACGGAGTAATAATGTCCCCTGAAACTTATGAACCAATTGATCCAGCAAGTGTAGGTAGAAAGAGGAAGATAATCATCGGGAAACATTCTGGAAAACATTCTATCATAGAGTTAGCTAGACAATTTGGGGTAAGACTGAGAGATGACCATGTTGAGGAGGTATTGGAAGAGATAAAAAGTAGAGGGGATATGGGTTACAAGATAAGCGAGTCCGAGTTCTTAAATATATTAAGAGAGGTCGTAGGCTCTTCAGGTCAAGATAGAGAGAGAATAACAATAAAAGAGGTAATCGTTAATTCATCTTTAGATAAGACCTTAGCGATCCTCCACTTGAATTATCGAGGTAAAGACTATGTCTTCGCTGGATTTGGAAAAAACAATATTGAAGCTCTAATCAACATATATCAAGAAGTTATGAATAAGTTCTCGAAATGTAGTTTAAGTGACTACAAGATATGGATATCACCATATTCAAGAACATGGTCGGAGTCTGAGATAATATTATCAACAGAGAAGGGCGAGTACACTGGTAGAGGAGTGCACACCGATCCATCAATAGCATTTGTACATGCATTCATCAATGCATTAAACCAAGTATTTGAAGAAGGTGTAGAAGATGGTTGAGATGTCAGGTGCTAAAGCACTGATTGAGACACTCAAAAATCTCAAAGTAGAAGTAATATTCGGAATACCTGGTGGAGCTATAATGCCTGTCTACGATGAATTAAGAGACTCAGGTATAAGACATATCTTGACTAGACATGAACAGCATGCAGCTCACATGGCAGATGGATACGCTAGAGCTATCAAGAGACCTGGGGTATGTATGGCTACCTCTGGACCAGGATCAACCAACTTGATTACAGGTATAGCTAATGCTTTCATGGATTCATCTCCTATAGTAGCTTTAACAGGTCAAGTAGCTACAACAGTCATGGGTATGGGCGCCTTCCAAGAAACTGACATGATAGGATTAACAACTCATATCACAAAATGGAGTTATCAAGTAAAATCTGTGAAAGAGATACCGAGAGCGGTAAAGACAGCTTTTAAGGTAGCTGCCTCGGGTAGGATGGGGCCTGTTGTAGTAGATTTTCCTAGGGATATTCAAGTAGGCTCGGAAGATGTAGATTTAAATGAGAAACCTCTATTATCGAAGATTACAGTACCTCCGCCGCCTGACCCTCTAGTAATTAAGAAGATCGTTAATGAACTTCTCGAGTCGGAGAGACCAATAATATTAGCTGGTGGAGGGGTTAAATGGGCTAGAGCTGAGAGGCTGCTCTTAGAATTAGCAGAGAGATTGCTCATCCCTATTGCTACTACGTTTATGGGTAAGGGAGTGGTGCCTGAAACTCATCCTCTATCTTTAAGATGTGTTGGAATGCACGGTAACCCAGTTGCTCATGAAGCAATAATCAACTCAGACTTAATATTGATTTTAGGTGCTAGACTCTCAGATAGAACAACATGTAAAATCGATGAATTCGGTAGCGATTCAAAGATAATACATATAGATATAGACCCTTCAGAGATAGGAAAGAATAAAGAAGTATACTTAGGTTTAGTTGCTTCTCTCGATGAAGCTCTTAAAGCAATTCTTGAAGCCTTAGATAAACTGATAGAGAAGAAGGAGAAGACAGCTTGGCTGAACAGAGTAAAAGAGATCATTAACAAGTGGGATGAGATAATTGGAGATAATGGATTGATGGGTAGAACAGATATAGCATTGATATTTAAAGCATTGCGGAGAGCTGCTCCCCCAAATACTATTGTAACTACAGAAGTAGGTCAGAATCAAATGTGGTCATCTGTATTCTGGCGGATAGTTGAGCCAGATACATTCATAAGTTCTGGTGGGCTTGGGACTATGGGCTTCGGCTTCCCCGCAGCTATAGGTGCAAAAGTAGCTAGACCTGAATGCCCAGTTATGGATATCGCTGGTGATGGAAGCTTCCTAATGAATGAGAATAATCTTGCAGTAGTAGCTACAGAGAACATTCCTGTTGTAGTAGTTATCTTAGATAATAGGATGCTTGGAATGGTTGCACAATGGCAGAGGATGTTTTACGGTAGAAGATATATGGCGGTCCAGTTTAAAGATTCTCCTAATTTTGTAAAATTAGCTGAAGCATATGGTGTAGAAGGGGTAAGAGCTGAGTCACCTCAAGAAGTTGAGAGAACAGTCTCCCACGCTATCAGAAACAATATCCCCATGGTGGTTGATGTACCTATAAACCCAGAAGCAGATGTTCTACCATTTGTTCCAGCAGGTAGAAGCTTTAAAGATATAATTATCCCTAGAAAGTAAAACGATAAAAAAATAACCTCTACATCTAGAAAGTATTTCTAAGATCAACTTATTAACCCCTTTTACAATATTCTATCTCACATAGAGGTTGAGAGCTTGAGTGAGGAAGCAAGATTCTGGAAGTTTACCTGTACAAAAGAATTAGAAGAAGAGTGTTTTCAGAAGAAGCTAATAGGTGCTCCAGCTAGACTCTGGAAAGAGGTTAAAGAGATAAAGAAAGGTGATATAATCTTTCTCTATAACATAGATTCGGATGTTCTTCATGGACCATTTATCGCAGAGACAGAAGGTATAATGAATATAGATCCCTATGCATTGGGAAGGAAAAACCCTTCTCAAGTTAAAGTTAATTGGACGAATCTATCGACGATTACAGAAGCATCGAAGAAGTTTCCCTTCTTAGGAAAGAAAAGCCTATCTCTAGAAGCCAGTGAAGGAAAGGCTATACTAGATATGATTAAAACAAAATAAACATCAGCCGAGATAAATGATAAATCAAATAAAGAGATAATGAATTCTTACAACATCCTCATATTTTATATTAAACACCACTTATCATCATCTACTTCTTATGGCTTAAACTCCTCCATTGTGAATATTTTAACAATGTACTAGATGTTTCTATCTATTCTATTAAATTTTGATAAGTAACAGTAACTTTATATCTTCAATTTTGAGATGTAAATCTATGACCGATCTCCCACCAAATCAAGCCATTGGTAAAGAATGGATTATCTATAATGCTCTCGGAATACCATCTATAGAACTAGATAATTGGAGATTGAAATTATCAGGCTGTGTAGAGAATCCTATTGAGTTAACCTATGAGGAGATTACATCGATGGAGATGGTTGTAGTTAAAGATGGATTCCATTGTGTTGAAGGATGGAGTATTGTGGACGTAGTTTGGGAAGGTGTAAAGATTAAGGTTCTAGCAGAGAAGGCTGGATATGATGTAAAGGCTAGATGGGTTATCTTTAAGAGTGTTGAAGGATACTCAGCACCCGTACCTATTGAATATGCTCTAGATGAAGAATCCATCATAGCGGTGAAACTCAATAATAAACCTCTTTCAATAGAGCATGGTTTTCCAGCTCGTCCCATAATACCCAAAGTATATGCATGGAAGAGTGTTAAATGGTTAACAGAGATCTTCTTTAGTAAAGAGTATGTTGAAGGATATTGGGAGGCTAGAGGTTACCATCCAAGAGGAGATGTATGGCTTGAAGAAAGAAGAAAGAATTCTCATCATCCTTTGAAAGTTTAAGATAGTTAGATTATAAGAGACCTTAGAAGATGAAGTACATTCAGCTCAGAACGGATCCGACCAGCAAACATCATACTTCTCCAACATTTACACATATATCTTTCTATGTTCTTATTTTCTACAAGGAATTTCAACCTAAACGTTTCAACATGGACAGTACTCTAAATTAGTAGCCATCTCAGCCTTCCATGAGTAAGCTGAATTATTTATCTTGTTTTCAAGAAACTACAATCTATGATTCCATCAATTGGGTAGATCGTAAAAGAAGATGTTGAAAGAATTATTGTAAAACTCGTTATTGTAGATTTCATTTTTAGATGAATAGAGTATTAATATCCCATAGTTTGTATTGAAGGCTAGTACATTTTTAGATACTTGATTATTATGTGATTCTTCTAAGACTATCCCGTATCGATTATTTGTAATCTCATTTCCATTAATTACACTATTCTCCAACTTGTATGTACGTATCCCAATAATATTTTTAAAAAGAATGCTATCAAGAATATTGTTGTTGAAAGAGTTGTGAAGATATATCCCGATCTCATTCTCTACAAATACTCCATTAATAATCTTACTAGAATTTGTATCCCACAACATTACTGCAACTCCTGCTCTCCTAATCTTTAAATTCTTTAAAGTTATATTACTACACTTAAAGAGGATGACTTGTCCAGCATCTTCAATTACTTTATTCGATTTCTCTTGGAGATAGACTAATCGCATTCCATTAAGAGTATTGTTCTCAATTACGTTATTCAAAGATGTTACATACAATCCTCTATCTTCTAAAGTATTGTCTGAGATTATATTGTTCATCGATTCCACGATAAATATTCCACCTTCTCTTACTTCGTTATGCTTAATCTCATTCCCACTTGAATATCTATAAAGATATATTCCCAAACTGTTGCGATGTATGATATTATTTACTAATTTATTTAAAGTTGATGAGAAGAGTTGGACTGCAAAGTATTCATTATCTGAGATAATATTATTTTCTATTCGATTACTGGTTGAATCGTATAGATATATACCTTCTCTATTCTCTATTACGATATTGTTGGCTAAAATAACATCGCTTGTTCTATGAAGGTAAATGCCCATCCTATTTTCTCTAATTATATTGTTTAATATTCTTGATCTATTTGCTTTATTTAGTTCTAAGCCGATCCCTTTACCTATTAATCCTCTCTTAATGCCTCCTCCAGTAATTGTAAATCTCGTAAATAGGACTTCTTCAGCTTTGATGATTACAGTAAAATCGTTTCCACCACCATTTATAACCACCTTTGAGGGGTCTTCACCAATCAACCATAATGTTTTATCGATTATGATACTTTCATTATACACACCCTTTCTCACGTATATGATATCATTTACATCCGCTGACTTGATAGCTTCTTGGATGCTTCGATAATCATCGGGTACGATAATTACATAATCTATATAATTTCTTCTCTCTAGGTTGTAAGAGCTACAAATAGTTATGATGCTCATCAGGATCAAGGTTACAATGAGTATCGTGTAAGATTTTTTAATCATCTACTTCTCTCATTACATTTATAGAATTCATCTTAAGATATTTAAGACTTGTTACCGATAGAAATTATCTTTAAAGAGTGTTCTTAACAATTTCCAGAAAGGTTTGACCAATATTATAACTCGAGCACCCTCAATATAATTCAGCTTTTACATATTTTATAATAGTTGATGATATAACGTTTATAAGGATAGAAAACTTTTATGAAGACATGAGTAAAGATATATCATTAGAAGAATTTAAAGAAGCGTGGAAAAATTTTGAGATAAGAGAAGCTAGAAAAGATTTCATAAATCATTTTATTGCGTATATAATTGTAAACGTATTTATTATTTTTGTTAATTTATGGATCTCTCCTAGAGAGATATGGTTTGTCTGGCCTTTAGTAGGATGGGGTATTGGATTATCTTTCCATTATGTATTCAGTAGACCAAGCCATGTCATAGATAATGTAGAGAAGAAGGCAGCGATTATAGAGTCTCTAGTAAAGAGAGAATTAAGAAAACGAGAGTAAGTTCTTATCTTTAGATAAAAGTTTCATGTACGGATTGTATCCACGTAGATTCTCAGTTGTATTTTCTAGAGCTTTAGGCATAGATCGCTACTAATATTAAAGTCCATATTCTTCATGTATTGCTCTTACCGCTTCAGGTCCATCTTCTTCTTTGACGACGAACGAGATGTTAAGTTCTGATGATCCCTGAGCTATCATCCTTATGTTTATCCCTCTTTTAGCTACTGCTCCAAAGACCTTGCTAGCTACTCCAGGAGTCCCCTTCATTCCTTCACCTACTACAGCTACAACGCTTACATCATCTTCAGATTCTATATCTTCCACCAATCCGCTTCCAAGAAGAGCTGTCTCAATCTTACTCAGCGCTCTACTCAATGCATTCCTCTTGATTACAAGAGATACACTTGACTCAGATACACTTTGAGAGATCATCATAACGTTTATTTTTTCTTTTGCAAGTGTTTCAAGTATCTTTGCAACTGTTCCTGGTTTTCCAACCATACTCGCCCCTCTAATACTTAGCATCGCAACATCTTTAACTAGTAATACTGCTTTCACGACAGCACCACTCTTCTCAGGCTTTGAAATAACAAGCGTTCCAGGTGCAGATGGATTAAATGTATTCTTTATCCTAACTTTTATATCTGCTTTCATAGCTGGTTCGAGTGCTCTTGGATGTAAACCTTTAGCACCGAAGATAGCCATCTCTATTGCTTCATTAAACGAGATAGTTGAGAGAACGTGCGAGTTCTTAACTATCTTTGGATCTGCTGTCATCAATCCATCTACATCACTCCATAACCATACTTCATCAGCTTCAAGACATTGTCCAAGTATTGTAGCCGTGTAATCGCTTCCACCTCTGCCAAGAGTTGTTATAACACCTTCTTCATTTACTGCAATATATCCTGTGATCACTGGAGTTACACCTTTATCTATAAGCGACCCAACTCTTCTCTTAACCTCTAGCTTCGTAATCTCCATTAACGGGCATGCCTCCCCAAAGTTTGAGTCAGTTACTATTCCTGCATCTCCCCCATCTAGATACTTACAGTTTACTCCAATATCTGTTAAAGCCCCCCACATTATTCTAGTTGAGAGTCTTTCACCGAATGAGACTACATAGTCTCTAGATCTTGGAGTGGCCTCTCGTAGGTAGAGTATACTTGTAACAGCTCTCTTCAATTCTTCGATCAACTCTTCAGACATTCTTCTAACTTCATCTCTAACTGCATTATCTTCTATCCCTTCACTTAGAGCTATGAGATGCTTCTCAGAGATCTCTTTTAGAAGAATTTCAACATCTCTTACTCTTCCTTTTGATGCTTTATCTACTAAGGAAAATAGCTTATCGGTTACTCCAGCCATCGCTGAGCAGACTACTATGACTTCATTGCCATCTAGGTAACTCTTAACGATCTTTGCTGCATTCTTTATCTTTTCACCATCTTCTAGAGATGTTCCTCCAAACTTCATTACAAGCCTCATCTACTAGCTCACCTCTGTTAACTTCTTCTTTATCTCAATTAGGTCTCTAATAATCGCGGTTGCAGTCTCTCTTCCACCTGCTCCTCTACCAAGTATTACATGTCGACCAGAGTTCACGGTTGTAAACGATACAGCATTTAAAGAGTATCTTACAGCTAACGGGTCTCCAAGACTTATCTTAACTGGTTTAACTTCAAGTCCTCCATCAACTCTACCGATTAATCTATAAGTTTCACCAGAACGCATTGATTCTTCTATCTCTCTTCTCTCTAGACCATCGATCCCTTTGATGCTAACATCTTTGATCGTAGCTCTGACCCCGAGAACTTCATTTGCTAGTATTACGAGCTTAGCTGCAGTATCCATCCCTTTGATATCGAGGCTAGGATCCTTCTCAGCATAACCTTTCTCTTGAGCTTCTCTTAATGCTTTATCAAAATCTAATCCATCCTCCATTCTCGATAAGATGTAGTTAGTAGTTCCATTCAGTACACCTTCAACTTTAATTATCTTATCTCCTCTAGCACATTCTCTTGCAAATTCTATGACCGGTAGACCTCCTCCTACAGACCCACTGAATCTAAAGATTACTCCCTTATACTGTGCTAGCTCTTTTAGAGCAGGTAATGCTAAGGCGAGCGGGCCCTTATTCACTGTAACGACATGCATTCTCTGTGTTAAGGCTTTCTTAATGTATGTATAGCTTGGTTCACCATCTTTAAGATTTGTTGGAGTTGCATCTACTAGGACGTCGGCCTCAACTTCGTCGAGTAAGTCTTTAACAGAGTGTTCACGTCTCCCTAACTCTGGATGATACGAGACCGATCCATACTTCTTCTTCACTCTCAATATTTCTTCAAGGTTTAATCCTTTCTCATCTACAGCTGCTCCACCACTATCTACTACTGCTACGATTCTAGTGTTCAACCCCTCAACTGTTCTCAGTTCTTCACCAGATTCAATCAATATATCCGCAAGACTTCTTCCAACTATACCGAATCCCGCTAAGATTATCCTCAACACTTATCACCTCTTTCTAGATTATCGAAGATAGAGGTTCTTATGATATCTGAGAATAGAGGTTTAGTAAATAGTTTGATAACCCCCTCTCATTACACCTTCAACCTTCTTAACTATTAAAGACATTATTTAAAGATTTCTTTAAAGAAAAAGTCTTTTACTACTCATATTGAATTTTATAGAGAATGTTTGATAAGTTGATTCTAGGATTTTTATCTGGACTTATCCAAGGAGTCACAGAGTGGCTTCCTATCAGTAGTAAAACCATACTATTCTTTATTTACTATGCCTGGGGTTTATCAGCTGTAGACTCATATATTCTTAGCATATTTCTCAATGGCTCAACCTTTGTGGCCGCTACAATATATTTTAGAAGGGAATTAAGCAGAATGTTGAAAGTCTCTCCGAAGATATTCTCCTCTAACATTAATCATGATGTAATGATCCTTAAATTTCTAATTATCTCAAGTATCGTAACTGGGATAATAGGGATCCCTCTATCATTTATTCCTTTAAGTATATTAGAGAAGTTGAACCCTAGAGATATTCTTATCTTTATAGGTATCCTCTTAATGGTAACTGCTTTCATAAATCTGTGGAGAACCCGTATAGGAATAGAATCGAAGAGTATACATGATGTAAGTATTAGAGATGCAGTAATCGTAGGGTTTACTCAATCTCTCTCAGTACTTCCAGGGATCAGTAGGAGCGGTATAACAATCTTAGCATTAGCATTGTGCGGTTTCAAGATAGAAGACTCGCTAACCCTATCTTTCCTAATGAGTATACCCGTTACTCTTGGAGGTAGCATCTACATGTACTTAACGTCTCCTAGGGTCCTCGAAGCACTTCAACCACATGAGATACTTATCTCGATATCTACTGCAATAATTATTTCAATCATCACAATATCTATCTTACTTAAACTATCTAGAAGATTTAAATCACACATATTCCTAACTGGGCTATCTATACTAACAATATTATCTGGGATACTATCAACATAATTATACCCATCGTTCAAGAAGATGTTAAACAACATCTGAAGTATGAAGATCTTTAAGACTTCTCTAAATATTCTCATGTTGTAGAACCACTTTAAGAAAGAAGACCAGCATCGTTCACATGTGTAAAGTTATCGATAAAAATATTTATTGGATGTTTAAAATAGAACTAGATCGTGGAGAACCCGACTAAAGAATTCTATGCGAGAGACCCCGCACTTGTCGCAAGAGAGCTTCTAGGAAAAATCTTGATAAGAAGATTAAATAGATTCTTCTTAACTAGTAAGATAGTTGAGACTGAAGCATATTATGGTGAGAATGATCCCGCTTCAAGAGCACGTGGAGGAAGGAAAAGATTTAATGAATTGATGTTTCTAGATGTTGGGAGAACTTTTATCTACATGGTTCACGGGAACTGGCTATTGAATATAGTTGCCCATCCGATAGGAGAAGCAGGTGCAGTCTTGATAAGAGCAGTAGAACCATTAGAAGGAATTAAAATAATGATGAAGAATAGGAAAGTGAAGAATATTTATTCTTTAACAAATGGTCCGGGAAAGCTTACTAAAGCTTTAGCTATAACAAAAGAGCTTAACGGTGTCGATGTAACAGATAGAGAAAGTATATTGTTCATTATCAGCGGGGTTGGAGAATTGTTTGAGGTAGAGTCTACGCATAGGATTGGTGTAAAGAGAGATCTTCCAGAAAAACTAAGATTCTACATAAGAGGGAATAAATTTGTCTCTAAAAAATGATAAATTAAAGCTAGACAATATGAAATCACTCGATCTATTGATTGCCTTCAGGATATAAGGTAACGAACATGGTTGAAAGAGTTTTCTTATTCACTATTTATATGAAAAATCTCCGATTATTGGTTTAATCAATTTTACCAAGTCTTCTGATCTCATATGTATCGAGACTGTGTGGAGACCTGCGTTAAAGTTTACCCATTCATTCTCGAGTACAGACCTATCTAAGTATGTTGGAAGATTGTAAAGGTTTCCAAACGGGTGGACTGAACCTATTTCACATCCTGTAACTTTCAAGACTTCTTCTGGAGAAGCAAGTTTAAGCTTCTCAGTCTTTACTATCTCTGCAAGCTTTTTTAGATCTATCTTACGATCTGCAGCCACTAGACCAATAATAAATGAGCCCTCCTTAGTTCTTAGAACTAAAGCTTTAACTCCCGTCTTCAATTCTACTC
>JANXDW010000024.1 GCA_025058515.1 Aigarchaeota archaeon
ATTGGAGAAGTAATCTTCCATGGAACAACACTAAGCCCTGGAAAAGTTTCAGGAGTATGTAAAGTAAATGGGAAACCAGTATTCCTAGTCCCAGGACATATAGGCTCAGCAACATGCTGCATATATAATATAATGCTACCGATAATCTCGAAGATCCATTACGATAATGTAGATTTGCTTCCGAAAGTTTCAGCTAAACTATCAACATCAGTTGAAGCGAGACCTGGACTATACACATTTAGAACTGTAAGCTTAGAATGGTGTAATGGTACACTTACGGCGACACCTCGTGTAAAGAGGTTAGGAGGGGCAACACTATTAACAGTACTCTCAAATGCTAGTGGATACATTCTAATACCTCCAGGCACAAAGTTATCAGAAGGAGAAGTAGTGAATGTAACACTTCTAAATCCTCTCGAAATCTTTAGCTGGAGATATAGATGAAAACCATAAAAAAGGCTATGACTCTCTCAACATTTAAAATCTCGATTTTAATTGATCTAATCAGGTTAGGTTGAAGATTCAAATTCCCTAGTACATTAAAAATATATGTTATGTTTATGTTAATTATAGATTAACTTTATGGCCAAATAGGGTTTGAGAATATCTATGATTAAGGTGTTAAATGGCCAAGATGATTCTACGTTAAATTCTACTTCTTCTAAATCGTGATGATGTCTAATGATAAGTTTACTGAAGATATCTTAAAGATTGTTGAGAAAGCTGTATCTATCTATGGGGTCGACATACGTAATAAGCTATCTAGATTATCCAGTAAGCTGATAGAACTCCATAGAATGAATAGAGTTAAGATAAATCATTCAATTATGGAGATTGTTATGGGTGCCTACTTTATAGATAGAGGGTATGAAGTAGACGTAGAAGCAGATGTTGGAGATAAGCTTATAGCTGATGTAGTAGCATATGATGATAAAGAAAAGATATTGGTAGAGATAGAGACAGGGTTTACTTCACCTGAGAATGCGCTAGATCCTCAGAGCTACTTGATGGCGAGGATTGTAAGTAAGCTGGCAAGATATAGTAAGCACTCAGATATATTCTCATTTGCAACACCACTTCATAATGTTCTCCAGATCCCTCGAGTATACTTAAAACCATCTAAAGAGAGAAGAAGAGAAGAGATGATGATCCTTAAAGATCTCTGTGATAGATACTATTCTCAACCACCTATAACTATAGAGGATATTGCTAGACCGAAGATCGACTCTATATATTTAATAAATGTAGATACATTAAGAGTGAAGAAGCAGTCGCTTAAGCAGTACATGAAAACAACTATAGGTAAGTATATGCCGAAGACTATTGAAGTAGAAAAATACGTAGGGTGGAGCCAACATTCGGAGCAAGTGAGAACAAGAAGTGCACAACCCTACAACTCCCAAGCTGTGCACCCTTAATTCTCATCACCATCCATCCCGGTTACCGTTCTTCACGGGTTGTAGGGATGAAATGGTGATATACTGTAAGTATCCATGTTGAGGCTTCCCCCAACACGGTTCCTTACAGTATACTTGTTCCTCTCCCTGTTGGCTCCAATTTTTGATATTTTTGAATAGAGATAGATAAAGTTTTCTATTTTTCTAGTTTGCCGGTAATACCGTGAAGATCTTAAAGTATTTTTCATAGAAGATTTTCATTCTCTTCATCATTTTACGTTTTCTATCTTTCTAAATTTTTCTCTTCAGAAATTTATTTTAGTATTAAGTTATTCAAGAAAAAATTGTAATCTGATGATAGGCTTTCAGTCTGCATTATGAGAAGAAAACTTATTTACCATTTTAAGTAAGGTAAATAATGAAGAATATGGTGGTATATGCATATATCTTATTACGATGTAAGATGGGAAGATTAAAGAGTGTAGTTGAAGAAGTTAAGAAGATTGAGAATATTAAAGCTGTCTATCCTGTAACCGGTAGGTTCGATGCTGTGATAGAAGTAGAAGTAGGAGAATTAAATCAATTAGCAGATCTCATAATTGACCGTATCCAGAATATTGAGGGAGTTGAAAGAACTGAAACTCTTCTCTCCTTGGGGTGAGTGTGAACATGCCAGTTCAAGCATATGTATTCATAAGAGTTTTAAAAGGTAATGCAAACATAGTTTTGAAAGGAGTATCTAGAGTTAAAGGAGTAAAATCTGCTAGAATGGTCTCGGGAAGATACGATGTAGTAGCATTTATTGAAGCTGAATCTCTCGAAGAACTCGGTAGGATAGTTGCTACAAAGATCCATAGAGTTAGAGGTGTACAATCTACTGAGACAGCGATAGTCACACCCTAACCTCCACACACTTTTTTATCAATAATCTATACTAGTACCTTAACCTACTTTAAACAATTGAAAGAATAACTACTACACAGAATAGATGATCTTATAGTCTACCTAGACTTTCCCGATAACCTATCCACTCGTAGGAATGAGATCTTTGCAGCTATGATATTCAGTATTGCCGATGCCAGTAGAGCATTCTTTATTCCTTGAACTAAGTTAAGTATCTCGATAGTAGAATCGGCTGCTCCTATTTCTCCACCTCCTATCATATTGGAGATTTTAGTGAAAGATGTTGTAGTAGAGATTATTGCTATAGAGAAAGGTATGCTTAAAGCAATACTAGTGTTTATAACAGTACTCCTTATACCTGCAGCTACTCCTCTCTCATTACTTGGTACAGACGACATTACAGAGCTTGCATTTGGGCTACGGAATAACCCTACTCCTAGACCTGCTAAGAATAATCCTGTAAAGATTAAATTGAGATTTAGCTTATCCGATATATTAGATAGAATTATTAGAGCCACCCCAGTAATTAATAGACCGGTCGTACACAGAATTCTTGTTCCTATCTTATCTGAGATCCATCCACTAATTGGTCCGGTGAGAATTAGTGTTAGATCTAGAGGTATTAAGTTAAGTCCAGCTTGAAGAGGTGAGAGACCAGCAACAACTTCAAGGTATATTGAGATGAGGAAGGCTAAGGATGCGAAAGAAACTCCATTTAATAGATTTGAAATATTTCCGATGGTGAATGCTTTATTGGTAAATAATTTAAAGTCGACCATTGGATAGTCTGTTTTTCTCTCGATGAATATGAAGAATACGAATAATAGTAGGCTAGATAGTATGAGGAATAGTGTTGTTGAAGAGTATATGGGTCCAGATGTTAGACTGAGCATTAAGAGGATTAGAGCGGTGGAGAGTATTATAGCTCCTTTAAAATCGAACTTCTCTACTCTAATCTGAGGGTCGATATCCTTCAATCTTTTTTTAGCCCAGATCCCTCCAAATATTCCAATAGGAACGTTTAACAAGAAGAGAGCTCTCCAACCATACAAGCTGATTACTATTCCGCTTAAAGTATATCCAAGTATTGTCCCAGCATTTATCGCCATCTGATTTATCCCGATTCCAGCGCCTAGACCACGTCCAGCAAAAGTATCTGTAACTATAGCCATAGAGTTCACGAACATAAGAGATGCTCCAACTCCTTGAAAAAGTCTAAAGATGAGTAGTTGGTATACATTGGGTGCAAGAGAGCATAGTAGTGAGGTTATGGCAAATATGAAGTAGCCTAGCGAATAAAGCTTAACCCTTCCATACATATCTGAAAGCTTGCCGATGGGTACTAGGAAGATTGTAAGTGCAAGACGATATATTGTAATTATCCAACTTCCAGTAGCTAGGTCTGCTCCAAGCTCAGCGATAACAACCGGTAAACCGACTACGAGTAAACTAGCATCGAGCGATGCCATAAAAATTCCTACGGTAGTTACAGTGAGTACGCTCCAACGCGTTTCCATTCAAGTAAACTATGAAGAAGCAATTAAAAATCATTAAACTGAATATGTGTAGAGAGCCAGACTGATAGATCTTTAACTTAATAGAATATTTTGTGTTCTCTAAATAAGAGATTTGGGGATACTCTCTGGTTTAAATGCTACCGTAGGCTTTAACCTCCTCTTCTCTAACAGCTCGACAACATGAGGATAGAGTATAACGTATTCTTCATCTATACATTTTGAAAGTAATGGGTCTATGTTTGAAAGTCTTTCTTTAAGCTTCTCATACTCTTTAAGTTCACTAAAACTAAGCATAACTGCTGCATAGACTTTCTCACAAGGCTTAGCTCCTACTTCAATTAAATTTTCTAAAGCCTTCAACTGTAAGTCAAAGTATTCTGGTTTTGCAAGTGTAATCTTATAGAAATCGCTTCTACTACATCCTTTCAAAGAGACTCTAACTACTAGGCACTTATATTTTACGAGCTTTTCAGCATAGTCAAGGTCATCTCCTATAACTAGCCCATTCGTCTCTAGTATGAACTCCAGACCAGAATTTTCAAAGTGATCTAATAAGTCTAATAAATGATCTTTAGATATTGTGGGTTCTCCACCACTTAATCTAACCATGGTTAAACCTGAACTATGTGCGATGTTCTTCAGCCTTTTATATACAGAAGAGGGAGTAAAGTAGGAGCCCTCAGCCATCATATGGCTTGCAGACCTCCAACTCCAACACATCCCACATCTAAGATTACATCCAACAACATCTCCAGTAGCTATACCACCATACCACCTATCTTTCCTGAATCTATAGTATCGTCTCTCTTCTACGTTATCAACCCTCCTCGTAACTTTCTCTCTAATTATCTCTGTTAACTTTAACGGATCATATCCTTCTACAACATCTATTGGTTCTGAGGTCATTACCTCTTCAACAATTTGTATGGATCTCTCCCTCTACTCAAATATTTCGCACCGTAAAGATATGTTGCAGTCTGGAACCATCCAGCCATGTGTCCAAATATACTGTATAGCTTATATGTAATACACTTATCAACTATCTTACAATCTTTATTTATGAAACATCTTGATGTAATGCATAAGATTTTTACAGGGTTTTTATCATCTGGATTGATTACGTTAAGAATCTTCCCGATGCTCAGTAGATGTCTATCGACTTGACTTAAGTATGTTAAGCCTAATGAGAATAAACCCCATCCATGTACTACCTTCGGTCCACAATATTTTACAGAGAGAATCTTCTTCCGAAGATCTAAGAATTCTTCTAGACTATACATTTCTTTTCTAAACTCTTCTAAACTGAATAGTGATGCAATCTTAGCTCTAACCTCTGTTAATTGTTCTAATTGGTAGCTCCTTCCAATATCACTTAGTTGAACAGATTTTATAGCTTCTTCATCTAGAGCCTTTCCCAAAATTTTCTTCATCCATTTAACAGTATTGTTATGATAGTCGGTATTCCTCGATAAGAATATAGTGTATAGTACCGCAATCTTATCCCATGGATCGATAGATATCCCGAGACCTGGAAATATCTCAATTAATCTTTCTAGGATGTTTCTCGCAGTCTTATTAGTTTTACGGATTTCGATATGTGGATTAAACCATGAACCGCTTAACATTAAGACCTCGAGTTCATCTCCACCCTCATACTTTAACAAGTTTCTTTCCTGTCTTATCTTTACCCCTCGGCTCTTACCATATATCTTCATATATTCATCTTCCATCTTGTAGAATAATGGTAAGGTAAAAGATGCCTCTAGAGATAGATCGAGACTGAACTCACTCCATACTTCTACGACTTTTTTCATAGATAATTAGAGTTTATGGTTTATTCTTTGCTTTAGGGAGGGTTGGACCTCTCTGATTATGGTATCTACCTCTATATGGATTCTCAGCTGGAGAAGCTAACTTTACGAATACTATTTGGACTATCCTTGAACCTCTACGTATCTTTATTGGGAATGGTCCACCTACTAACTCGATTGTCAATTCACCTTCTGAGCCAGCGTTGACTATCGTTGGAGGTATGCTGAGACCCAGCCTTGCATATGTACTCTTCAAGTTGACGAAACCCATAATATTTGCAGGCAGTCTTAAGTACTCTAGACTAGTAAGCAGTAGATGTTCTCTAGGCTCTACTATGAATTCTTCACCTTCTTCTACAGTATAGTATTTGTGGAGATCATCCATCTTGTCAGGGTCGAGAACTTCTCTAGGGTTTCTCAATCTAATGATCTTATTACCTATCCTTAGGTCTAGACTATTTGAACCTACGAGATTGTTTTCGAAAACATCTGAACCTGAGGTTACGAGCCATCCTCTCGAAATATACTCTATTATCTCTCTATCACTCAGTATCATGGATTCACTTAAACCTCTAAAAGCAATTATGAGAAACTAAATTTAAGATTAATCTTTATTGGAATAACAAATTTATTAAGAAGAGTTTAAGATCTTCTCATCATCTACATCTATCGCTAAATAATGAGATTTCGTTGATCTTCATGTATTTAGAGAGCTTTATTTATTTTTAAGTATATTTAGAGGTAAGTTAATTATGTGATTTACAGAAGTTTTAGTTAGCGTTGAGTAGCACTCAGCTAATTAAGTTATTTGATCCTTGGAGGAGTAAGCTCTGTACGTGTCCCGTTAAATATTCATTCGACCCCTATACAGGGTGTGCTCATAGATGTTTATACTGTTATGCTTCATCTTATATTAGAGATTTCTATAACTGTAGACCTAAAAAGAACTTGCTAAAGATTATAAGAAGAGATTTAGAAAAACTTCCAGAGAATACTATAATATCGATGTCTAACAGCTCTGACCCTTATCCATGGATGGAGAGAGAATTGAAACTTACTAGAAGATGTTTAGAGGAATTTATGAAATCTAATTTAAGAATACTCGTTGTGACTAAGAGTGATCTTGTCGTTCGAGATATAGATTTATTGAAAGAGCTTAGAGTAGCAGTGACAATATCTATCACAACTATCGATGATTGGTTAGCAAAGAAGATCGAGCCTCTAGCTCCTGCTCCTTCTAAAAGACTTAAAGCATTATCTAAACTTTCAGAGGAAGGTGTTAACACAGGGTTAAGACTAGATCCTATAATACCTTTTATAAATGATGATAATTATAGAGAACTATTAATAGAGGCGAGAAACTGTGGTGTTAAACATGTTGTATCCAGTCTATTCAAACCTAGATATGATAGCTGGACCAGAGTTGTTAGCAGTTTCCCTGAGATAGAAGATTCTTTAAGAAAGATTTACTTTCTTGAAGGTGAGAGAATTGGGAGAAGCTGGTATGCTTCAAGAGAGCTTAGGTTCAGAACCATGAAGAAGGTCTCTGAAGAATGTAAAAGACTTGGTTTAGGATTTGCAACATGTAGAGAAGGTTTTGAAGAACTTCATACTTCTCAAACGTGTGATGGAAGCCATCTGATAAGAAAGACGATCTGAAGATAAAAGAATATGTTCTCGTAAGAGATAATTTTATTTCCAGACTTCCAATCTAAACATTTTGTATCTTAGAAATTCTCTTCCAGCCCATCTCGTATCAGGTGGATTATCTGTAATGTTTTCAGGAGGATACCTTGCTACATAAAATTCTTCTTCTCTATCAACTGGATTAAAAACCTTCTTGTCTTCATCTACTATCCATCCTCTAAAAAATATCTCAACTTTCTCAACCTCTGGATCTAGTTTTATAATTAAGTTTGCTCTCTTAACTCCTAGCCCACCGATCTCATTTGAGTAGATCTCTACTATACTTGAGTTTAAAGGTTCAATTATCTCAGAGTTTTCCGATACACCAATGATAAATTGAAAGTCTTTAATATCGTATTCTAAAAGCTTAGCGCCTCTAAATACTAATAATACCCCACATGCTAACTCATATCTTCTACGGCTGGGCTCACTACTATTATTCAACAATATTACATCAACTCTCAAGTTATCATCTATGCAATCTTCTATAATCTCTTCATCTAGAATTCTGACCGTCTCTCCATTCTTACAGTGTATCTCTAAGATAACGATCGGCTTTGGATAAGATTCATCTTCAACAAAGGAGGAGTTTTGAGATATTAATATGTATAAAAGAATTATTGTGAAGATTATTAAGAGCATCTTCCCAAGCTTCAAATCTTATCATCTTCTCATGTTGCTCTATACTATATATCCGTTTCAACATTTATTCTTCTCAATCTCCTATTATTAGATCCACCCTTTCCTCTTAAAATGGAAAACCATCCATAGACCTACTCCAAGCATGATTAATAAGACTGCAGGGTAACCCCAGACCAGTTTAAGCTCAGGCATATACTCAAAATTCATTCCATATATTCCAGCTATGAATGTTAAGGGCATGAATATTGTAGCTATCATCGTCAATACCTTCATAACTTCGTTGAGCTTGGTACTAACAGCTGAGAAGTAGATATCCAACATATCTGAAAGTTGTAAATGAAGCATCTCAACATTCTCGATTACCGTTACAACATGATCATAAAGATCTCTAAAGAAGGGTGCACTCTGCTCTTTAACGAATTTATATCCAGCTCTATCTAGCTTTCCAACAACTTCTCTTAGTGGCCACATATTCTTTTGAAGAAGGATCAGGTTCCTCTTTAATCTATGGATAGATTGTAATGTCTTAGAAGTTGGATTAGAAGTCAACTCATTCTCAAGCTTTTGAACACTCTCTTCAATATTTTCTAAAACATCAAAATAGTAATCGACTACGGAGTCCATAATTAAGTAAAGTAGATAATCTACGCCCATCCTTCTAACTATACCTCTATAATACTTTATCTGGTCTTCAATATCGTTTAAGAGTTTACTCTTTCTCTCCTCAAAAGTAATGATTGAGTTTGAACTTATTACTATGCTTAATTGTTCAGATGATAAATTTCTCTCTTTATGATTGTAATAGAAGATCCTTAAAGCTATGTATGTGTAGTTATAGAACTCTTCTATCTTTGCTCTTTGGTCAAGGGTCAAAATATCCTCGAGAGTTAATTGATGTAGCCCGAACCTTTCTCCTAACTTCTTAACCACCTCCTTATCTTCAAGCCCTACTACTTGTATCCAACCAACTTTAAATGAATCTTTCTGAAGCTTGCATTCATCAAGATCTTTAATGAGCTTCTCTTGAAATGAGTTCTCATCATATTCTACTATTTTAACAATCGTATTCTTAATCTCATTTAGTGTTTCTTCAGCCACTTGAGATACACCTACAGAATCCTCTAGAGATAAAGATGGTTAAGTTCTTTAAATGGTTTCTCTACCAATTTATCTTGAGAGACATATCTCGATACTAATATGAGCATCCACTTAATATATAGCCTTAAAAATTATTTATCATTTTATCGAGTAGATAGTGAGAAGTTTTTGAAGATTCTCGATTTATCTGGAATTGTGTTTCCTTATTCTTAGTATCTGGATACTAAGTATCCTGCTAATATTATCAAGATACCTCCGATTAAGGTTTCACTAGATAGCATCTGACCGAGTATTATGGTTCCGAGTACTGCTGCAGTAACCGGTTCGAGATATGTTAAGATTACTGCTCTTTGGGCTTCTATCAATCCTAAACCATGAAAGTATATTGTAACAGCGAAAGCAGTATTCATTACACCCATTAAGATTAATTGAGGAGGAAAATATTCTCCTAGATAAAGATCATAAGACATGAAGATTGTAAATATTCCCAAGAATATGAGGGTGAAGATATATGTGTATGATGCTAAGATGTAGCTGGAGACTCCTTCACGGATCTTTTTAGATAGTAAGATAAAGATAGCATAAAATAGACTTGATAAGAGTCCATAAGATATACCTATCCAATTCACTTCACCGAATTGATTATATAGCATCATCAAAACCCCTGTTATCGAGAGCATCAAAGAGATCATGGTAATCTTTCTCACTTTTTCTTTTAATACAAGAGGAGCCGCAAGAGCTACAAATATTGGTGCTAGATAATTTAAGAGAACAGCATTAGCAATAGGTATTAACTTCATAGATATGAATAGAGAAACCCAGCCAAGAGAGTTCATCAATCCATTTAAAATTAGCAACTTCCATTCTCTCAAAGCTTCTATGAACTCTCTACGTTTATACAAGGAGACGAATGGTGTTAAGATTACTGTAGCGAATAAAGCTCTATAGAAAGCGATTACCAATGCATCAGCATAGACCGTATTCACTATTACACCATTTGAACCCCAGATGATAGCAGCGAGACCGACAAGAATGAATCCTAGCATTCTATCCATTCTTCTAATCATTTACTTCAACCTAGTCGATTAGCTATTGTAAGCTAATATTTTTTAGAATCTTCTTTAAAGAGTTCTCGATAACTCTTTGCTCCCTTTCTATAAGCTTCAATCTCAAGATCGAGCTCTGTCTTTATACCCATCTCATTTAACCTCTGATTAGCTTCAAAGATATCTTTAGAACTTGAGACTGCTTTAGCGAGTGGACTTAGACTATATGTTTTCTCAGTATCTAGGTAAAAGGTTATAGTCGAGATCATCGATGTCTCTGCTCTCCATAAACCATCTCTTATCCAGACTTCACCTCTTCTTCCCTTGAATGATAACAAGGCTATTTTGCTAACCTCACTAGGCATACCAAAGGTCAGCATTTCAAGAATCTCTACATCTTCTCTACTCATTCCATATGCTCCAAGATATCCATCATGCGATGCTATATCAGAGATGTAAATCAGTATCTCTTCAATAGATAGTTCTCCATCACATCCTACTCCAAATACTCCTAGAAAATTCTCTTTCTTCATATTGTAAAGTGATGCCAGCATTATTGAGTCACATAGAGGTGAACGTAGATTTTTCTCTACTCCTCTAGCGAGAACATCTCCTCCACCATCTACTCCTATCAATAAGTCTACGTTAAGTCTTGATAGAGCTTCATCAAGTCCTCTAGAAGTATTAGCAACACCTTTTGTAATATCTACTAGAACGACTTCTTCATTTAGTTTTTCAGAAAGATGGGATGCTTGAAGCTTAATACCATCATTTGTTACAGTATTTGGTCCACCAATGCATACAGTTTCAGATACTTTTATAATGTTCTCTAATTCTTCTAATGATCTTGGACCAGGTTTTGGATCGACTACAAACCTCTCCCAAGCTACGCATCCTACGTATACTTCTAGTCCCAGCTTCTTCAAGAAATTCCTTGTAGGTATTGTAGCGAATATGTCTCCTCCACCACCAATCCCCAAAACTATAGCTTTTCTACATTTAGCTAAATAGCTAAACAACTCGAAACCGATCATCTAGAACAACGTGCTTCTCTATAAATCCATCGTTCTTATTCTTCAATATTCTTATTATTGAGTTTATTATTAGCTATCTCTGGATATGGAGGGTCTGAGGAAGAGACCTCTGCCCTTCGTTCCATCTCCGATAGACGTAGTCTACAAGATGTTGAGTATAGCTGATCCTAACCCTGATGAAGTACTTGTAGACCTTGGTTCAGGAGATGGTAGGATAATTCTCTCTGCTGCAAGATATTACAAGTGTAGGTCTATAGGCGTTGAGAAAAATACCAATCTAGTTGATTTAACTAGGAGAAAGATCAATACGATGGACTTAGATAATGTTACAGTTGTTCATGGAGACTTGTACAACTTTGATTTCTCAAAAGCAGATGTAGTCACTCTATACCTTTTACCAGAAACTCTACATATTCTTCTCCCAAAATTTAAAGAACTTAAAAGAGGTGCTAGAATAATAAGCCATGATTATCATATCCCATATCTTACCCCATACGAGGTTCACGAAGTAAAATCTAGTGAAACTAATAGAACACACAAAATCTATCTATACTTAATGAAGTAGAACTCTTCCAGAATATAACTAGTTTATCAATTTACTTCAACCATCTCATTGGATCATAAGATAGGTTGGTTTATTAAATACGTCTAGACTAGATTTTAGATGATGACGATACTCAATGCTCCAGTTGCTCTAATAATCTGCATGGTGCTCGTAATATTTCTAGTCTTCAAAAAAGTAAATGTTGGAGTATCTCTTGGAGTAGGAGCAATTCTCTACGGTATACTATCTCTTGGAATCGGTATGCCTTTTACGATAGTTGAAGCATTCAATCTCCAGATGGCCCAGACGGTAATAGCCTTAACATTATCTATGCTCTTAGCAGACATCTACAATTCTGTAGGAGCTTCCACTAAGCTAATCGAGAGTTTTGAGGTCATCGGTCCTAGGTTCGCAGCATTCTCCACCCCTGCTGTTATCGGTCTACTACCAATGCCAGGTGGAGCATACGTATCAGCAGTAGTAGTTGACCCACTTTATGAAAGTATGGGGTTGAGCAGAGATTTAAAGACTTTTATAAACTACTGGTTTAGACATCTCTGGATAACGACTTGGCCGCTATATCAAGGAGTAATCCTTGCCTCGGGGCTCCTCGGATTACCTACAAGCTACATAATGATGTTGAATATGCCTATAACTTTAGCTGCACTTATCTCAGGTCTTTTAATTGGGATTAAAGAGATCAATAAGAGTAAAACCATGGTTGGTAAAGCTTCAGAGAAAAATTTTAAGAAGATAATTCATGTTTGGCCGTTTCTCTTAATAGCAATCTTAACAATTGGGTTAAACTTGAATATCGCTCTCTCCATAGCTATCACTGTAATATTCTTCATATTAGCATATAGACCGAGTAGAGACAGACTTGTACATGCTTTAAAATACTCAATCAACCCAACTCTTATAGGAGTGATAGTCTTCTCATTCATCTTCAGTGAATTCATAAAAGAAAGTAATGTTGCAAATTATTTAACAGAACTTCTAAAAGGATATGCAGAGTTAGCTGTTTTCTTAATACCTTTGGTAATCGTTATGGGGACAGGTGTAGAGTTTACGTACATATCCTTAGCTTTTCCACCTCTCGCTCCTCTATTCAACCCCGAGAGATTACTCTTAGCATTCGCAGGAGGATTTATGGGAGCGATGCTTACCCCAGCTCATGCATGTCTAGTAATGTCTGCAGAATACTATAAAACTGAACTACCAAAGACATATAGATTCATACTTCCAACTACTATACTGACAACAGCCTTAGTCTTGGTCTATGTTTTCCTAACTTAATCTTAAGGAAAATTTTAGAGAGTTACTTCAAAAGACATTATTTCAAGATCATTGAAACTAGAAAAGAGTTAATAATAGATTAGGTTTATCTCTTAGCATGAGCCTTCAGGCAGGTTTATTATTCCGAGAAAACTATATGGTTACATCTGAGTATACTGCTAAACATTTAGGTTCAGGGAGTGTAGAAGTTTTAGCTACACCTGCGATGATCTTGTTTATGGAGCACACTTGTAGAGTTAACTTAGATAAACTTCTTCCACCTGACCAGACTACTGTCGGCGTACATGTAGATGTTTATCATGTAAAACCTGCACCACTTAATTCGGAGATTAAGGTTGAGGCTAGATTATTGCAAGTTGATGGAAAGAAGCTTATCTTCTATGTTACAGCATACTGGGAAGATACTTTGATAGGTTATGGAATACATGAAAGATATATTGTAGATAAGGTAGCGTTTGCTCAAAAAATTAGAAAATGAGTATAGGCTAGCTTTTTTCTTTAACTATAGTTCTACTCTGTTCTCTAATATATGTTAGTAGATAATTTGGTCCACCTAATCCTTTACCTGTTGAACCACTAGCCTTCCATCCAACGAAAGTCTGTAATCCAGGCCATGCACCTGTTGTAGCACCTCCCCTCCTATTTGCATATACTACTCCGAACTCAATTCTTTCAAAGAAATAATTTATTTCTTCTTCATCTTCTGAGAATATTCCTGCTGTAAGACCGTAATCTGTATTATTTGCTTCAGCTATAGCTTCTTCTAAGGTATCAAAAGTATCAATTAAGAGTATTGGTAGGAATAACTCGTTCTTGAATAGTTCATGATCTCTTCTCAATCCTGTAATAATAGTTGGTAAGACATAGTAGCCTTTATCATACTCGCCTCCAACCAATACATGGCCTCCAAATAGGATGTGACCTCCATCTCTCTTAGCAGTCTCAACATACTTCATAAAGTTCTCATACGCTCTCTTATTCACTACTGGACCTAAGAAGACTTCACGTTTACGAGGATCTCCTACTTTTAGATTCTTAGTTTCTCTAATCAATTCTTCTATAAATCTATCCTTAATATCTTTCTGAACATATACTCTAGAAGTAGCAGAGCATTTCTGACCACCATACCCAAATGCAGCTCTAATAACTCCTTGTACAGCTTTTTTAACATCAGCTTTACTCGTTACGATAGTTGGATTCTTACTTCCCATCTCCAAGATTACAGGCTTTGGATATGGTTGAGAAGATGTGAAGCGTTTATAGAGGCGCATCCCTACCTCTCTAGAACCTGTAAAAGCTATACCTGCAACATCTTTATTCATTACTATCTCATCTTCAAAAACATCTCCAGGTCCTGTTAGATAGTTTATTGCTTCTCCAGGGACTCCTGCATCTATAAATATTTTGTAGAGGAGCAGCCCTGTTAGTGGTCCATCACTGCTAGGCTTGAAGACTACTGTATTACCAGTAATTAGGGCACCTACTATCATGCCGTTAGCCAACATTAATGGAAAGTTGAATGGAGAGATTACAACCCATACACCATAAGGCTTAGCAACCATTCTACATACTTCTTCAAGTTCAAGTTTTAACTCATATCCATTATTCTCCTCCATAATCTTAGCGTAGTAATTTAATGTATCTATGACTTCCCAGCACTCCGCTAAAGCTTCCATTCTATTCTTACCAACCTCGTAAGTTACGACAGCAGCTATCTCATACTTTCTCTCATCAACAAGTTCCGCCGCTCTCCTCATTATCTTAACTCTATCTCTCCAATCTGTCCTAGACCATTCTTTAAATCCTTGCTTTGCTATAGATATTGCTTCTCTAATGTGATCTACATTAGATCTCTGGAAGTAGCCGATTAAGATCGATGTATCTATAGGACTTCTATCTTCAAATTCTCCACTAGGAGAAAAGAATTCTCCACCACCTATGTAGATAGGATAATGTTTCCCAAAATATTTTTCTGAAACTTTTTCTAATGCTTCTTCATACATTGCATGTACTTGTTCGTCTGCTAATAGTAGGGAGGTATAGGTTATCTTCTTATTAAAAGGCATAGAGTATCCGTCAAGCAGATAAATTTGGTGACATATTAGCCTCCTTCATTTACTTAAGAAACTGTAGATTGGTTCCTTGTCTAGGTACTGCAAAATAATTCTTTCTTCTCCAAGAACTTAACTTACAATCTTTTAAATGTTAAAATTGAGGATGAGTCTTTAGAAGTGATTAAGTAGAGAGTCAGATACAACATATTATTTCTAAGTTTTTTAGAAGAATCTCTCTAAGCTTGTGACACCTATAATCTTCTCAAAATCTATATCTAGTGCATCGAATACTTGTTCAAATGTTGAGGTTAAGTATTCAACATATTTGTCAACGTCTACGTTTTCTTTTCGTGCAAACTGTAGTGGTGTTACACCATCTCTATCCTTTGTCTTCACATACTCAATTATATCTCCAGAACTTACTTGTATCCCTTTTTGTATTAATTTTTTAGCTGCTTTAACGTGGGGAGGTGTAGTCTTGACATATCTCTCGACACCTCTCGAGAGCATTATTTTAAATGATAGGTCTTGTAACTCAAATTCACCATTCTTCAATTTTGTATACCATCTTCTAACGATCTCTTGGATAATCTTCTTAGCATTTTCTATATCTTCCTCATCTTTCACTTCTTTGAGTACCCTGACCATCTCGTCGAAAGCTTCTTTAATAAACTTAGGAATATGGCGTTTTTTACCGGTAAGCCCTTTAACATCTACAACTCCTTTATCCGTTACTCCTAGATAATTCTTCTTCCGCATCGAGAATACTATGTAGCTATATCTTTTATCTATCTCGAGATCTAGTCTTAATTCTCTTCTAGCCCAGTTTACCATCTCATCTATCATCTTCTCATCTCCAGCTTTCAAGAAGATTGAGTCAGTATCTCCGTAGACCACCTCGATCCCTAGAGCTCTAGCTCTTGATATTGTCTCTGAGAAAACATATCTAGCTATAGCTGTAGTACTCTCGGCAACTGGTGGACAGTATAGTGGAAAGCTTTCAAATCCGAATACTCCATATGCTGCATTCAAGAAGACCTTTAAAGCTCTTTGAACAACCGAGTACCATCTCCTCTGAATATCTGGGATAGACTTATCACTACTAAGTGGTTTATATATTCTCACCCTTATATCTCTCAAGCATCCTATCAACTCGCTCTGTATTCCTTTCTTCTTACTACATATCCAGTGACTTGTCTCTGGAACTACGTTATCTTCACACTCTCTATGTGGACATCTAACGGTCTCATAACTCAAGTTCCATTCTTTCAAGATTGAAGGATAGAGAGAAGCAAAGTCTAGAACGATTACATTAAAATGAACTCCTGAGATTGGCTCGACAACTATAGCACCTCTATACTTCTTACCTTCTATCACTGGTTTTGTTGAGATAACTCCCTTCTCTTTCATCAATTCATCAGACCTAGGTATGAGGTATCCTCTCTTCCTATGCTCATAGTAGAGGAGGCTTTTAATCCATCCAGATACACCGTGTCTACAAACATCTTCAACTGGTAATCTACTAATCCGAGAGATAACAATGAGTAGTTTTAAGATAAGATCGTCGTCAAATGTTAAGAGTTCATGTACGAGTAGCGCATCGTAGAAACTATATCTTGCTAGTTCACTACTTGTTAACTGGCTTATCGGTTTATCTATCACTATCTTTCCTTTACCTAATAATGATTGAGCAATCGCTTCTAGAGTATGTTCTCGATACTTGTTATCAAAAGCATATACTTGAACACTCTTGTTATTGAATAATTTGTATAAGTCTATATGTATTCCTCTCCTTAAAGATGCTCCTTCTCTTCCAAGAGTTATGGGTATCTTGTCCTTAGGGATATTGAGCTGTTCTCCTCTATGTCTTAGATAAGGCATATCGAAATCATCACCATTGAATGTAGCAACTATTGGGTATTCTTCTAAGATTTCGTAAACTTTTTTTAACATCTCAACCTCATCTTCAAAGATTATCGTCTTGAACTCTTCTGTTACTATATTGTCAAAATTGGGTATCTTCAATAAGTAGACTTCTCTTCTACCATCGCTCCCGATCATAGAGACTGCAACTACTTTATCTTTAGCCTTACTCGGAGATGGAACACGAGTAGCTATAGGAGATAGAACTTCGATATCTATCGAGAGATGTTTAAGCTTTGGCTGCTCCTCCTCCATCAATATTACCCATTCTTCAATTATCTTCTTCTCGTTCTCAGATAAATCATGAAAATATTTCTCAACTATCTTTTTTATTTTCCCTAGGTCTACCTCAGCTGGGATGAGCCTTCCATCAACCATATAGTATGGGATGCTAGGGATAAGCTTCATATCATAAAGATAACATAGATGATAAGGGATATCTGCCTCCCATGCTCTTATCTTTTCTCTGATAGAGCTTGGTGACCCACCAATAGAAAGTGGATCATTTGCTAAGATCTTAGTCATTTCAACTTCTTTATCTCTTAGTAGGTCGTACTTCTTTTCACTCTCAATCTTAACTACACCTGATAGTTTTAAGTTTTCTACTTCTTGAATGCTTTCACTTACGTAGCAGTATGGTTTATGTCCAGACTCATCGTAAAATATCTCTACCTTACCACTATCAATATCTAATAGTTTTAAGTAAGCTTTACCTTCTCTTCCATCATAACTACTTCCTAATAGAAAATATGTTTTAAGATTCAAGTGATCGTCGAGGATTGTCTGACCCATCCCATGCTTATCTATAACATCTCTTACTTATTTCTTTTACAATATTGTTATAAGTAGGGTATGTTATCTAGAAGATTTTCACAATTAAAGAGGAATAAGCAAGTTCTCAAGCTTTGACCATCTTTATAAGATGAAATTTACGAATCGAGAAGAGGTTTCTTTAACCCCTCATTTATAATTTCAATTTTCAGATTCGCAGTAGAATTTAAAAGTCTGAAAGAGCCTACCCATTACATTGGCCAAAAATACTAGTATTCTCTACTCTCCAAAATCTAGGAAAAGAATAAAAATAATTTAATAATAAGTTTCTAAAGAATCTCTATAAAGTGAATTTCAATATGGTATCTTTCTCAAATGATTTCTCGATGAATTTTGTAGGAGACTTATTTAGGAGGATAAGATCTATGGTTGAAGATACCCCATATAGGTTTAGCTGGATAGATGAGAATGTTGCAGGATGTGGGAGACCGATGAGCTCCGACCAAGTTAAATGGGTGAAAGATAGAGGAATAACAATGATAATATCTTTAACTGAATCTCAGCTACCCAGTGAGTGGATAGAGCCTCTAAACTTAAAATACTTACATTTTCCTTTAAGAGATCACTCAACTCCAGATCCAGAAGTGATAAAGAAGATCGTAGAAGAGATATTGAAAGAAGTGAATAATGGTGGTAGAGTTTTGGTACACTGTGCAGCAGGTTTGGGGAGAACAGGTGTTGTGCTTGCCTCCTACCTCATTGTTAAGAAGAAGATTCCACCTGAGGAGGGGATAAAGATCGTTAGAAAGATGAGACCTGGATCGATAGAACCTCATCAAGAAAAATCGATCTATGAATTTTATAGAAGAATCTCTGAAGAATGATTATCTACTTTATTCTCAAAGCTGTTCTACTATCTTCTCTGCTGTACTTCTTCCTATACCTAGAACTCTGACGAGATCATCTAATGTTGCACTTCGAAGCTTCTCTAGTGAAGTGTATCCAGCTCTGTATAATGCTCTAGCCCTTACTCTACCTATACCCTTCAACCTTGTAAGAGGTATTAACTCTTCTCTAACACCATACCTTATCCTTTCACTAAGTCTCTCGAATAATGTAACGTAATCAAGGTAACCAGCAACCTTTGAGATCTGTGAAGCAGAGTAAGCAATCCACTCAGATGCTTCTCTTAAAGCAAACAGATCTCCCGGTTGTACTCCGAATCTATCATATAATTCTGCTTCACTAACTTCTTCGATCCAAGCTTCAAGCACCATGGCGAGCCTCAGAGCTTCAATATATTCTTCGTATCCTTGATCTTCAGGATCTGGAATAGGGATCACCATCCCCTTCTTCTCCTTCTCTAATCGTTCTTCTAGCATGTAGGGGCTCAGCCTCTTCATAGGTATCTTAGGAACTTCAGGGGTTGAAGTAATTAAATGTAATAATCCGAGTGTACTTGGAGAGGTCAAAGTCCTCGATAAGTTTTCAAGTAGGATGTTAGCGGTAAGTGGGTCGATGTATAATTGTGCTACTCTTACTCCAAGCCTCGTTGCTTTTAGCGTTTGTCCATTAATCTCGATGAACCCACTCGATTTCAAGAATCTCAAGATCACGTTGATCTTATCCTTGATCACTGATGCACCATATAGATTTCCCAGATAGGTATCTTCAAAAAACTTGATCAAGCTCTTGATACTATCAACTTCAGCTGAAGATATTATAGCTAGAACATGTGTTCTTAAGTGTTTTTCTGAACCTAGTCTTGAAGTAATCTTCTCTAGTTCTCCATTGATGTATTCTTCTAAGATGTATTCTTTCTCTTCATTTGTTCTAGAGATCGTTATTGCATAGCCTACATTATCATAAATAGGTCTGCCAGCTCTTCCACAGAATTGTTTATACTCTATTACAGGTATCTTTTGGTATCCGTATCCAGGGATATATCTCTTGACTTCTGTTATCAAGACGAGCCTAGCTGGGAGATTTACTCCAGCGGCTAATGTTGGAGTAGAAACAACTGTCTTCAGTATTCTAGACCTAAAAGCTTCCTCAACTATTCTTCGGTGATGATATGATAATCCAGCATGATGAAATGCTACACCTACCTCCACGAGTTTTGCTAAGTTTTCTGTAAAACTACTCCTTTCTTCTACTAATAGTTCTCTAGCGTACTCGCTTAGTCTTTCTCTATCTTCCCAACTTAAAGTATCTAACCTCTCACTAAGTGCTTGAGCTATCTTGAGAGCATAATCTTCAGCCTTCTTCCTTGTTGATGCAAAGACTAACGCCTGCCCTCCTTCTTCAATAATATTCAAAACTGCATTAACTACAAGATTCTTATTCAGCATTTTCAGCTCTTTTCTCTCACCATCTTTAAACTCTATCTCGAGGTCTTTCAAGATTCCTTCTTTTAATGGTACAGGTCTCCAATCAGATTGAATAACTTCTGCTTTTAGCCATCTTCCTAGATCATGAGCATTACTTATAGTTGCACTGAGACCTATATATTGAGCTCTAGGAATAATCTTGGTGAGCCTAGTGATAACCATCTCAAGAGCAGGACCACGTTCACTATCGCTTATCAGATGTAGCTCATCAAGAACTACTAGAGTAATATCTCTTATCCAAGGAGCTCCATGCCTCAGCAAGCTATCAGTTTTTTCATTTGTAGAAACTATGATATCGAATGCTTTAAGCCATGGATCTGATGAATCGTAGTCGCCCGTTGATATAGCTACTTTAAATCTAGTATTTGAGCAGAGTATCTCATCTATCTCTACCACCTTCTCAGATGCTAATGCTCTTAGAGGGACGAGATAAAGTACTTTACCACCTCTTGTGAGATGGATCGAGGCAGCTAGTAAAGCTATAAGAGTCTTGCCAGAAGCTGTAGGGGTTGAGAGTATTATATTCTTACCTTCTAAAACACCTGCTTTAACAGCTTCTACTTGAGGTGGATATAGTTCTCTAATATTCTTCTTTTGAAGATTCGTGATAACATATCTTGGTACTGGAAGCTCTTCGATATTCAAGCTACTTCAACCTAACTACAAGATTCAATATAGTCACTAACTCTCTAATCAGGGTGGGAGAGATTATGGTATGAGGATACTTCCTGCTCATACTAGCCTATATACTCCAGGTTTAGGCGTATATAGTTTACCATCACTCAAGAGCCGGTTCAACAGCATCTTTATCTCTTGATCATCTATTCCTTGTTCTCTCAAAGCTTCTCTAAGTTCAGCATCTTCAACATACCCCTTCTTTTCTTGAATCTCACTTATTATCTTTAAGACCATAGCGAATTTATCTCTAATACTTTTAGGTTTTCCAGTTAATATTACGTCTATATCTAGTTTACCTGTTTCTATATCTATACCAACCTCGGATAGACTCCGCTTCATTAACTCGATTACATCCAAGACATCTTCTTCTGTTACATATTCTCTTAATGCAGCTCTCGCTCTAGCTTCAGCTAATCTTATCAAAGACTCAAGTTGTCGAGCTGTAATAGTTATCGTAGAGGTCTGTTGATAAAGACTCCTCATCTGAAGATAGAAGTTTTCTATTAATTTAGCTGCTCTTGCAGTTAGCTCAGGCTGAATCCTCTTAGCGTAAGAGATGTATTTTCTTAAGATCTCAGGTTTTAAAGGTGGCTCTGCAGGTGGTACAGCCCTACTTTGAAGACTTAGAATATGTGAAGCGATCTTCTGATCTTGTTCGGGTACAGGCTCGTCTCTCAATACGAATATCAAGTCGAATCTTGAGAGGATAGTTATTGGAAGATTTACATTGACAGTGAATGATTCGTAGGGATTGTATCTTCCAAGTTCTGGGTTTGCGGCAGCAAGTATAGAAGTCCTAGCATTTAGTGTTGCAACTATACCTCCTTTTGCTATGCTAACTGTTTGCTGAGCCATCGCTTCATGGATTGCAACCCTATCTTCAGGTCTCATCTTATCGATCTCATCTATACTGCACAAGCCCATATCCGCTAACACTAATGCTCCAGCTTCCAAGATCATGTTTCCTCCCTTATCTCTAACAACAGCCGCCGTTAATCCTGCAGCAGTAGACCCTCTACCAGAAGTGTATATACCTCTAGGAGCGATCTGAGCTGCATACCTAAGTAATTGACTCTTCCCAGTTCCAGGATCTCCTACAAGTAGGACATGAATATCTCCTCTTACTTTTACACCATCAGGGAATTGTTTTGTTCTTCCACCTAAGAGTAAGAGCATGATCGCTTTCTTTATATGCTCTAGTCCATGTATAGATGGTGCAATACTATCAATAAGTTTCTGATATATATCTGGGCTGCTCGCCATCTCCCTAAACATCTTCTCTTCTTCAAGAGTTATCTGAAGAGCTTCAGGTTCTTTACTCGCCGTCTCTATGCTAACGGCTTCTAGATATAGCTTAGAAGTTTTTAATGGAGCTTCACCAGTCTTCTCTTGTACTGCGTAAAGTATACCTGTAACTATTACTCTATCTCCTGGTCTAGCTCTATCAACGAGATCTCCTCTAAGACCGATATCAATACTTCTCGGAAGCTGACCTGGAGGAAGATCTTCAGGCTTCTCTTGAACTCCTATTATCTGGTAATCGTAGTATTCGCTCTTCTCTTCTACGAGGTCGAACTTCTGTCTTCTCCCTCTACACTTTATGCTGATACATGACTCTGGAAGTACTAGTCTCTGACCATCCTGAGGTATGGTCTGCTCACTACCACATGATCTACATCTAAATACAGCTGTCTTGATAATAGGCTTAACTGCGCTGGCTCTAACGATTAAGCCATCTACTGCAATAAGTTTCTTGAGATGAGATGCTCTAATCTCTCTTATTAGCTTGATCTCGGGTAGATTGTAGATCCTCACCTTGAATTCTTTGGTCTCAGCTGCGTAGGCTGGATCTTCTATCCTCAACTGTTCCCAAGCCGCCTTCTCTAGTAATGGAAAATACTTCAAGGGTTCATCTACTAGTAGATGGCTTAATTCTTCATCGAAGACGATTAGATCGTTAAAGTCTAAGGGTATACTGGATAACCTCTGGGCAGCAGATCTAGCGATTAGCGATCTGTACTTCTCTTGTTTGAAGAACTCAGCTATCCTATCTTCGACATGAGGTTTACCGCTCATCTTCATCCTCCTCCAGTCGGAGTAACATATCTCAACCAAGCATCTATTAGGTTCTTCACAGCTTTGTAGAGAGCTTCTTCTTCTCTACTCAAGTTTTCAACCAAACTTACATCAACCCTCTTTGCAGCAAAACCTAAGATCTTATGCATCCTCAGAGAGATTATATCCACTACAATACTTCTCAAAGTAGAGTCAAGCTTCGCTTCTTCTTCCTTAATCATTAGATAGAAGTATCTAGGTACTTCTTGTAGTTCTCCTGGATTGTTCTTCTCCTTCCACTCCAACTGTACTAAGCTCTTCATATCTAATGTTCTCTCTCCATACTCGATTACTCCTGCTTCATGTAGTCTTGAAGCAGCCCACTTTGCTACAGATAAAACTGTCCCCTTTCTTAGATTCTCAAATACTTGACCAGGTAAGACTAGCCTCTGAATATCTCTCGTCAAGGTTACCTTCTTCTCAGAATTTTCATACTCTACCTCAATTGTCTTAAGTAGCTTCTTAAATTCTTCAACGACAGCTTCTATGCTCATCTTCTCTAATACTAGAGATATATACAGTTGAATTTATCTAAGAAAGACTCCCCTGAAAGTGGAGTAGACCTAAATATTCTCTCTAAATATACATGGAAAAGACATAATAAATTTGGAGGAAAACGTAAAGTTAAGCAAAAATATAACCTTAAACTTATATTAAGTGGCGGCCGTCGTCTAGTCTGGAAGGACACTGGCCTTCCGCAGTCAATCTTCTGGAGAAAGCCAGTGGTCGCGGGTTCAAATCCCGCCGGCCGCATACCTATTCTAAACACAATCACACTACACCAAATTATTCATGCCACCGTAAATTCTAGATAACGACTCTACAATAGAAAGATAAATATAATGAGAATGGCTAGTTATAATTGCTGATGGCCATGGTGCTGGGATCTTCTCTAAAGGATGGATCTTGCAAAATTAGGTGTACTACTTATTGGTATAGCATTAATTATCATAGCCTCTGTTTTTCTCCATTTCTATGTAACCTACCTCAGTAAGACTTTTCAAACCTCCTATATGGTAAGACCTTTTACATCACACTGTTCTTTCAGTAGAGTAATAATTATTGAAGCCCACCAAGAATTAAGAGATATAAGAGTATTTGATAACAGCTCAAATCTCATTTGCTCATTCGATAAGATAGTAAAGAACTCTGAAGAAATGTGTAATGTTAAGTATTATGGAGTATACATGGTTCAACATACTGAATTCAAAGATGTTGTAGAATGCTCAATACCAGTAGTAACCGAGCCTAGGTCAGTCGATTAGAAAAACTTAATCTCGATTTATCTAGATCTTGTAGGAGTAGTATCTTTAAATATATCGATGATGATATCGAAATTGATAAAAATGAATCTATCGACACATCATAAAAGACACTTATTAAAGCATATGGCTATAGCACCTAAAGGTCTTCTAAGATATTATGTACTTGAATTATTATCTGGGAATCCTATGTCCGGCTCGGAGATCATGAATAAGATTGAAGAAGCTAGTGGAGGATTGTGGAGACCGAGTCCTGGATCAATCTATCCACTACTTGAGTGGTTGAGAGATAAAGGGTATGTAAAAGTAGCTACCTCTCAAGAGACTGGAGTAAAACAATATGCACTAACTGATAAAGGTCGAAGGTTCTTAGAAGAACAGAGAGAGGTAAAAATATTCTTGAGAAAGACTTGGAGATTCTTCGCTCCTCATTTCCTCGACCTACTTTATCTGAGAATGATGAAGGATGAACGTCGTGAGTTAGTGGAGACCATCAAGTATTTTTTACAAACATTCGTAGATCTAGAGAATAGAATATTAGAGGAGAACTCTAGGGAATACGTAGGAGATATCATAAGGATCCTGAGGAATGCAGCTGATGAACTCAATGAAGTAAAGAAGAAGATTGGAGGGGTCTAGATGGCGAAAGACGTGATAATTGTTGATAATTTAACAAAGATCTTTGATAAGAACTTGGTAGCGGTAGACCATATCAGTTTCACTGTTAAAGAAGGAGAAGTATTCGGCTTGTTGGGTCCTAATGGAGCAGGCAAAACTACAACTATCAATATGTTGGTAACAGTCTTAAAACCTACGGAAGGTAGAGCATCAATACTAGGTTACGACATAGTAAAGCAAGCTAGCATAGTTAGAAGACTCATAGGCGTAGTACCTCAAGACTATACGGCTGATGAAGATTTAACCGGCTACGAAAACATAATCCTATGCGGAGACCTCTACGGCATACCTAGAGAAGTCTCTAAGAAGACTGCTCTAGAACTTCTAGAATTCCTAGGGCTCATGAAGTTTAAAGATAAGAAGGTTGAGACTTACTCAGGAGGGATGAGGAGAAGACTTGAACTAGCATGTGGGTTAGTGAACAAGCCTAAAGTCTTATTTTTAGATGAGCCTACTCTTGGTTTAGATGTCCAAACTAGAGCTGCTATATGGGAGTACATCAAGAGATTGAGAGAAGAATATAATATGACCATTCTCATGACAACCCACTACATGGAGGAAGCTGATAATCTATGCGATAGAATAGCCATAATCGATCATGGAAAGATAGTCGTGATGGGATCTCCTGAAGAATTAAAGAATAGTATTGGGAGCGATGTTGTAGAGGTTGAGATTAAAGAGAAAGATGATATCTTAGATATGATCCAGAAAATTGAGTACGTGAAAGATGTTAAGAAAGTAGGAGAGTCTTCCTATTTAATTAGGTTGGAGAATGGAGAAAGAACTGCACCTGAGATTATTGAATTTATCAGAGATAGTGGGCTTCACGTTGTAAAGCTCTCTCTCCGTAAACCTAGTCTAGATGAAGTCTTCTTAACCTACACGGGTAGAGCGATAAGAGATATTGAAGAGAGTAGGGAATCTCTTATGACCCGTAGGATTTTACTGAGGAGGGCTAGAGGATGAAGATAGAATCCTACTCTCAACCTGTTTTTAAGAGTATACTTCAAGGACTATTCGCACTAATGAATAGAGAACTTAAGAAATGGATTAAAGAACCGATAATACTATTGATGGCAGTCCTACAGCCTATTATGTGGATGGTCTTATTTGGAAAATCTATGAATATTGGAGCAATCTTTTCAGCCAACACTTTTAAGAATATAAATCTACCTGACCTAAAGATACCTGGAGAACTTGTAAATCCACCTATCGATGGATTGATAACCATCCCCGGCTCTATCCTCTCAGAAAATATTGAGAATCTTCTCTCAATTATTGGAGGTCAAGCATTAGAGAACGTATTCGGTATCTCAGACTACTTTAGCTATCTAGCGGTCGGTATGATCTCAATGATAACGATATTTACTTCAACTTTTAGCGGTATGTCCATAGTCTGGGATAGAAGACTCGGTTTTCTATACAAAGTCTTAAGCACCCCAGTTCCAAGACCTGCAATACTCTTCTCAAAAGTATTAAATGCTGCTATTAGATCGATCTTTCAGTCAACTATTGTTTTTGGGTTAGCGATCTTGCTAGGAGTAAGATTTAGCCCTTCATTTAGTTTAATCAACTTACTAGGAATCTATCTTGCAATCTTTCTCTTCTCAATAGGATTATCATCCCTCTTCGTAGCCCTCGCCTTAAGATCTACGAGACACGAAACCCAGATAGCAGTAGTAAACTTGACCACAATGCCTTTGATGTTTACCAGTAATGCATTTTTCCCTACTTCCCTGATGCCTGACTGGCTTCAAACTATAGCTAAAATAAATCCAGTTAGTTACATGACAGATGCATTACGTCAGCTTACAATCTACTCAATGGATGTACCTATACTTCTCCTCGACTTTACGTATCTAGCACTTTTCGCTACCTCTCTCTCAGTATTAGGAATGACTCTTGCATGGAGATTCTTAGTAAGATAGGTTTGGAAGCGTTCTATAAAGAAGCTAAGCCATTTTCTTACCTTAATCAATATAAATTATAGAAAAAGCATTAGATCTAGATAAGACCTTTCCTAGTTTTATTCATAATCTAAAAACTATGAGAAAGCTTGGAAGCCGATAGATTTATTATTAATGATTAGGTTTTAGTGAGTAAAATAGCTCATCCTTATTAGAAAGGTATATAATGTATTGAAAACATTTATATCTACACTATAGTGTTTATGAGTCCGTGAAGAGAAGTGAAGCCTGATGCTCCAATTCTTGAAGTGAGAGGGGTTACGAAAAGATTTCCTGGAGGTGTTGTTGCTCTAGACAAAGTAGATATCGAGATAAGAGCAGGAGAGATTCACGCAATCTTAGGAGAAAATGGTGCAGGTAAGACAACTTTGATGAATATTCTTTTCGGAGTATTACAACCTGATGAAGGAGAGATCTATATTCATGGTAAGAAGGTTAGATTTAGATCTCCACTAGACGCAATGAACATGGGGATAGGGATGGTCCACCAGCTTAGAAAGTTGATACCAGCTCACACAGTGCTTGAGAATATTATACTCGGTCATCCGAAGACTGGAAAGATCCTAAACTTAAAGAAGGCGAGAGAAGAAGTTGAATCACTTTGTAAAAGATATGGTTTTAATCTAGACCTTGATGCAAGAGTTTGGCAACTATCTGCAGGTGAGCAACAAGTAGTAGAGATAGTGAGAGCTCTATACCGTGGTGCGAGAATTCTTATCCTCGATGAGCCGACCTCGGTTCTAACACCTCTAGAGATTGAAGCTCTCTTAAAATCTATGAAGGCCATGGCAAAAGAAGAGATAGCTACCATACCATTCGTTACCCATAAGTTGCCAGAAGTTTTTGCTGTTAGCGATAGAGTAACTATCTTGAGACGTGGAAAAGTAGTGAAGAAGATTGAGACGAGGGAGGCCACAATTAAAGCTCTTGCTGAATACATGGTTGGTAGAGAAGTTCTCTTCAAATTAGATAAACCTCAAGTGAAAATAGGAGATGAAATATTGAGAGTAGAGAACCTTTCAGCTATGAGTGATAAGGGAGTTCTAGCACTGAAAGGAGTCTCTTTCTCTATAAGAGAAGGTGAAATATTTGGGATTGCAGGGATTAGCGGTAATGGTCAACAAGAGTTAGCTGAAGTCATAGCAGGTCTAAGAAAACCAGTAAGTGGTAAAGTAATCTTTCAAGGTCGGGATATAACTCATTTATCTGTTCTTGAAAGAATGAAGATTGGGATAGGGTATATACCTCCAGAACGGTTAGGGGTTGGAGCTATAGGAGCTTTCTCACTAGCTGATAACATTCTGATGAGCATCTATTTCGACCCCGAGTTTTCTACAAAAGGATTCTTGAATTATAAGAAGATCCGAGATTATGCAAAAAAGATCGTTTCTGAGTTTGAGATAGTCGCTCCAAGTATTGATACAAAGGCAGCCCATCTCTCAGGTGGAAATCTTCAAAGATTGATTCTAGGTCGTATCATCCCTAGAACCTCTAAGCTCCTAATTGCTAACTCGCCTACAGTCGGTCTAGATGTTGCAGCAACAGAAGCTGTTAGAAGCAGGTTACTAGCATGTAAGAAAGAAGGCATGGGCATCCTCTTTATCTCCGAGGATCTAGATGAAGTTTTAGAAGTGAGTGATAAGATAGCACCAATATATGAAGGAAGGTTTGTAAAGATCCTCCCAGCAGAAGAAGCTAGAAAAGAAGAGGTTGGAGCAATGATGGCTGGAGCGATCCCAGGAGGGAGTTAAATGGTCTATATACAGATTCCAAAACTAAAACGTGAAAGAATAGTAGTATTAACAGGAAGAGAAGCCGTCTCTATATCTGTATTATCATTAGCGGTAGCCTTTATCGTGTTCAGCGGCTTCTTGATGTACGAGGGAGCCGACCCGATTGAAGCGTATAGAAACATATTCTCATTTGCATTTGACCAAAAACTCGGGTTATCTACAACTCTACACAGAGGATTCTTCATACTTTTTGCAACTCTAGCATTTATAATTCCAATGAGAGCTGGTCTTTGGAATGTTGGAATGGAAGGACAGTTCTATCTTGGAACTATAGGCGCCTTCGCAGTTGCATATACTCTACCAACTCTCCACCCTGGAATCTTAATCCCGCTAATGCTCTTGGCAGGAGCTCTATTTGGTGCATTTTATGGAGCTTTAGCAGGATTCTTAAGAGGAAAGCTAAATGTAAATGAAGTAGTAACTACGCTCATGTTGAACAACATCGCTTTCTGGTTGGTGTACTTGCTGACAGTAGGAGGGCCATGGGCTGGCATCGCTGAATCTACGAGTAGACCTCTTCCAGCATCTGCTCACGCACCCATTATCTTAAATACTCCTTTCACTAGCTTCCTCGTAATCGGGATAGCTGTTATACTCTACATCTTCCTCAAGTATTCATCTATTGGATACCAGATCCGGGTTCTCGGCAACAGCCCAGCTGCAGCTAAGCATATTGGGATAAGTGCACCTAAGATAACAGTTTTAGTAATGGCGTTAGGAGGAGCTATAGCAGGTCTCTCAGGATACCATATGTGGGCTGGAGACCCAGCTTTCTTCATGATCCCGAGACCTGAAGCTTACAAAGCTATCGCAGACCTTACTTATTGGGGGTTGATAATAGGGTTGATCTGCTTACTCAACTCCATAGCTGCGATTCCGTTATCCGTTTTTATCGGGTCTATACTAGTAGGATCTACAGTCCTCGTTAGAAGACTTAGGTTACCCTTTGGACTCGATGTCCTCTTTCTAGGAATAATCTCTCTCACTTTCGTCGCTTTCCAGTTCTTCCATTACTATAGAATCAAGATAAAGAGGAGGGAATAAGGTTATGTGGCCCTTCATTATAAGATCTCTTGAAGTTGCGACGATCCTTTTACTTGCAGCAATAGGAGAACTACTGACTCAGCGTTCAGGTGTGTTAAACGTCGGTATAGAGGGTTTGATGCTCCTCGGAGCTGCCTCAGGCTTCTTAACAGCTATGATATGGGGTCTCATCCCAGGTTACTTAGCCGGCTTGCTTATAGGAGCTCTCTTTGGTCTTCTACATGCTATCCTCTCGATTACATTAAGAGTTAATCAAGTGGTAAGCGGGATGGGTGTATGGCTCTTCGCCATGGGCTTCGTAACCTATTGGGCAGATAGATACTCTGGTCCACTACCTCCATGGGTTACCTCAATCCGCGTCTACGGTCTCTCGCCCATCTTCTTCCTCGCAATAATCACAGTAGTTGTAATCTGGTTCATACTTTCAAAAACCCACCTAGGATTAAAGATAAGATCTACTGGAGAAAATCCATTTGCAGCAGAGGTCTCCGGTGTAAAAGTAATGAGGATCCGGTATATATGTACGATAACTGGTGGAGCACTAGCCGGTCTAGCAGGAGCATTCTTATCTCTAACATATCTAGGGATCTGGAGTCATCTTCCAACAAAAGGTTTAGGATGGATAGCATTCGCTCTCGTCATGTTCTCATTATGGAGACCTTTCATACTATTAGGTGGCGCTCTACTCTTCGGCTTCGTTTGGCAGTTCGCGATCTCTCCCGAGACCATATACGCAGGAATACCTGCACCTCTACCAATATTAAGAATGCTTCCATTCATCATTACGATCATCTTGCTAATCATAATCTCATCTGAACGATTTAGAAGAAAGTGGTGGCTAGCGAGACCCGAAGCTCTCGGAGTACCCTACATCAAAGAATAAAATAGAAAAAATTATTTTATACTATATTTAATTTTTATCTTCTTTCTTTAAAGAAAAATATGGGAAAAGATAGGGAGATAAATTTTGAAAGATCTACTTAACTAGAACTATGCCATCTAGTTGGAAGTTAAGTTTTCCGAGGAGCCAATCATCGGTAGGCATTACTCCAGCCGGTTTAACCACAGTGCCTTTAGGTGGTACTTCTAATCCTAATTCTGGTATCGGCACTCCTTCTCCACTACTAACGAGCTCATTTTCAGAGAACGGGTCATAAGCACCTATAAGCATCTGTGTCCTCCTCCTATCAATCAACTTAAGAATATCCTCAGAGATTAAGCGTTTTGCCTTCGGGCTGATCGCATCGAGACCAATCTTTTTATCATTCTGGAGGTCAACTGCTGGTAGAATAGTCTGTCCAGGCACCCATGGGTTATCGCTTGGCAAGGATATGTGATGATTCATTCCGAGGAAGATCAATCTATCAGGATGTTTTGTACCTGCTAAATATTCTTTCAATATGTGATAGAATAGTACTTCCCATCTTGTATCGAATGAGATAGCCACTGTATCTGTTGACCCCCATCCATAGAGCCCAACTATATCGGAATCTTTTCCTACGAACCATATCTTTCTCTCTTCAGCAACCTTTAGAGGTTCGACTGAGTCTGTGTAGTGGGTTAGAACGTCAACTCCGAGATCAACTAGAGCTTGTGAGACCTCTCTCTCCTTAGGTGGGTCATACCACTCTCCTACATACTTAATGTACAGAGTAGCTCTTGGGTTAGCTTCTTTAATGCCTAGATAGAATGCCGCCATCCTTCTCCAGTTTTGAACACATGCAGGACCTACTGCAATCCCAATCTTGTTAGTCTGAGTAATCGCTCCCGCTATAAGCCCTTCTAAGTACATTGCTTGATATTGTCGTACGAAGACTCTGAGGAAGTTTCTTTGAGAAGATATATCGCTTCCAACTATCCCGAGGAAGTATACATCTGGATATTCTGGTGCTACTCTATGGAATGATGGGATCGCTGCAGGCTCCCAACTACCAAATATGATGTTTGCTCCACTAACTGTAATTAAGTCTTTAGCTGAAGAGATCGGATCCTTCCCCTTCAATACTACTCCTTCATCATAGACATAGTCAAACCATGGATAGAGCTGTTTCAATCGCTCAGCAGCTTTAACCTGTCTTCCATCCCATGTTGAACCTTCAACATATCCACCCAAGACCATCCCCATTACAACTTTCAACCCTTTTACAACTTCTACTGTCTTAGTCTGGGTAACCGTTGTAGGGACAGTTACCGTACCAGCACCTACAGTAACGGTCTTCGTCTCTGGTACCGCTGTTGCGCTACCTGCATAGTATCCTGCAGCACCGGCTACTACTCCTGCTACTACAACTCCAGCAGCAACTTTACCAGCTGTCGAGAGAGCTTCTCTTCGAGAAAGTTTTCTAAAAGATTTCTGATCTCTTTCTTCTTTTATCATATTCTTTATTATTAGTCTGGTGAATATAAAGTTTTATTATGCATTATTATTTTGGAATAACCTATACGTATAATTATTACGGTAGACTAATTGGCGAACATTTAAAATACAGCTTAGGATTATTAGGAGGGTGATGTTGCTTCTATGTCATTGTATATTAAATGTTAATTCTAGAGCTCCTGGTATTGCTCGTTGGAAGAATGTAGTTAAACCTGTCTGGGATATTATGAGAAGAGAAGGTTACCAATTTATACAGCTTCCATGTCCTGAAGCATTCTACCTTGGTTTAAGGAGGTGGTGGTTTGTTAAAGAACAATACTCTAAT
>JANXDW010000011.1 GCA_025058515.1 Aigarchaeota archaeon
ACATTCTCCATCTCTCACGACCATATATTTTAAGTCTTGTAGAGAGATGGTGAAGATGTTTCCCTCGTAGATAACTGTATTGCTTAGAAGAATCTTCATTATAGACTCACTATCTTTAAGCCTCCATAAATTATAAAATAATTAAATTTCCAATAAGTATGCTGGTAGAGAGCTTGTGTTAGCTTTGCTCGCACTAGGCTTCGCCATGGGCTTAGAAGCATCAGAGATCATACAGATAGAAGAAGACGGTGAGGTGATGTATATTGGATGAGAGTATTCGTGGACGCCTTAGACCTCGTGAATTGAGGGTGAGGCTTTACGAGGAGGTTCTCAGACTCAGAGAACAGGAGCTGAGCTACAGAGAGATCCAGAAGAGGGTCTTCGAGGAGGAGGGTGAGCTGCTGGATAAATCGACCATCAGCTACTGGGTGAGGAGGATCCACACCCCGTATGGGGACGGGCTGGGAAGGCCGTCGGAGGACCAGAGGACCCGCAGACTCAGTCCATGCCCGGAGCTGGCCTATGTGATAGGCTCCGGGCTCGGGGATGGATCCGTAATAATTGAAAAGATAAGTTACCGTTATAGAGTCGTCTTGGCGGTGAAGGACTATGATTTCGCCATAGAGTTCGGCAGGTGTGCCGCCTTAGCCCTGGGGAAGCCGAAACCTTACAGACCTTTTTGGGATGGGCGGCGCTGGGTGGTAGCGGTATCTTCCAAGGAGCTCTACGAATTGTTGAAGAAGCCTGTAGACATCGAGAGGATCAGGCCATATGTGGAGTATTCGAGGGAGTGTATGGCGGCCTTCATACGCGGATTCGCCGACGCGGAGGGATGTGTCTCCAAACATCCTCGCACCTTCTGCGATATACTAATAACGAACACGGACCACCAGCTCGTACTATATGTTCAAAGACTCCTAGAAAAACTAGGTATATACTCGAAGATATTCTCTGTGAGAATGAATGAATTCTTCGTAATAAATGGCGAAATACGTAGACGCAGGAAAACAGTCTATAGACTAGTGATCCGGAGGAGATGTGAAAAAGTAAGATTCAAGGAACTCGTAAACTTCACCATAGCCAGGAAAAGACAGATACTCGAACTCCTCAAACCCTAACCCTCTCCACACACTTTACTTAATAATGAAGCTAATGTCAAAAAATGGGGCCGGCCGGACTCGAACCGGCGACCGCCAGCGTTCTGCACTTATCATGTTCCCCAGGCTGGAGTCATAGCCATGCTAGACCACGGCCCCACTACTTCATTATTCATCTAGGGTTCTAATTACTTTTTCATCTAGATTAAGAGAGATCAAATGATATTCTACATTCCTTCTACTTCTTAAGATATCCGTTTAAAAATCTCCTATAATTATGTACATGATTTTCATGTTTTTCTTTTTTCTTCATGTTTAAGGGAGATGTAGGAGACGAGAGTAATTAGACCTATCGAGGTAGGGAATACTATTTGAGCTATAGCTGATCCTAGCATTTCTATTGTAAACCCTATGACTATTGTGGAGAAGACTGTTCCAAGAGTTCCGAATGCGTATATGGTTCCTACGATAGCTCCACTTATCTCTGGAGAACGTGCAGCACCACATGCTAATAATGTTGGATATATTGGACCTAACAGTAATCCTGTTGCTGAGTAGAACATCATCTTAATGTAGAGTGGAAAAGGTAAAGTAGCGAGGATTAAGAGGATTAGAGACCCGAGGCTGTTTATTGTTACCGTCTTCCAGTATCCTAATTTATCTACGAAAGGCGCCCAGATGAGTCTTCCCACTCCTATCAACATCCAGAACATGCTAATAGTTAGACTAGCTTCTATCAAAGTTCCTCCTTGATCCCGTAAGATATATGGCAACCACGTATTCATCCCAAGCTTACTTGACATCAATAAAAATGAAGCAAGAAAGGTTGGAAGCGCACTTATTAAGATACGCATCTTCGAGGCTCTATACTCTACTTCAACCTTCTCTTTCTCACTAGACGTATTAGAAGCTCTTGGAATAAAGATTCCGAATATAATGGAAAATGTTAAAATGATAGGAACTATCAAGAGATATCCTAACCTCCAGTTGCTGTAAGTAATTATGGCCATAGCTGCTAGAAGGGGTCCAGCAGTCGATCCAACACTCCATCCTATGTGTAGTATGTTCATCGACATTCCTCTTTTCTCTGAGAATAAGTTTGAGATGAATGCATTTACAGAAGCTTCAAAGAAGGCGAAGCCTGTTCCCATAATAAAGAATGATAATCCGATCATCCATACTATAGGAGAAGATGATAAAGATAATGCTCCTATCCCAATTATCCCTAGAGAAATAGATATGAATCTAGTTCTTCCAAAAACATCAGATAAAAATCCTCCGATAACTGCTAAGATCCCTGCAAGAGACTGTAGACCTGCAACTACACCAACTATAGCTTCACTTAATTTAAATTCAAGACTAATCTCTGGAAGGACAGGTCCTATCTCAGTAGCTAATATTGCGTAGAATACATAAGATAGGAGAGCGATTAAGAGCAGTATTCTTCTAGAGAACATGCTCAGATTTTTACAGAGAGAGTAGTTAAAAACTTTTTCTAAATAACGAGAACATCTATTACCATATCTTATCTAACAGATTATATTATTTCTAGAAGATTTTGAGAAGAATATGGATAAAATTCTAAGAGCTTGATGATCTATTTTCCAGGGTTTTTAATGTTTTCTTCAATGCCTCTCTAAAATATTCTATTCTCTTCTTATTTACATTGGCCATGCATGCTACTCTGATAATCTTATCTTTTAGTTTCCCCATCCCCTCAGCGATCGTTACTCCATTCTTCTCCATCTCTTCTACAATATCCTTTGGACTCATGCTGCCCTCCGGTTGGGCTGAAGCTACAGTAATAGACCGGTAGTTTTCATGTGAATAGATTCTAAACCCTAGAGATTGTAGAGTATTGTATAAGAGTTGAGAGCATTCAGAATGTTTCTGCCACCAATTCTCTATTCCTTCTTCAATTATAATCTTTAATGCTTCATCTAGACCATACATAAGATTTACCGGCGGTGTGAAGGGTGTCTCAAACTTCTCCATGAACTTCTTATGCTTCTTCAAATCAATGTATGAGGGGGTCTTAGAAGACTTACTTAATATCTTCTTCCACGCTTCATCACTAACAGATATCAATGTTAATCCAGGAGGTCCTCCTAAACATTTTTGAGCAGCTACTACACAGATATCTATCCCAAGCTTATCTACGTAGATTGGCACTCCACCTAAAGATGATACAGCATCTACTACGAGGAACTTTCCATACTTCTTTACTATCTCAGAGACCTTCTCCAATTCTTTAACCATCGTTCCCGTAGATGTTTCATTATGAACGAATGATACAACATTTACATCTTTACTTCTAGATAATTCTTCTTCAAGAACTTCTGGACTTAATGCTTTATTCCATTCAATATCTATTCTCAAAACATTTCCACCATATTGTTCTGCAGCCTCCGCCATTCTTTCTCCGAAAACTCCATAAACTGGTATCAAGACCTTTTCACCAACATCAATACTGTTTGATAAGGCACATTCTACTCCAAGTGTTCCAGAAGAAGTCAGTATGAATATGTCTCCATCTGTCTTAAAGATCTTTTTAGCATTCTCTACAATAGATTTAACTAGTTCATGAAATTCAGATGACCTATGGCTAACTACTTGTTTTGAAAGAGCTTTTCTAACCCTTGGGTCAAGATCTACTGGACCAGGTGTCATCAAGATCTTCATTCTACTCTCACCTTGCTTTGATAGACCTCTTCTAACAAGTATCTTGAAGCTAATTTAATAGCTTCAATAGATGCTCTTCTCCCAGATTCTTCAGTCTGCGCACCTATATGAGGTGTACAGATAACATTTTCAAGCTTCAAGAGTTTTAGATCTGTTGGCGGCTCAACTTCGTAAACATCTAATGCTGCTCCAGCAATCCATTTCTCTATTAGTGCTCTGTAGAGTACTTCTGTATCTACTATTTCTGCACGAGCTGTATTTATTAGGAAGGCTGTCTTCTTCATAAGTTTCAATTCAGCTTCTCCTATCATTCTCTTAGTTGACTTATTTAATGGAATATGTAATGAAACGTAGTCAGACTCTCTTAAGAGAGATCTGAGGTCTACGACTTCACCATTTACTTTCTTAATGAACTCTTCCTCTATCTCAACTATGTCATTAAGTAATAACTTCATATTAAAGGCTGATGCTAATTCTGCGACTCTTCTACCAACATTTCCTACACCTACTATCCCCATTTTCTTATCTCTCAATTCATAGCCGACCAATTGATTCTTTATCCACTCTCCTCTCTTCAAAGATTCTACTGCTTTGTATAGTTTACGAGATAACATGATGATCAAGCCTATTGTAAGTTCTGCAACTGCATTTGCAACCGTTTCGGGAACATTCATTACTCTTATATTGAGCTCATGAGCCGCATCTACATCTATATTGTCCAACCCACTCCCAGCTCTTACGATTACTTTAAGCTTCTTTCCTCTCTCAAGGATCTCTCTAGTTACTTTTGTTCTGCTTCTTACTATCAATCCATCATATTCTTTAATTATATTGGATAGTTCATCTCTAGATATTTCAGGTAGGTAGTCGAACTGAACATCTTTATAGCTAGATAAGAGTTTTAGAGAATCTTCATGTAGTCTATCTGTTATCAAGACTCTTACCTGAAATATTACGCACCTCCTATTCTTTGAATTCTTTTATTATCATCCACTACTTAACTTTTAATATAGGGTATATCTTTTATCCATGGATACTCTTTCACAAGTTTCTGAATAGACTCTTTAATCATCTCCTCAGGATAATGGTAGGGTTTGAGACCTCCATCGAAGAATTCTTGATATGCTTTTAGGTCGAAGTATCCATGACCGCATAAGTTGAAGAGAATAACTTTTTCCTCATTCTTCTCTCTAGCTCTCAATGCTTCCTCGATTACAAACTTTATAGTATGAGATGGCTCAGGAGCTGGGATTATCCCTTCTGTCTTAGCGAATAAGGTAGCTGCCTCAAATACCGAGACTTGATCATATGCTTTAGGCTCTATGATTCCTTCTTTAAGAAGTAGGCAGAGGGTTGGAGCATCTCCATGATATCTTAGACCTCCTGCGTGGATTGGAGCTGGTATGAAGTCTGAGCCTAGAGTGTACATGGGTAGTAGAGGGGTTAGCTTAGCGGTATCTCCGAAATCGTATGTATAGACTCCTTTTGTCATAGTTGGGCAAGCAGTAGGCTCTGTTGCAATAAACCTTATCTTCTTTAATGCTTTTCCAGAAACTATATCATAGTAGAATGGCCAGAACAATCCTGAGAAACTACTTCCACCTCCTACACATCCAGCCACGATATCTGGATATTCATCAATAGATTCTAACTGTTTCTTAGCTTCAAGTCCTTGAACTGTCTGATGTATTAATACATGGTTTAAAACACTTCCAAGAGAGTACTTTACTCCATCATGCTTCAATGCATCTTCTATAGCTTCACTAATAGCTATACCTAAGCTTCCCGGATTACTTGGATCTCTCTCCAATATCTTTCTACCAGCTTCTGTTCTATTGCTTGGACTTGGTATAACTTCTGCACCCCATGTCTCCATCATTATCTTCCTATACGGTTTCTGTTCATAACTTATCTTTACCATGTATATTCTTGCTCTCATATTGAATAGATTGGTAGCGAAGGCTAGTGCGGAACCCCACTGTCCTGCACCTGTCTCGGTAGTCAGTACTTCTATACCTTCTTTTAAGTTAAAGTATGCTTGAGCTACAGCTGTATTTGGTTTATGTGAACCAGGTGGACTAACACCTTCATATTTGTAGTAGATTCTTGCAGGTGTTTTAAGTGCTTTTTCAAGTCTTATTGCTCTATATAGTGGAGTTGGTCTCCATATCCTATATACATCTCTCACTTCTTCTGGTATTGGTATCCACCTATCTTGTGAGATCTCTTGCTGAATTAATGTTTTTGGAAAGATTGCTTCAAGTTTCCTCGGGTCGATAGGTTCTCTCGTAGAAGGATCTATTGGAGGTGGAAGTGGTTTTGGAAGATCTGGTAAGATATTGTACCATTGCTTAGGAATATCTTCTTCATTTAATAGAACCTTCTTGCTCATGGACATCACTGTACTAAAATATGCGTCAAAGCCTATATTTATACTTTAGGTTTCGAAATAGTACTCCCATAAACTGGATGCGAATGCATATATCTATACAGTGGAGATAATATTTGTAGTATGTGGAGGAGAATTTCTGAGAAATTAAAAGAGTATCCTGCACGACTTAAAGTAATAAGAATAATGATAGAGTATGGTGTCGGGGTTACTGATGATGGTAGAATAATGATAGGATCAGTTGAGATACCTGATGTATCTATAGCTAGAGCAGCTGGAGTAGATAGGAGGATAGTTAGAAAGACTGTTGAATACATTTTAGAAGATAAAGAGTTGAGAAGGATCTTCACAGGACTTAGACCTGCGGGAGCTCTTCTAGCACCCATAGCAAAAGAGCTCGGATATTATGTTGTAGAGATTAGAGCTGACCCAAGTGCTACTGGAATACTTGCAGGAGCTGCAAGAATAATTGCTGATGAGAATATATCGATTAGACAAGCAGTAGCAGAAGATCCTGAACTTTTCCCTGAACCTAAGCTTATTCTCGTATTGGACAAACCGTTATCTGGGGAAGGTGTAAACAAGATGCTGAAGATACCTTATGTAAAGAGTGTTACAGCATACTGAGAAAACTAGTTCAGATATTCATTGAACTCGCTTCTCCTTCAGAGATCTCAGTAGCGGTATCTCTCTCAGCTTATCCTCACTCAACATACTCCAGATTATACCTGGAGGCTTAGGCTTCTTTATATCTACACGGATCAATCTACTCGGTGTAGCAATTATATCAACAGGTACATCATAAGGATCTTGTGGAACTTCTTCAAATACTTGGAGATCATGTACGTTTGTCGCAACCAGCACGTTCTCATCTACTTTACCATATTCACGTAGAATCGCATACTCTATCTCTCCATATCCTTCTCCTTTCCCAATCCTTGAACCATCTCTACCTACTGCAACAGAACCTACTACGATAAGATCTACTTTCGGAATATTTTCAAGAGATATCTTCTCTCCAAACATAAATGCTCCTCTAATGGTTGCAGCTTTCTCATAATACT
>JANXDW010000007.1 GCA_025058515.1 Aigarchaeota archaeon
ATCTTGTATACGAGTTTATTGGTGGAAGAGGTTGGGCATCATACTTCATATTCAAGGAATTAGATAAGATAGTTGGAGGAGTTCATCCTAGTAATCTTCTAGTAGTTGCCGCAGGACCATTAACTGGAACACTCTTCCAGAGTGGTGGAAAGACTACTTTTGCGGCCATAAGCCCCCAGACAGAGATATATGGAGATAGCAATGTGGGAGGGTTCATAGGATTTAGACTTAGAAAAGCAGGAATAGACTCTCTAATCATTAGAGGTAGGTCTTCTGCTCCTTCTCACCTATATGTTGAAGATGGTAGAGTAGAGATTATTGAGTCTCCTGAGATCTGGGGATTAAAGTCTAGTGAAGTAGATGAGAAGCTTAGGAAGAGGTATGGTGAAGAATGTTCTATCGCTAGTATAGGTATTGCAGGTGAGAAGTTAGTTAGCTATGCATGTGTAAACGTTGATTGGAATATGAGAAAGTATAGACATGGTCAAGCAGGTAGAACAGGTGTAGGAGCAGTGATGGGTTCAAAGAATCTAAAGGCAATAGTTGTAAAAGGATCAGGTGAAGTAAAGGTTGCCGACCCTGATAAGCTTAGAGATGTAGCTAAAAGATTCCAGAAACAAGTCTTGGAGAGTTCAGCTTACAATATCTGGAGAAGACAAGGAACGATGAGTGTAATTGAGTGGTCAAATAATGCAGAAGCTCTACCAGTATATAATTTCCAGAAGACTAGGTACGAGTATTCAGATCATATTGGTGGAGAAGCTATGGAGAAGATAAAGCTATACAGTAGACCATGCTCTAACTGTATAGTTCCATGTGAGCACGTAATCCCATTCAAGATAGATGAAGAGCGAGGAGAGATTGGTTTAGAGTACGAGACAGCGGCAATGCTCGGCTCAAACATAGGTCTCAAAAATCTTGGGGAGATAGCATATGCTAACTACCTATGTGATGATTATGGTGTAGATACGATAACTATGGGCTCGGTAATCGGTTTCGTGATGGAGTGCTTCCAGAGGGGAATATTGAGTGAAGAAGATATAGGATTTAAGGTAGGATGGGGGGATATAAAGGCGATCAGTAGACTCATCAAGATGACTGCTGAGAGAGAAGGATTCGGAGAATTGATGTCTCTTGGAGTTAAGAGGTTATCGGAGAAGATAGGTAAAGGGTCGGAGAAGTTTGCAATGCATGTAAAAGGATTAGAGATAAGTGCATATGATCATAGGGCTGCTCCAGCCATGGCCTTGAGTTATGCTACTTGCGATATAGGTGCACATCATAATCGTTCATGGGCCATAACGTACGACCTACAAGTAGGGAGAGAATCATATGGAGAAGACAAGGTTGATAGAGTAATCTATCTCCAGCATCTTAGACCTCTATTCGATATGCTTGGAGTATGCAGATTCTATTGGGTTGAGTTAGGGGTTGACCCGAACCTCTACGCTGAAGCATACTCAGCTTTAACAGGTAAAGAAGTAACCTTAAACGACCTCTTAAGAAAGAGTGAGAGAGTATGGAATCTAACAAGAGTAATGGCTATAATTAGAAAGAATGTATCTATAGAAGATGATATGCTCCCTATTAGAGATTTTGAAGACCCTGTACCAGAAGGGTCAACGAAAGGTGCTAAGCTCTCTAGAGAGAGGTTTATCGAGATGTTGAGATCTTATTACAAGAAGCGTGGATGGGATGAGAATGGGAGACCGACAAAGGAGAAGTTGGTAGAGCTAGGGTTACTAGAAGCTGTAAAGAAGTTATATGGATGATTGAAGAGCCGGTAACTTAACAGAACTTGACTAAATGGAATCTCTTTACCAATTCTCTTACTTCTCTTTTTATCTTTCTAGGATCTTCACCTTCAATAGCTCTATAGATTAAATTAGCAATCTTCTCCATCTCTCTTCTACCCATACCTCTCCTAGTTACTTCATTTGTACCAAATCTAACCCCTGCATCCGCAACTATACCACACTCTTCTAATCTATCCCTAATCTTTACTCTAGCTTCTTCATCAGGTATCTCCACTATTATTTGGTGGCTCTCCGTATAGCCTCTATCTTTAGCCATTATAGATATTCCTAGAGAATCTAATGAGGAAGCTAGATGCTTTGAATTTTCTACGACTTTCTTTGCATAACGTGGACCATGCTTTAACATCTCTTCAGCAGCTACAGTATAAGCGGCAACCCTATTTAGATGAATATTATCTACCACTTTATGAAATACGTTTTCTGAGAGCTTCTGATATATTTTAGGATCATTTGTTAAAATTATCGCTCCCTGCGGTCCTGGGAAAGTCTTGTGGGTTGAAGCGTAGACTATATCCGCTCCTTCTCTTATCGGGTCTTGGAATACTCCTCCAGCTATCAATCCTAATACGTGAGATGCATCATATGCTAATACCCCACCATATCCATGAACCAATTCAGAGAACTCTTTAACAGGATGAGGGAATAGTATCATACTTCCTCCTAGAATCACTAGGTTAGGTTTCTCTTCTTCAATAACCCTTAACCCTTCTTCTACTAATGGTGTAAAATACTCTTTAGATGTTGGGAGCTGGACTACCTCTGCTCCAATTAGATCAGGTATCTTGTTCTTATCATATCCAGGGTAGCCTCCATACTCTGAGGGTAGACTTGCGAGTTTTCCATTTTTTGAAAATGTGTGAGATACTAATATTGCTGCAACATGTCCAGAGAGTGGTTCAAGTAATACGTACTCGACTTTGAAGAGTTTTCTAGTCACGTCTTCAGCATAACTCCACAATTTATGTATGTATCTTGTACCTCCATAGTACTCAGGTCTAAGAGCGTATCTTCCAGCAAGGTCTGTAGAGAGTGCTCTCAAAACCCTTTGACTTAAAATATTCTCACTCGGGATTAGGTTCAACGTCGTACGCCTATATCTCTCATGAGCTTTGATAATCTCCCAAGCTTTACTCAAATCTCCTTTTCACCACTTTCTAATCTCCTAATACTCGATAAGTAGTTTCTAAGTATTTCTATATTCTCATCTCTCTTACTCCTTCTCCTCTCATCTATGTACAATCCTAATCTTCTAGCTTCTCTAATAGTCAACCCAACTACTTTAACCTCATTTATAGAGAAACCTCTACCAACCCTCTGTCTTAGAATATCTTTAATCTTCCTTCTTACAATAGCTTTAGGAGGATCCATTTCTAGGATAAGATTAACTGTATTGTTTTTAAAAACTATATCGTCTAAATAGAATATAAAGTAAAAAATGGAAGAGGGTTCTCGAAGATTTTAGAATAAATTATGCTTATTAATTGCGTAGCTTTCATGTCTCGTGATGGGAGGATGAAGAGTATAAAGAAGATTCTTCCCATAATACTTATCTCAGCGTTAATTGTTGTCGTAGCTACAAGTCTAGTAACATCAGCTTCAGCAAATTCAACTACTAATCTCATGAATGCTAAACCTTATAATGAAGAACCTAGTCGTCAAAAACTAGGTATAGGATACGCTCATCATCGACACCACGATTTCAATAGATTATTTAAGATATATGTAAGTGAAGAGTTCAAGAAGAAGGTGGTCGAGATATCTAGAAGTGATTCAGAAGTAAGCTCACTCTTTGATAAAGACTATAGAGTAGAATCTATTAAGCCGATAATCAAGGCAACTATCAAAGAAGATGGTTCAGTTATATTGAGAGCCTCTGAAGCATATCTAATTTTAGTTAAAGAGAATGTGGGGTTCGCTATCATCAAAGTTGACTTAGAAGTTGGAAAAGTGGTGGAGAAGCAAATCTTTGAGAAACCTAATAGAGAACAATAATATCTTACGTAGAGAGTTCAGAATACCAAGAAACGGTTGAGGATACTATCTATAGAATTGGCGATGACATACAATAGGTAAAATGTTTAGGAGAATTTAATATGTAGACCTCCTCTATCATTCAGTGAAGATCATGCCGAAGCGTCCTAGTTCTCCTACCTCTACAAAATATAGAGCGAGAGTAGGTTACGAAGGAGAATACTATCTTGTTCAAAGATTTATCACTGCTGGTGAGGGTTTCTACGCTGTTAGAACACCTGGAAGTGGATCTGGAAAGATGGCTAAACCTGATATAGTTGCTGTCGATAATGGTGAGTTACTAGCTATAGAAGTAAAATCAAGTAGAAAGAAGTATGTAATGTTGAACTCTGAACAAGTTGGTAGGCTTCTTGAATTCTCTAAGAGATTTGTAGTCAAATGCCCAAGCTGTGGTGGAGAGATAAAGCCTAAGCCTGTCTTAGCAGTTAGGTTTTTAAACAAAGGATGGAGATTTATTGAGATTCCGAGAGATTGGGAAGGATCTATTGTCGTGAAGCTCGATGAGGCTTCTCCAAGACGCTTACAATCTTCTCTTTCTCAAGTCGAGGTTGGAAGCTCTTCTCTAAAGAAGAGAGCTCTAAGATAAAATGATTGAGGAAGTGGCTGAAGCTCTGAGAATTCTTACTCCACTTTCTCTCACTAGGTTTTGATAAGTATCCTAGCTCTGCTAGATTCTGAAGTAAGGTTCCAACACATCTTCTCATCTGCCTACTCTCAACTATCTTTCTCGGTAAGAGATCGATCACATCTGTTAATGTGAACACCTTTTCTTCTAGCGATGCAATTACAGCTAGAACTTGAGCGACTTCCTCTGCTGTAAGTTTCCTAGCTCTCCACAGCAACATCTTTATTATAGGGTTCTCGACCTTGCTCATATCATACCTCACCTCTAACTTTTCTAAGGATTATCTCAGGTGAAAGATCATAAGTCTTGCTACATTTTCCACATTTAAACCTCAGCTTAAATTTATTTGAAGCAAGTTCTTCAAGTTCATCATCTGTTGGAAGATTTATTAAGGTATGTTCTTTACAATATATGCATGTTATCTTGGCTTTTTTCCCTTCACTCACTGTTTTTAACTCACTTACAGCCCCATCTTCAGAGATAGCTGTTAAGATACTTGAAGTTTCTTCTTTTCTCTCTATCGGTTTAGGCACCTCAACCTTACTCCTTGTTTCTATGCTCCTCCTCAAAGAAGCTATCTCTTCTTCTAGTAAGACTCTCTTCTCACTTAATGCTTTAAGTTCTTTCTCAACTCTCTCGAAAACCCATCTAGGAACAAAGTCTTTCTTTATATAGGGCATAATCAAGTCTGTTAAAGCTTTCCTAGTCTTTTCTAAAAAGTATGGTTCAAGAGGTTTCTGAGCTATTGTCTCACCTCTCTTAATCTTAATCAACCTATTGATATGGTGAGATAAGGCTTCGAGGTCTTCGATAGTTCCACCTTCTGGATCTTGAAGTAGCTTAAGTATCGAGTAGGCTGCAGCGATCTCTCCATCAAGTAATTCTCCATACTCTTCTTTCTCCTTAATCTCTTTCTCTAAAATTTCTAATTTCTTAGAGAGTTCTTTCTGCTTAGATATTATCTCTCTTGTAGAGTTCTCTACACCCATGAGCTCTGACAACTCAGTCCTCAACACCTCGATATTCTTATTGATGCTATCCAACTCTATCTTCTTCTCATTTAATATTCTCTTTAACTCAGCTATCTCAAATTTTGCACCTATCAATTCTTCTAATTCTTTCTTCCGCTCTTCCAACTCTCGTCTATAATTAGAGATCTCTAATAGGATCTTATCCTTCTCCATGTTTAATCTATCGATTTCATTCTTAAGGTCTTCTAGACCTTTAACCAACCTGTAATCTTCTTTCAACTTTTTATCTAATAATTCTCTTTCTTCTAGATATTTCTTGAGAGATTCTCTAGATTCTTCAACCTCTTTCTTTAACCTCTCACTCTCTTTAGAGAGTTCTTCAAATTCAGATATTAGAGATACTATCTTTTCTACATCATATCCTTGTTTTCTGAACTCGTTAACAACTCTCACAGCTTTGCTTAAGTCTTCTATGTTAAGTCCATTCTTTCTAAGTTCTTCTATAATAGAAGCAACTCTTTTTACCATCTCTAGTGTGAGGTTGTACTGGTCCATGTAAAGTCTTAAGTCTTCTTCTATCTTGTTTCTCTTCTCTAATAGCTGTTGGATTGAGTATCTAATCTTTACTTCTTCTTTACTTAGTTTTTCGTATTCTTTAATAAGGGCTGTAAAGCTCTTACCATATTCTTTCTCCAACTTCCTTAATCTCAAGGCAGTGCTAATATATCTTAAGAGCGTCTTCTTACTCCACTTAAGGTTATCAAGAAGTTCAACTAATGCTTTAATCTTATCTTCTGGTATATCTACTCCAACCTTCTTCTCAGGTATAGATATTACTACCTCGAAGTCTCCTTCTACCTCTTCTTCAGTTCTTCCTTCCTTTTTTACTTCACTCAAAATTAAGCTCAAATAAAGATTTACCGCGTTGGATTTATAGGTTATCCTAATTAGAGGTTATGTGGTTTATCTGAGAATCCTACTATATATAATCCAATATAATTAAGCCTACATATATCTCAGACTTTTCTATGTTTAAGTTTAAGGTTGATTGTTTATTTAGCTTCTAGTTCTCTTAAATCTAGGGGTTCTCGATGATTTAGGATAGCGTTCACTATATCTAACTGCTCTTTCAGAGAGATTATTCTCAGTATTTACTTCAGTTAATTCTATACTTGAAGCTTCTATTGAACCGAATCTTCCAAGGTTTAACTGCATCTTACCTCTAAAGAGCTTTATAAAACCATTAACGATCTTCACTACATCTCCTTCATTTACTTGATCTACTCTATCATCCCATAGAACTAAGCTTATGGCCCCTGTCTCATCAGCTATCAATGCTTCACTCAATCTATGCTCTGTCTGGTCGTACTGCGACTTAACAATTCTTTCAGGTGTTTTACTTACTATTTTCCCTACAAGATTTACACCACGAGAACGTGGTGTAAGATCTCCAACCTTAACTAAGTTCTCCACCATTCTTAACTCCTCAACTTTTTGGGTATAGTGGTTTCAAACAATATTTAAGCATTCTGTTCTACAAGATCAAAACTTAACCATATTTTAAAAATCATGTACAGTCTCCACGAGCTTACATCAAGATATTAGTCTAGTATTATTATTTTTCCCAATTGTTCTCTTAAGGATCTCTACTGCCTTCTCTACTCCCATATCTTGTAAATATGGACCTAGCCTAGGACCATATTCTCTACCCAAGAAGATTTTGTAGAGTTTTTTGAAGAACTCTGGTGGATCTATGTTATATTTTCTAGCAATAGTGAAGATGGCGTTCTGGATCTCATTAGAAGAGCTTACCAATAATAATCTATCGATAAGTTCTTTTATTGCTTCTTTCTCATTATCGGATAACTCTACTGGCTCTTTTACAACAGCGCCAAAATCTAATGCATAGTTTACTGCTAACTTAATCTTTCTGAGATCTTCATCCCCAATCTTGTACCCATATCTTTGAAGTCTACTGATTATAAACTCTTCTCTTCTATCATCAGGAGCCATTAGTGTTAACTCAACAATCAAAGAGTATGGGATATGGGATGAGGGGCGGCTGGGAGGCTTTAAGAGATGAGAGTATAGATATAATCCTTTTAGCTTCTCTCTCTCAAGATTGTTCTCGATCTTCACTCTACCATAATATACATCTTCAAGATAATCTAACTCATCCATAATCTTCGGAATGGTCTCGTAAGAGATTATCCTAGTTCCCACCACTCTCTTAAAGAATAGTAAGAGAAGGCTTTGAGGTGTTCCATACTTATACCAATCTTGAGAAGTAAATACGTTTCCAGCAGACTTGGAGATCTTTTTCCCAGATTTATCTAAGAATAACTCGTATCTAATATGCATGGGCGGCTCGTACTCTAAGATATTCTTAGATACCCAATCGTTTACTTTTACAGAATCTGCTATATCTTTACCATATGCTTCAAACCTAATATCTAGTCCGCTCCATCTAGCGGCGAATTCAGTCTTCCAAGCAAGCTTACCATCATCTCTTGTTATATCTGCCCGCCCCTCGTAGCCGCATCCATTAAACCATCTTCTCTTGATCTCAACGCCAGTACAACGGTAGTATACTAGCCTCCGCTCAAGGTCATAATAGTACGATTGGGTTGTATAGATTCTTCCACAATTCTTACATACTGCAAAGTATGGTAAGGTCTTGAGATATTTCTCTTGACCTGTTAGTTCAGAGATAATCTTTCCCACCTTCTCAGCATTCATTAATATTTTATGGATTGCTTCAGAGAGAACTCCACTAGCATATGTCTCTCTACCAGACTTGAATACGTATTTTATCCCTGCATAGTCTAAAGATTCTCTAAGCATGCTGCTTACATGGTCTGCGAAAGAATTATGACATCCGAAGACATCTGGAATACTCGATACAGGCATCAGTAAATATTCTTGTAGCTCGTTTGGGAATCCTAGTGGAACTTTTCTTAAACCATCCATATCATCGCTAAAAGCTATTAATTCAGATCTGTATCCCATTTCTTCTAAAGCCATCACTATTCCGTAAGCTCTAACAGCATCAGCCATACTGCCTATATGGGGTATCCCTGAAGCACCTATACCGCTCTCAGTCCTAATTATATCTAAGCTTCTACCAAGATTTTTCTCTCTTTCAATTAGTTCGTAAGCTACTTTATCCATCCATGTTCCATGCCCAATTATACTCATCATCCGATGAGCCTCAGCTTCACTAGCTAGTTCTTCATCTTTTCTTCTATCCATCTTACACCAACTAGAATACGTTTCTACTTCTTCTTATCTCTATTGAAACTATTTAAGTAAGTTAAGGATAGGGGAGGTTAAAATCTTCAGTCAACTTGAATATACTACATCTATATACGTGGTCTACAATAATATGTCTAGAGTTTATACTTAGAATTAATAGATGTCCTAAAGTTATTCGATACATATGAAAGAAAGGTTTTAGTGATCAAAGAAGTATTAGTAGGCTTTAACATTTTTACAAAATTTTTAGTTTTCTACATATTTTACTGTTTTTTCACTGATGTAATTTTTAAGTAAAACCTCTATCCATGTGTTAGTGGTAATTATTTTGACGATCATTATTTCTTTACAGTCTTCAAGATCGATATCTGGCACAACATCTATAGCTTTAACTCTTGCGTATCTTCTTGGAACAAAAGGGAGAACACTCTATATTGAAGGAGATTTCCTTAATCCAACACTTAGCCAAATCATGCATACAAGTAATTTTAGAAAGTATTCTAATGATTGGATTATCGGTGAAGCATCTTTAAATGATTCATGTGTAGAGGTTAATGATAGATCTAGACTTCCACCTATGAATCTCTATGTTGTAGCAGCTAACGATCTGGATGATGCTAGAAGAAGAATGGAAGTTCTAGATATTCAAAGGGATAAGAGATTATTATCCACTCTTGAGAATGAGAAGTGGATGGTTGGGGGAAAACCGCTAGACTATGTTATCATAGATACTTCTGCATTGTTGAATTATCTACTAGCGACAGTAAGCTACGTCTCTAACTACCTAGTCTACGTTATCAAACCTAATACATATGAATTAGCAATTCTCGAAGATAGAATAAAGAAGATATACTCAAAATTTGTCTGCGTAGTTAGACCTATAGTAAACTTTTATCAGCCAGGTGATGAAAATGCTAAAAATTTTGAGAGAATTTTTATTAAACGTATTGGTATTGAACCTGTAAAGATACCTTACATACCAGAGCTGAAAGAAGGAATAGACCTTACTAGACTATTTAATAAGAACAATAGATTACAAAATTACTTAGTTGAGATTATGGATGAGATTATTAAGAAGCCTGAGATTTCCAGTGAATCTATATAGAGGATCTTTACAGTGTCTTTGTTCTACGTGTCATCCCGATGTATTCTTCCCAAAGCTCAGGCTCTTCTTCACAAATCCTTTCAAGATCAAATATTCTTCTAACCTCAATTTTATTAAGTTCTAACCCATGTAGTAATCTCCCCATTCTATGAAGACCTGGAAAGACAAGTCTTAATGGAAGAGGTTTAGTGAATCTATTTATCTCGTTGAACTCTATCTTTGTATACCACTTGTTATTTATACAGAATTCTCTCTCCTCAGGATCGGTTATATCTACTAGTTCTTTAACTCCATCTATTATACCATATCCTATGAAGGAATCAACTTCTTTTTTCATTAAGAAGAATACAGAATCTCCTTTAGAGAATCTTCTCTTTAAACTTGTATAATAACATTTTTTATTAAACACTATATCTTCATTGCAATTACCGGTGATTCTAAGTACGTAAGCTTTATTCACGGGTTCTTCGACCTAACGTTTAATACTATAGGTTATACAGACTATATATACATTATCGGTAAGAAATTTTCCTATCTAATCTAGCGAGTGCAGATATATACAGTGTATTTCTTAAATGATCATTGTTCATCAAATATGAATAAATTAAATCTAAATAGAACTCGATGTGATGCTATTGATTTTTATCGGTTTTAGAGTGTAGGATGAGCTGGTTTAACGGTAGCCTTCTTGACTATGTAGACTTGACAGTCGCAATCTTCATATATGCAGAATATTTCTCCTTCTTGTGCAACTAAGTCATTTATGTATCTATAGATTCTATTGCTAGTTTTCTCTACTGAGGTTCCTACGATTGTGAAGACTGGTAATCCATGTTTCTCATGTTTCTCAACAGATACGACTCTCAATTTTTCATCACTCTCACTATGTCTAACTATATCTCCAGGTTTAACAAGGTCTTTAACAGTTAACTGGTCTGGAGGGGTTATCCTCAACCTTAATCCATTACTCCATAATACAGCTGTTCTATCACTTATTGGTTCAGCGATTTCTTCAAGTGATGTATATTCTATTACTGGATGTTCAAATCCATGTCCTTTTACATGTTTTAATGCTTTTACCTCTCCTCTTATCACCGCTCCACATTCAGCACATTTATATAATGCTTTTGAAGGGTCTCGCAAGATCTTAGATGGTCTCGAGATCTTTATTTTTTCTTCTACTCTCTCTTCTAAGATTTCACGTCTTCTCTTACTTGTAAAAGCATATACTGCTACAAGCGCTCCACCTATTCCAGTAATTATACCAATGCTTAGAATATTAGGTTCAACTGTGTATATTCCTCTTATCGTTTTAGGAGAATCCATTTTGACTTGAAGTACATGTCCTTCTGTTTGACACTGTTCTTCACAATCTCCAGAGAATCCTATAAACCTCCTATTTATCAATACATTTGATGGAGGTTGTGGGTTCACTCTTACAATTGCTATAGATCCTTCATCATACCATCCTGAACCTCCTGCACCGTACTGAGATTCCACAGTTAGATAGTATTGCTTAACATAGTTTGCCGTAATATTCAATGGTTGATGTACTTGTATAGTTACATCCGGGATACGTGGTAAATCACTTAACCCCCAATCTACAAACCTCAATCTTACGCCTTCTTCTAAGTTTATTATCGGGTCTACTGAGATCTTTAATGTTTCTCCATCTCTAACCCATCCTTTATAGATTACTCCTCTTGGACCCTTGATCTCAATCTTATACTGTGTCTCGTATACTGCTCGGAGAGTATGTGGACCCTTAGCTTGGAACATGATTATCGGGCTTGTCGGGTTAGATATTATGACTGGAGAAGACCCTATAGACTCCCATTTAGTGAAGATCAATCTCTCAACTTTACTAGAATCATAAATCTCTGGTGGTGCAGCTAATATGACTGTTTCTCCTTCTCTATACCATCCTGTCCCATTTATATTCGTTCCAATAGCATTGATAAAATATTGTTTTACGTATTTAACTTCTAAGCGTATAGGGTCGGAGATATAGATTGTATTATTTGGCTGGAAAGGTTTTTCTCCACTACTCCATGACTCGAATGCGTATCTAGTATTCTCATCTTCATAGATATATTCTGGGTAATCGAGGTTTACAAGTGTTCCAGCTTTAACCCATTCACTCTTCCTCAAGCTTTTCAGTTCAGCGTATACCTGAAGTAAAACCTCTACATCATATAATGCTGTTAGATTTCCTTCAACCACTCTACATTGGTCTAATACTCCATCACTCCACTCTCTAAATACAAGCCTCTTAGATTGATGAAGATATACTATCAATTCTTTTACACATATTATATCTCCAGTATATGCTTTAACAGGTGGCTGGACCTCTATACCATTAATAACCAATGGTACTGGATAGTTTGTATTGATTACATACTCTTTTTCACTGTAGACTGTATTGATGGAGATAGTTAGTATCAATATCGTGGAGACTATTATTATGATGGTGGACTGTGCTCTACTGAGCAAGGCCTCTCACCACTTCTGATATATTTAGATTTATAATGCTTACGGCTGCAGCTAACGTGTATATTATCTCTGCTATATCCTTATCTCTATACTCGATCATTCTTCCAATTATTACTACTCCAGTAGTCAATAATGTGAAAAATATGTTTCCAAGAGATAATGCTAAACCTTGAAGTGGAAAGATTGATGGTAGGAAGGATATGAAAGCTGCTGTTGGGAAGCCTACTCCACCTTTGCTAGCGATAAGTGGAAGTAGGATTAATATTGCTGGAATCGCTATTATCGCTCCAGCCAAGTATCCTAAGAAAGGAATGGCTAAGATAACTTTACCTATAATATTTTCAGCTTTAACTATCTCACCTAAACTAGAAGAATCTACATCTGCTCTGATCAAGTATGCTCCATCCATAATCTCTACTACTCTATGAACTAGTGTATAGCTTCTGCCTAAGACCTCTAGCTTGTAAGCTACAATATCTCCTACTTCTATCGGCTCTGTTATAGATACGATTACGAGAGAGCCAACTGGTATAGATGGCTCCATACTAGGAGAAACTATACGGTAAACTCTTAGGTCATCAGCTACAGAGATAAGAGTTAAGAGAGCTACAGTAACGATAAAGATTGTTAATAGCTGGGTTTTCAAACCGCAACACCTCGGACTTCAACACTCGCTCCAGAAGTAGTATAACTACATCTAGGTGATAGGCTGGAGCTAAGAGATGTTGGTGTAGATGAGAGATATACATTTAACCATGAAGCAGATGCTGAGCATGTACCACTAGTAA
>JANXDW010000042.1 GCA_025058515.1 Aigarchaeota archaeon
TCTTTCTGAGCATGGTCAATATTCCTATTTGAGATGTTAAGGATGTGGCGGTGTCGAGAGGTAGCTCGATGAATCCTATGAAGAAACCTATCACCAACCCTTGTATCAAAGTAGTTAGCAGCTCCACATGATCAAAGTAAAACTTTTTACAGTAGATATTTTCCCAGATTGTTCTACTTAATGTTTTAGCTATCTCATCGATCTTCTCACAATCTTTCCTAATATTGAGTAATGTTTCTGCAATCTTTTTAGGTTCTATCGTTTCCACGCTACATTGGCTTTTATTCTTCAACCATCCTAAGATAGAGTATGAAAACCCTGCCAGTAAACCTATAAAGACTTGAACCCAGTCCATCACATACATTAACTAAAATTTTTCTTTAATCATCTTGAGATAAGTTTGGTAAAAGGTATGCGATTGATGTATTTCAGAGAAGACCTATTAAAATGATTAAAATCTTCAAGCCCTCCTAGTGATAAACTCTCCTTTTACTCTAATATAGTTATCTTTAAGTATTTTAGACGTGACAAAACCTTATAAAGGGCTTTTTAGAGTGTTTAGTCAAAAGAAGTGATATTATTTGAAAAATATTTTTAGAATAATACTCTTATCAATTCTTTTTCTAGGATTCTTGTTTGTAGGAATTGGTCAGCAAGTAATTACAACTACAAGCACTACTGTAATAACTATTCCTGGAACGACTTACACTACCACATTACCTGGAGGAATATCTACTATTACAATAATCTTTCCACAATTTACTATTGTTGAAGCTTATAAAGCTCCGGACCAAGTCTGCACAATTGTCTTAAGACCTCAAAAAGCTGAGCCAGTAGTAGAGGTACCTGGAACGACGGTGATAGTGCCTGGAACGACTTACCAGACCGTGATACGAGAATCGATGGTAAAGTATTCAGAGACGGAGGAGATAGGTGGAACGGAGACGACGACTACAGCTTTTACATATTATGAATTTAACATCGTTACGACGATAGAGATCCCTGCTGGAGCTACTACTACATACACTGCCTATACTTATCCAATGATGATACCATTCTATGGGGAGATTGTTGAGAGATGTGAGAAGATAGTGGTAGTGAGAGAAATGACTCTAGTAGTCGATAACGTTCCCGCAACAATATATGTGGAATATCCTGGAATGAGCCTTGCTTTTGAAGGGACAACGTTTACAGTAGAAGAACTTGAAGAGATCGTTATCCCAACTACTACTATTGTTGAGACGAGACCTGGGGAGACTTATAAGACTACCTACATTCAAGAGGCTACAACGATCTTATCAACAGTAGAAGCTCCAGCTGGGGTTACCGTGATATCTAGTCCAGGCAAGGTGGTTACCTCTACGATAACCTATGTAACAACTCTTGAAGAGACTGCTAGAACAACTCCATATACTTCTCCTACTATAACTCAAACCACTCCTCCAACGGAGACGAGAGTACAAACTACTCAAACTCCTACGGTATTCGCTGGTCTCGGCCCCGAGTTGATTATCATAGTAATCGCGGTCGCAGTAATAGCCATAGTCATAGCAATATTCTTAGCTAGAAGAATTACACGGTTCTAGAGATAGTAAATTGCTTGAAAACTTTTTTATATTTTTGAAATAGGTCCTTCTACGTGAAGGTAGTTACATTCGACCTCTACGGAACATTAGTAGATTGGAAGAATAGTATCTCAAGTGCTCTCGACTATATATATCGTGGAATATCTGAGATGTTCTTTGAGAACGAGTTCTCAATTATCAAGAGTGTGAGAACCTACGTACCTTACTCAAGTATTCTTATTGAAGCATTGAAGAAGACTCTGGATGAGGTAGGTCTAGATTTAAAAGAAGAGTATAAACGTCTTATAGTAACTTCTTTTTCAAAATCTCCATTCTTCCCAGATTCAATTATAGGATTAGTCTATTTAAAAGAGAAGAGGTTCAAGACGGGAATAATATCGAATACTGAGAGGAGACTTGTGAAGATAACGCTTTCAGGAGTTGAAGATCTATTTGATTATGTAGTAACTGCAGAAGATACGGGATTCTATAAGCCTGACAAGAATGCATTCTTAAATGCGTATAAGATAATGGGTGTTAATATTGAGGAAGTCGTACACGTATCCTCTTATCCTCAATACGATCTAGAATCTGCGGAAGCGTTGGGAATAAGGACCGTATGCTTAGATAGATATGGTTATGAATGGAAGACTAGAATACCTAGATTAGATATGATAGTAGACATAATTTGAAGAAATTCTATAGACCGTGTTAACTACATCGATAGGATAACTCTTGCAAATACATACTTAACTTGATGATTATAGAATAATTTTAGAGAAGAAAACTTTTAAAGTTTTAATAATTATACTAAACTGAAGGTAGAATTCCTAGTTTTCAGCATATTTATTCTACTGGCAAGATCTGCGGGGGCGGGATTACAGACTAAATTTATGGGCGAAATACCTTTTAAACTTGAATTTTGTTGACATTTATGAAATGAGTTATCTACGTTTTGAGAAGGAGCCATTAGCAAATAAGTTTACGAATTTAGTAGACGTAATATTTGGTGTTTTACTCGCTCAGGGACTTCTTCTTTATAAAGAGAATATTCTTAATGCTTTTTCAGTTGATTACCTTTCGGAGAATTTAGCTATTCTAGCGGTATACGTGATTATTCTCTTTAGTTGGTATGGATATCATAACTCAATTATTAGATTTCCTTATAATAGGACTTTTTGGAGCCGTATTCGTCTAACACTTGATTTATCTATTCTTATTGTTTATGCATATATGTTATATGGTCTGAAAGATTCCTACCGATTGCTTTTAGGCTCAGCAATAGTATTTCTTCTTTACTTGATTACTGGACTAGTTAGGATTAAGGAATGGAAAGATAGTAGGGTTTCAAAATGGGAATTAAATCTCAGTTTTTTCGTTTTCTTTTTAGTTATGTATTTCTTCTTTGAGCATACTACATTCATGGTTAACGGTTATCTCAAATCTATAGTAATTCCTATTTTAACCATCGTGGCTGTAGTATCTTATCGCATTTTAAGATATAGAGCTGGCTACCCATTCCTATTATTAATAGGAGTTGATGTTGACGGTGTATTAGGAGAGCAGGTTCCACATGTACTTAAGTGGTTGAAAGAAAAGAAAAAGGTAAACCATAATGTAACTTATGAGGATATTACGTCTTGGAAAGCACCCATAAGTGAAAATATCACTATAGATATGGCCATAGAAGAAGCTCTTCTTGATTCAGAGTTTGTAGAAACTATGCCTGTGGTACTTGGCTCCGAAAAAACTATGAAAAAAATGTATGAAAAATATCACATTATAATAACATCTTCGAGGCCGAGAGAGTCAGAAGAAGCAACCAAAAGGTGGTTAAAGAAACACTTCAAGTATCATGAATATGTTAACACTAGGGATGTTGGAAAACATAATATTGGTTTAGATATCCTTATAGACGATAACTTAGAGAATATACGACTATTTTGTAAAAATTATGGTAAACTTGGAATAATCTTTGATAGACCGTGGAATCAGTCTAGTGATGTTGAATTAGAGAAATTCGTAAATTCAGGGCTTGTAGTTAGATGTAAAAAATGGGAAGAAATCTACGACACCATTAATAGACTGTCTTATCATACTAACCCAACGAGAAAGTTATCTTAGAGAGTAATACTGTAATAATCATCGACTTCTATTCTCCGCTAATTAGTAAAGATTAAATGGGGCTTTCATAAATATTTTAATAATGTCTACAACGATATTCGAGGGAAGACTCAATGTTTTAGTTGGTTATCTACTTAGTAAAAAACTTGGTGTTCATGCTAGCAGTGAGACGATAGAACGTAGGGGACGTATTGATGTTGTTGTGTATAGTTATGGCCTTAAGATTGCCTTAGAGGGTTCTTATCAGAAGGTTGATGCTGAAAGAGATGCTAGTAAAAGGGTTGAGAAGGGATTGGCAGATGCCGCTATTGCACTACATTACATAGAAGAATATCCACTACATTTAACAGACGCTGAACTTCAAGAGTTACTTGAAAACTCGGAATTCGAAGCGATGATCATAGTTCCTGAGGATGTCTCTAACGTCTTAGACAGATATTTAATCGGTAGGAAAATAGTTGCTAAAAGCGTAACTGAATGGACTCGTATAACTCTCCCAGACTTAGCTGGAATTCTCAATGAGGTTATTCAGTATATTATATGCGAAGAAGATGTTCGTGAGTCTCTTGCAAATATCGAAAGCCAGATAAATGATTTCGTCAGTTCTTTGAAGAATTATGATAGACTTCTAAATGTAGCAAAGAAATTGTATGACAGTTTTTATAAACTCTATGGTCTCTCGGTAGGAGATTATAAAGAAATTGCTGAGCTTTTATATGCTAAAACAGCTCTAACATTGTTATTAAGCTCAGCTTTTTATCAATCAATACATGCCATTCATGGTCTTGACAGTCTCACCTTTTATGTATCCAAATATGGTGCAAGAAATGGATTGAGACGGGCATTCGATGCGATTCTTACAATAGACTATAGACCTATCTATGAACTTGCGGTAGAGTTGATTGATAATATACCTGACGTTATGATGAATAGACTTGAGAAGATAATAGATCTTGCGGTCGAAATTTCTTCTAAAAGGACTCTTCTTAAGAAAGATTTCTCAGGTAAAGTTTATCATAAAATTGTAGGAGATTGGAGTATAAGAAAAGGTTTTGCGACGTACTTCACATCGATACCTGCTGCATCTTTACTCTCTTATCTTTCAATTTTCACAAAAAATAACGCATTCGAAGAGAGTATTCTTCAAGATGTTAAAAGAATTAAAGTTTGCGATTTTGCATGTGGTAGTGGAACACTGTTAACGACGACATATTCAGCTCTGCAAGATTTTGTTCTCCGTCTATGCATTAAAAGTGGGGTCGAATTTGATCCACATTCTTTTCATAAATTTCTACTTGAAGATATTATCTGGGGTTTTGATGCATTGAGGTACGCAATTCAGATAGCTTCCACAAATCTAGCGCTGCAGAATCCTGTAACACCTGTAAGAACTATGAACATGTTCTCTGTTCCCCTTGGCATTAAAAATAATGATGTGATACTCGGTTCTCTCGCTTTTCTAGGAACCAAAGAACTCGTAACGTTGCTTCCTTGGGCTCATGAACTGGCTCTAGAACATACTACATTATTTGGTGAGTCCGTGGAGAGTCCAAAAGAAATCCCAACACATTTCAATCTCATAATTATGAATCCGCCTTTCACGAGGGCAACAGGTAGAGGTGGTAAAAAGGGAGGAGGGTTGTTTGGATTCATATTAGAGAAAGAGGCAAGAGAAAGAGTGGTTAAAAGTTATAATAAGTTGAGAGATGAAGTACGTAATATTCTAAGACCAATTGGTAAGAAATATTCGAGGCTGGATTTAAATGAATTTTATAATATTGGTCAGGCTGGAGAGGGTCTACTCTTTCTATACTTAGCATCAAAATATGTCTCCGATGAGGGGAGGATAGCTTTTGTTCTACCAAAAAGTTTGCTTAGTGGTGCAAGCTGGTTTCTTGCAAGAACTCTATTGCTTGAAAAATTCCAATTAGAGTATATAGTGTTAAGCTATGATTCTGAGAATGGTTACAATTTTTCTGAATCGACAAGTCTCAGCGAATCATTGATAATAGCTAGAAGGACTGAGAATAATGGAGGGGAAACGACTTTTGTATTACTTCTGAGGAAGCCGAAAACATCATTAGAGGCAAGAGCATTGGCATTCAAAATAATAGATGTAATAGATAAAGAAGATGGACGTCAGAGATTCCATTACGTCAATATTAATAACTCAGAAGCCTTTATCTATAAAGTTAAGAGAAAAGAACTTTTAGAAAATGTAGATAATTGGATTAAACTTGCCGCATTTCCAGATCCATATCTAACACTTCAAATTCAGGACATATTTATGGGAAAATTGGCAGATACGGTAAAGGGAAATATCCCAATTAAGCGGCTAGAAGAAATTGCAATGATAGGTATAGATGCACACCAGTTCCACGACCATTTCAAAAAAGTTAAAAGTTTATCCAGTAAAACATATCCATGCATCTATGGGGGAGGAGAAGAAGTAAGAGAGCATATTTTAATTAACCCAAACGCTTTAATCCTAGCAAAAGACGAGAAAGGTGTAGAGCTTTTTAACCTTTTTTCAAGTAACTTGCTTGTACCCGATAGGATTTGGGTTGATACAGCACACGTTATCGCTTTATATTCTAATGAGCCGGTTCTATCAAATATATTCTATGCAGTGAAATTGAAGAAGAAGCATGAGCCTAAGACATTGAAAGCTTTAGCTCTATGGCTTAATACTACATGGGGTCTTTTAACGGTACTTGCCAATAGGTCAGAAACAAGAGGGAGGTGGATTAGGTTGAAGATGACTCATTGGAGGATTCAACCAGTTTTAGATGTAGCTTCTCTTGATGATAATGTATTAGAAAGACTCTCCGGGGTTTTCAATAGATTTTGTAGAAGAGAGCTCAGAAGATTACCCTATCAATTCGACATCAAAAATCCTGACCCGATGAGAAGAGAATTGGATGTTAGCTTTCTTAATGCGTTAGGCTTAGAGCCAGACGAGAAAAGTCTTAACGAATTATACGATTCAATTCATAAATCACTGTTAAAATGGATTAAATAAAATACTTAGAGTAAGTCTAAAGAGTTATTTCCTTGAAAAAGAGAAGTCAATAAGTTTAATGGAGATTTAGATCTCTGTAAATTGTATAGTTACAATGCAATTTAAACAAAGGTAAGTGGAAACAATATCTAAGGAATGGATCAAGCTTCTTTCACTGTGATCTCCCTGTAGTACTATTTCGAAACTCCATCAAACACCCCTCAAGACCACCTAGTCACCTCTTCTCCATGATTCTTAGAAAGTCGGTATCCTAAGGACTTCCATAAGTTTTCCACTTGAACATATATGCGGGGGGTGGGATTTGAACCCACGAACCCCTACGGGAACGGCTCACGCATCCAACCAGAGGTTTAATGATCTTGAGGCCGCCGCCGTTGACCTGGCTTGGCTACCCCCGCTCTCCAAATAATATAATATTTTCTATCTCTATTTTTAGGGTTTTAGTAGTGTTCCTACTTGTTCTCCTCTCAACGCTTTTTTAAGATTTTCCGGATTCCTACCATTCAAGTATATTGTCGTTATACGGCTTCTAGCTATTATCTTTAATCCAGTGAAATCTGCGAGCTTGTACTCTCCAGCTTCATGAGAATACTCAATAAGCTTCTCCATCAATTCTTTTACAGATACTTCTTTCAGTAATCTTGCTCTAGGATCCTTTTTAGGGTCAGCTGTGTATATTCCATCTACATCTGTAGCTACGATCAGCTTCTCAGCATTTATTGCTTCTGCTGCAAGAGCTGATACAGCTATAGTTGACTGACCAGGCTGAAGACCTCCCATAACAACTATTCTACCTTGCGTAGAGTATGCTCTTAGTTGATCTAGATTCTCTGGAATTAGTGGATGAGCTTTATCACCTATCGAGCTGGATAGAATGCTTGCATTGACCCTCGTTATCTTGATACCTATCTCATCGCATAAGCTCTCGCTTAAGCCTAGTCTTCGAGCTGCTTCAACGTATCTCCTAGCAAGTTTCCCACCGCCGACAACTACGACCCATCTACCACCATCATACATCTCTCTAAAGATCCTTGAGTACTCTGTCAATAGCTCAATATCTATTTCCTCGTTAAAGATTAAATGCCCACCTATCTTAACTACTATATTCAACTCTAATCATATCTAGATATAATGATGATGGATTAAAGTATATCGTCTAACTTATGTTCCTTTAACAGTTATCTCTCTAACTATTCCAGCAGCGATGGTCATCCCGCTATCTCTTATAGCGAATCTACCGAGCTCAGGGAAGTTGGCATATTCTTCAAGAGCTACAGGCTGTAAAGGTTGGAGCCTTACTCTTGCTGCATCACCGGTCTTCAAGAAGCTCGGGTTCTTCTCAACCACTTGACCAGTCCTCGGATCTATCTTCTCGATAAGTTCAACGAACTTTACAGCTGTCTGAGCAGTATGGATGTGCATTACCGGAGTATATCCTACAGCTATAGCTGTTGGATGATATATTATTATCATCTGAGCTATGAATTCTTTAGCAACTTGGCAAGGATTATCAGGATGAGATGCTACCATTCCTCTACTTATCTGGCTTTTATCAACGCCTTTCAAAGCGAAACCTATGTTATCTCCTGGAACTGCTTGTGGAAGAGGTTGATGATGCATCTCGATAGATTTTACCTCGCATTTGATCCCAGCCGGCATTATAGCTACTACATCACCAGGTTTAAGTACTCCTGTTTCTACACGTCCCACAGGGACTGTTCCAACACCTTTAATGGAGTAGACTGCTTGAATAGGTATTCTGAGAGGTTTATCAATAGGCTTAGGCGGTTCTTGGAATGTATCTAGAGCTTCAAGTAATGTTGGACCAGTATACCACTTCATCTTATCACTTCTCTCTATCAAGTTATCTCCAACCCATCCAGAGACAGGTATGAAGTGTATCTTAGAGACGTCGAATCCTATTCTCTTCAGTAGGTCTGAAACACCTTGCTTAACTTCATCATAACGTTCTTTAGAGTAATTTACTGTAGGATCATCCATCTTGTTTATCAAGACTACTATCTGCTTTATCCCGAGCATGAAGAGGAGGAAAGCATGCTCTCTCGTCTGACCTCCAGGAGATATGCCTACCTCGTATTCTCCCTTCTTAGCCGATACTACTAATACAGCACAGTCTGCTTGACTTGCACCAGTGATCATATTCTTGACGAAGTCTCGGTGTCCAGGTGCATCGATGAGGGTATAGTAGATCTTCTTGGTCTCAAAGCTCTGGAATGCTAAGTCGATGGTCAAACCTCTTTCTCTCTCTTCTTTTATTCTATCGAGGATCCAAGCATACTTGAACGTCTCTTTACCGAGTTTTTTAGCTTCTTCTTCATATTGCTGTATAACACGTTGATCTACTACTCCAAGTTTTGTGAGGAAGTGTCCCATAGTAGTCGATTTACCATGATCGACGTGACCTACCACTATCAGATTTAGATGCGGCTTAGATGACATTACCTTGCACCCTTTCTTCAAGAAGACTAGAGAATTGGGATTATATAAACCTCTTTTCACACTATCTCATAGCTCTCCCAGCACTCGTTCTCTACATAAGTCATCTTATAAACTAAGATCCTTGAGAGAGATAATCTATATTGATAAGCCTCTACTTTTAGAACATCATATCTAATTCTCTTAACTATAGAGAATGAAAATTAGCGGTTAAATGTTGCTAATGTTGTTTAACGAGATGCATACGCCATTCTTTCAAGCTCAACCTTCTTTCTTATAGAGTAGCTTTTACTATCATTCTCTGCAGCTAGTATTATCTCTTCAGCTAAGGCTTCTTCAACCTTCTTCCTATTTCTAAATGCAGCTTCTCTACTAGCTTGAGCAATATATCTTAATGCTAAATCCAATCTTCTCTGAGGAGATATATCTACCGCCTTGAGATACAGTATTCCTCCATAGACAAGTTTTGTTGTATCTTCACGGGGAGCAGCATTCTCAAGAGCTCTTACTAAAACTTCTATAGGATTTCTACCTGTCCTCAGATGTATTATCTCGAATGCATTCTTAACGATCTTCAATCCTTTTGTCTTCTTACCACCGTTTCTCCCAGGTCTCATAAACATGTTTGCAAGCCTCTCAACAATATTTACATTAGCTTTTCCAAATCTTCTATGTTCATGTCTTCCACCAGAGTGTGGCACCAAGGTCGGCTTTAAGTTGATGTACCTCTTTAATCCTGGGTCTTTAACCTCTATGCCTTCAACGCTCCATTTACCGAATATCTTAAACTTCTCAACTACCTCCGCAGACATCTACAATCTAGTTTACCGACTTATTCTTAACTATTTTGAGAATATGTTTATCTCTCAGTGCTCTTAGCCGAATGTTATCGTTTTAAAGTGTAAGCCATTCTTTAATGCTTCTACCTCGAATGCATTCGCTATGCCTGAAGTCTGTATCTTCAAACCTAATACTTGTTCTATCTGAAAGATTCCTGCTTCATTCCCCATATCTACAACTATCTTCACAGGCCTAGCTCCATTTCCTCCATGAAGAATCTCAACTCTCTTGATTGCCATTGCGGAAAGAGCATGTATATCTGATTTACCGTGCTTGTAGGGTATTCTAGCTCTTCCCTCAGCCATATCTGTTCCATCAGCTATCTTCGATACCCCAGCTTCAAGACTTAGCGCTTTCTCATTCTCATCATGAGCTAAGATACAGTGGAGTATTTCTGGAGTCAGCTTATATGGTTTTGCATCATCTCTGTAAACCTTCTTAAGTATTCTAGGTAGAAACCTGGAGGCCAAAGCTACGCCTGTTATATGATGTAAACGTCTATGGACAGAGTTTCCTATATCATGTAGATAGGCGCCCATCATCGCTACGAGTCTAGAATCTATCTCATCTCCAACACCATCTTTTACAATGGAGGATGTGTAACCTCTCTCTAACAATATATCGATAATCTCTAATGCTGAGCCAGCAACTATTCTTGAGTGCACTGGTCCATGGTCATTGTACATAAGCCTCTGGACAGCTGTAACATTAGCCATCGTGAGATAAGATTGAACCTCTACGCTCTCTTCTAATAATGTAAAAGCTCTCTCCAGTATAGGATGCTTCTTGATCTTCTGTCTTACTAGTGTAGGGGATACGACCACCATGGTCTATCTAACTAAAAATACTAATAGAAGGATAGATATAAATTAAATATAGTGAGGGGATGTACGTAAAATTATCTTCTAGGCTTTTTTACTTTGCCTAGGATTAATAGTTTAAGTGGGACATCGTTTACTAGCTCAACTTTGTATCTGACGCCTGGGAGATCTCCCATAGATCTACCTAGAGTTCCACCTATCCCGCAGATGATGACTTCATCGTGTTCATCGATCATGTTCAGTGCTCCATCCCCTGGACAGAATGCTGTAACTACTTTACCGTTTTTGATAAGCTGTACTCTTACAGCTTTTCTCACTGCTGAGTTAGGCTGCCTAGACTCTATCCCAACCTTCTGTATGACTATTCCTCTAGCCATAGGTGCTCCTTCAAGAGGATCTGCCTTCTTCTTCAGCTCCAGCATCCTCACTCTATACTTTCTCTGACTCCACCTAAACTTCTTTCTATTCTTTCTAAGCTTCCTAGCTGCGTACTCTCCGTTACCCATTCTAGAAACTCCATGATGAAAGTATTTCATAAACTTTATTCTTTTCCAGTATGCTAGTAGGTAAATAGCTATAAGGGGTAAAGATTAAAAAAGAGGTAGATTGTTTAGATACCTATATTATTGAGCTTGCTTCTCTAGAATTGTTAGTATTTGGAGGGTTTAGCCTATTTATACCGTTATTTTTACTTCTAGCTTCTTTAATGTTGCTTGTGCTGCAGCTAATCTAGCTATTGGAACTCTGTATGGAGAGCAGCTGACATAGTCTAACCCAGCCTCCTCGGAGAATCTTATACTATTTGGTTCTCCTCCATGTTCTCCGCATATCCCTACTTTAAGTTTAGGATTAGCTTCTTTCCCTTCCTTCGTCGCTATCTTGATAAGCCTTCCTACTCCTCTCTCATCTATAATCTCGAATGGATTGTTTGGTAGAATCTTTTTACCTAAGTACAAGGCCATGAACTTTGCTTCAGCATCATCTCTACTAAATCCGAATGTCATCTGTGTTAGATCATTCGTTCCGAAGCTGAAGAAATCTGCAACTTTTGCTATCTCTGATGCCGTTAATGCCGCTCTAGGAGTCTCGATCATAGTTCCTACAAGAAACTCTATTCTATCTCCACATTCTTGAAATACTTTCTCCGCCTCATCTTTAATAATCTCTCTTAAGATGCGGAGTTCATTCGCTTCACTCACCAGAGGTATCATTATCTCTACGAATACTTCTTTTCCTTCTTTCTTCAGCTCTAGAGCTGCTTCAAGTATTGCTCTAGTCTGTATTCTGTATATTTCAGGATAGCTTATACCTAGCCTACATCCTCTATGACCTATCATAGGATTGTGTTCTGCAAGCTGTAAAGCTCTTTTCAATATACGCTCCTTCTCCTGCAGTATCTTCATCGCCTTCTTGTATCCTCTTTTACGATTCTTTACTATCGACTTTAACTCAGTTACTTCTTGTATCAATTCTTCTATCCGAGGGAGAAACTCGTGGAGTGGTAGGTCTAACAACCTAACAGTGACAGGATATCCAGCCATCTCTCTAAAGATCTCTTTAAAGTCTGACTTGAACATGGGTAAGAGCTTCTTAACAGCATTCCATCGTTCATCTTCTGTTTCAGCAAATATCAGCTCATATACTATTGGAAGCCTATCAGGTGCATTGAACATTCTCTCAGTTCTCGCTAACCCTATTCCCTCTGCTCCAAACTCTCTGGCTTTGCGTGCAGCTGACGGTGTCTCTGCATTCGCTCTAACCCCTAATCTTCTAAACTCATCGGTCCAGCTGAGCAAGGTCTTAAGTTCACCGCTTAACTCAGGCTCTATCGTTGGTAAAGCACCTAGATAGACATGCCCTTCAGTTCCATCAATAGTTATTATGTCAAACTTCTTAACTGAGATTCCGTTTACTGTAAAGAGCTCTCTATCTAGGTCTATCTTTATCATCTCAGCTCCAACTACTGCAGGCTTGCCCATACCTCGAGCTACTACAGCAGCATGAGATGTCATCCCACCTCTACTCGTCAAGATACCTTGAGCAGATATCATCCCGTGAATATCTTCAGGCTTAGTCTCAGGTCTAACGAGTATGACTTTTTCACCTTTTGCTCCAAGTTCCGCAGCTTCATCTGCAGTAAACACTACCTTACCCGTTGCTGCTCCAGGTGAAGCATTCAATCCCTTAGCTATGGGTTTAGCTTTAACGTTGGGGTCTATCCTCGGATGTAGAAGCTGGTTTAAATCACTGGGGTCTATTCTAGCTATCGCCTCTTCTTTAGATATTAATCCTTCGTTCACCATATCTACAGCTATCTTCACTCCTGCTTGAGCAGTTCTCTTACCATTTCTAGTTTGGAGTAAGTAGAGCTTACCTTCTTGGATCGTGAATTCAAAATCTTGCATTTCTTTAAAGTGTTCTTCAAGGATCTTTGATACCTTCAATAATTCTTCATAGACTTCAGGTAGGTCGTTTTTAAGTTCTTCCAGAGGTTTAGGAGTTCTAACTCCAGCGACTACATCTTCTCCCTGAGCATTGAGTAGGTATTCACCGTAAAGCTTCTTTTCACCAGTTGATGGATTTCTCGTAAATCCTACGCCTGTTCCTGAGTTAGGACCTAGATTTCCAAAGACCATCATCTGGATATTTACAGCCGTGTACAAGTCTTCTGGGATATTGTAGGTCTTCCTATAGACTATCGCTCTAGGGTTATTCCAAGATTTGAATACTGCTTCTATAGCCATTCTAAGCTGTTCCCATGGATCTTGTGGAAACTCTCTCCCAGTTTCACGCTTAATCAATTCTTTAAACTCTTCTATAATCTTCTTCCATTCATCTGGAGGTATCTCTACATCATGTTTTACTCCAAGCTTATTCTTATGTTCTTCAATTATCTCGCTGAATTTCTCATCTTTTACACCCATAACGATCTTTCCGAACATCTGGATTAATCTCCGATAAGAATCATATGCAAACCTCTCATCTTTTGATTCTTCTGCAAGAGCCTTGACTATCTCATCATTTAATCCTAGATTTAGTATTGTATCCATCATTCCAGGCATAGAGTATGGAGCTCCAGATCGGACTGATACTAGTAATGGTCTCCGAGTAGATCCAAACCATCTTCCAACTCTTTCTTCTATTATTCTGAGTTTTTCTCTTACCTCATCTAGTAGACCGTCGGGAAGCTTATTGGTTGCATAGAACTCTCTACAGACATAGGTTGGGATATTTATTCCAGGTGGTACGGGTAGCCCTATTCTAGTCATCTCAACTAATCCATATCCTTTACCTCCAAGCTCGAACTTTGTCATACCGACAGCTTCCTCAAACAATAAGACTCTAGCATTTCTCTCCGACATCTTCAAAAATCCCCTGTTATTGCTATGAGGACTCAATATTTAATCTTTCTCTAATTATTCATAGATAAGATTGATATATAAGTGTCTTCATTTAAAATATTAAATCTTTCCTTGTTTAAGAGGGCTCTTTTAAAGAGGGAGTCGCCCTAATCTTATGTTATTATAACGTAGTCAATTTTATGATGTCTTTTAGCTAATAAACGTATAAGCTCGATCGTTTTACCGTTTTTCCCTATCGCTATCCCTTTATACTTAGGGTCTACTGTTACTACAGCTATTTTCCTACCATCGGTCCGCTCTGTAACTCTAACAGGCTCAATAACCTTAGCTGGAAGAAGTGCATTCTCAAGAAACTTAGATGGATCAGAAGAATACTCGATAACCTTGATCTTCTTCTTTAACATCTTGGAGAGTTGCTGTATCTTTACACCTTTCCTTGTTAAAACTTTTCTAAGTTCTCCACTATTTACTATAAAGACTATTACGTCTCCTGAATCTACACAGTCGGCGACAGAAGCTCCAGTAGCTGCCTCAAACAACGAGATGTACTTTATCTCCTTGTCCGTCAGCTTTACTCCTTCACTCAAGACTGAGCAACCTCAACCCAAGATGCCGAGTATATCAAATAATAACTATTATAAAAGCTTAAACTAGATCTCGAGGATTATCTTTTCAATAACTCTTCTATCCGGTTAAAGTAAGTATATTATGATGCTGTTCTCTCAACAGTAAGATAATCCTAAAGATTGATTAATGATCTAGTGATGATAGTCTTTGAAGGTGTTTGATATTGGTCTCGAGGCTTATACCGCCGATTCCAACATCTTGTGGAATATTCCTAACATATAGATGTAATTCTAAATGTAGACACTGTATGTATGCATGTTCACCAAGATGGAGTAGTGACTGGATCTCTACAAATGATTTAAAGAGAATAATCTCTCAACTAGCTGACAAGATCCAATCTCCACCTTACGGATTCTCAAAGATTGGAGTAAACTATGGTCTACATTTTACAGGTGGAGAACCTTTTCTTAACTATCAACTACTTTTAGAAGCTGTAAAGATTGCTAGAGACTACGAGATCCCATCCATCTTTGTTGAGACTAATTCTTTCTGGTGTGTTGATGAAGCTGAAGAGAAGTTGATGGAGCTTAAAAAGGCTGGGCTTGAAGGCATCCTAGTAAGCGTTAACCCATTCATAGTAGAGTACATACCATTTGAGAGAATAGAGAAGAACATCTCTCTAAGCTTGAAAATATTCGGCTCAAACACTATTATATACCAGTACGAGTTCTATAGACAGTTTAAAGAGATTGATCTCAAAGGATTACTGAAGTTTGAAGATTATCTTTCAAGATTTGGACTAGATGGTTTAAGATGGGTTGAGCTCATACCAATGGGAAGAGCATGTTATGAATTAAGAGACCTATTCTATAAGTATCCCGCTGAATATTTCTTTAAAGTGAACTGTCGGTCAAGTCTTCTAAGAGAATGGCATACCCATATAGATAATTATGGAAACTATATTACAGGATACTGTGGAGGGATCTCACTCGGCGATGCGAGAAAGCTAGATCAATTGATAGATGAAGGCATAGACTTAGATGAGAGATTGATACTAAACTTCTTGGTGAATAAGAATCTTGGAGAGCTTTACAAGTATGCTGTCAAAGAGTTCAACTATAGAGAAAGACAAGATGGATATATATCTAGATGTGATTTATGTCTCGATATTAGGAGATGTATCGCTCTTCAATCAAGAGAGTTTTACGAGCTCTCCCCTAGAGAATACTATCAACATCTAACGACTAATGAAGAACTCAATACACTTAACATTTAGAGCTTTCTAGCACTCAGCTATTACTTAACTTTTGCACCCCAGTATCTTATGAAGGTCTTTAGAGATCTATCGTAAGTCTTCTCTATCTCAGGTGGGAAGAAACATGCTGGAAGCTCTCTATGACTCCAGTGATAGCGTAGACATTCACAGCATATACCTTTTCTAGGACATGGCTCATAAGTACAGCTACAATTCTTAAGATTCAAATCAACCTTACATATTCTCTGAGACAACGCAAACACCTAAAATAACCAAAAACCACTACTACAAAAACATTTTATAAGATCTTTCATA
>JANXDW010000016.1 GCA_025058515.1 Aigarchaeota archaeon
TGGTGGAGAACAGCAGAGGGTGGCGTTAGGTAGAGCATTAGTCAGGAATCCGAAGGTTTGGCTTATGGATGAGCCTCTCAGCAACCTCGACGCTAAGCTCAGAGTATACATGAGAGCAGAACTTAAGAAACTTCAAAAAGATTTGAAGATAACGACGATCTATGTTACACATGATCAAGCAGAAGCAATGGCCATGGCCGATAGAGTTGCAGTAATGAATAAAGGTAAGTTGTTACAATATGATTCACCTCATATAATTTATGAGAAACCTGCAGATGTGTTTGTCGGCGGATTTATAGGTGCACCACCAATGAACTTTATAGAAGCGAATATTGTAGAAGATAATAGGCAAGTATTTCTCGATGCAGGAGTATTCAGATACCCGTTAACCTTTGAGTTGGCTGAAATTGTTAAGAACAGTACTACTGGTGAGAAAGTAATCCTAGGTTTTAGACCTGAAGACGTTTCAATATTCATGGAAAGAAGACCTGAAGCATTATTCCAAGCAGACCTATACGTCATCGAGCCTATGGGTTCAAATATTATCGTAGACTTGAAAGTGGGAGAACTACTTCTTAAAGCAGTCTTACCGCCTACAGCCCGTCTACCTCAACTTGGAGAGAAAGTGTGGATCTACTTCCCACCCGATAGATTCCATATATTCGATGCAAAGACTGAGAAAGCAATAATATAACATTGAAATAATAAAAACAATATTTTTCTAAATAGAGATTAGAGAAAGGCTACTAAGCTAAAGTATTAATTTATCTTTTCCACTAAGACCTTCTTTTTTGAGAAAAACCTATATGTTTGTTACATGAAATTAATACTATGAATAAAATTAGATTAGGTTTTGTCCCCTTACACAGATATCCTTTTGATGAAGAATGGGGTGTTGAATTAAAAAAGAGATTTATTCAAGAGATGTCTAAAATTCAATTTATTGATCTAGTATATCCAAGTGAAGATATCACTAAGAGAGGTTTAGTTTGGGATGATAATGATGCAGAGAGAACTATTGAACTTTTTAAAGAAAAGAATGTTGAAGGAATATTAATAGGTACGATGACATTTGGAGATGAGCTTGCTGGAGCAAGAGTTGCAGAAGAATTTAAAGATTATCCGATAGCAGTCTTTGGAACAAAGGAACCGGAAATCCTACCAGGAGGCTTTAGGAGGTCAGACTCATTTTGCGGAACACTCTCACTAACATCCGCCCTCTACCGTAGAGAGATACCTTTCATATTCCTTGGATTATTCTTCCCAGAAGAAGATTTTAGAAGAAGATTAGAGAATTTTATAAAAGTTGTAGCTATAGTTAGTAACTTTTATGGTGCTAGAATAGGGCTTATCGGGCCACGTCCAGAGAGATTTGAAACAGTAACATTTAATGAAGCTCTATTAGCTAGAAGATTTAAACAGAGAGTTATCCACAAATCATTGTTCGGAGTAGTTGAAGAAGCGAGGTTGTTGAAGGATGAAGATCTAGAAGTTGTCAAAGTTATTGAAGATATGAAATCTTCAAGCGACGTTTCACGAACTCCAAGAGAAACATTATTAAAGCTAGCTAAGCTTGAAGTTATTTTAAGGAGGATTGCTAAAGAATCTAATCTTTCAGGTATGGGTGTACGTTGTTGGACAGAGATACAGAGATATTATGGTGTAAGCCCATGTTACGCGATGGGTAGGATAACGCAAACTGGAGTAATGTGCTCATGCGAAGTTGATATTTATGGTGCATTAACCATGATGATACAGTATTATGCTTCACTATGTACAACACCACCACATTTCATAGACTGGACTATACAGCATCCTAAGGATCCAAATGTATTCCTCGCATGGCATTGTGGTAATGCTCCTCCAGCTTTAGCGTGCATCGGATGTCAACCATCAATACTTTATCATAGTATATTGCATAGAGATGTAGGCGAAGAGCATTCCTACGGTACTGCTGAGTTTAGATTAAAGCCAGGGGTAGTTACAATATGTAGACTTGTAGAATATAAAGGAGAGTTCAAGATGTTGATTACGAAAGGTGAAGCATTACAAGAAGAAATGGGATTTAGAGGTAGCTGGGTATGGGTTAAAGTTGAAGACTTAGATAAACTTTATCGAACATTGGTTGAAGAAGGTTTCGTTCATCACGCAAGCATGATTCATGGAGATTTTGTTGAACCAATAAGAGATGCATGTAAAATACTAGGGATAAAGACTATCATAGTTTAATAAGTAAATTCTAGAACCGATTTTCTTCTAATAACTACAATAACTACAAAAAATAAGAGGGTGAGTGGAGGGTTCAGTAAGTTAATTTGAGGATCTGCTTCCACTCTTTAGTCATTTCTCTAGTCGCTGTCTCTGCATCTATTCTACCAGCTACATACTCAGTAACCCACTTAGCTATAGAATCTTCTAACAACGGATTTTCAGGAACAAAGTTTCTGAATCCTGCTCTAAGTAGAGATTCCAAGAATACCTCTTTGAATATCCCTGGATACCCTGGAGCAAGCTCTTCGATCACACTTCTAGCTACAGGGAATGAAGAAGATACTTTCCACTGCTTTATCATAGATTCTCTCAGTACTAGGTACTGGCAGTAAAGCCATGCTTCTCTAGGATTCTTAGAATATTTGCTTACTCCAACCTGCCATGTACCATCAATCGGAACTCCTGGAGCTGGTGCACACGCTATCTTACCAGCTACCTCTGGATATTCTTCAGGAGCTTTCTCAATAAAGTCTATGAATGTTGAAGCCCATGATCCAGCCCACATAGCTGCATGCCCTCTTCCAAGAAGTTCCATGCACTCAGACCATTCTGTCTGCATTGGATTTGGAACATATTCGCAAAATTCTTTAAACATCTTCATCACCTTTATACCCATATCTGTTATCTCAGGGTCGAATGCTATCTTTCCATCTTTAGTGAATAAGTCTCCCCAAGGCTCTACAGGCTCTCCACAGATTCTCATACCTTCGGGAGATCTTCTCCATTGAGCGAAGAGCCAACAATATTCCCAGTGTATCGTGTGGGTTCTCATAGCCATTATAGTGTTGCCTGCTTCTACTGGTGAATCTGGATTAAACTTCCTAGTAAAGAATCTTCCGATGGCATATACATCTTCAAGGACTTTTGGCACGACAAGTTCTGTTGGAATCTTATTCGGGTCCAATCCAATCTCTGGAGCTTTTGCTTTAAGATCACTAATATTCCTATCTATCCACTTCCTATACATATCTTGTATTTTTGGATCTTGCCAGAGGTCTTTCCTATAAAACATTGCCATAACATTTGAGCAAATAGTGTATCCTATTCTCTTTCCTCCCCAATAACAATATCTCTTATCAACTGTGGGGAGGAAATCTGCATAATTAGTAAAGATCTCTGCATCAGGATGCTTTGCTTTAAGATCTTCCACTGGATAGCAATGAGGAGCAAATGCTCCAGTATAAATACAGTCCCACATATAAACATCATATTCACCTGCTCTTGTAGAGAAGTCGTGTATCTGTCTATCTCTTCCAGTCTCCCAATCGAATAAGAGCGTCTCGACTTCGATATTAGGATACTTCTTCATAAAGTCTTCTTCAGCAACAGCCTTCATACCTGGAGCAGCGTGAGCAATAGCTACAACCTTTATATGAGCTTTCGGTCTATATAATGAAGTATATGCATAATACCCACCAGCACCTGCAACTGCTGCTACAATAACAGCACCTATTGCAATCTTAGCGGTTTTAGAGATAGCTTCCCTACGAGATAGCTTAAATCTAGTTATATCCAACTTTTCTTCTTCGTACATACAATAAATAATGTCTTTATGATATTTAAATTTTAGGATAACATATTTAAAAAGGTAGTTCATTATATCTTTGAGGAAGTTTAGTGGAGGTTGAGAAGGGTCTGTGAAGAGGTCTACTTTCACTCTTATCTTGCCAACTTTGATCCTACTATTAATCTTGGTGATATATCCAACTATACACCTCTTCTATATGATTTTCCAATCATTTAATCCATTGATAGATATTGCACCACGTTTTGCAGGTCTTAGAAACTTCTTCGTGTTCATAAGTGATAGTGAAGCACACTATGCTATAATGATAATGCTATTATTAACAGCTATCACTACTCCTATACAGCTGGGTCTCGGGATACTGTTTGGGATTCTTTTATCCTCAAAGTATCTTCATGGTAAATCGATCCTCACCTCTTTATTCATAATCCCAATGAGCATTCCTTCAGTTATAATAGGGTTAAATTGGAAGATGATCTTCTTTACTAAAGGTCCTCTAAACGCATTTCTAGAATCCATTGGGATATCACCACAACCATGGTTAAGCACACCATTCGGCAACCCATTTAATACTATATTTAGTCTAGCTATTCTCGATATATGGCAGTGGACGCCTCTCATTGCTCTGGCAGTCGCGAGTGGTATTGAGAGTGCACCAACGGATGTAAGAGAATCAGCTTCTCTGGATGGTGCATCTGAAATACAGATACTAAGGTACATTGTTTTACCAATGGTGAAGAGTATAATCATAATAATATTTATCCTTAGAATAATAGATTCATTGAAGATATTCGATATAATCTATATGCTTACCTTTGGTGGTCCGGGAAACGTTACGACATCTCTTCCATTTTATATCTATAAAGTTGGCTTCACCTTGACGGCGGCTAACGCCGACTTAGGATATGCATCTCTTCTAGCAGTAACCTTGTTGTTCATAGCATCTATGCTGATAGTCTTTACTTTAATGAGAGTATTTAATGTTAAAAAGGTGTTATGGGAGTGAGAATATGAAGAGGGAATCTCTTCTAGCAATTATGATAACTACAGTTGGTTGGATTATTATTATGCTTTACCTACTCCCGTTCATATGGATGGTCGGGACCTCTTTTAAACCAATAGGTGAATGGGGGGTGCCTATCCTTCTCTCACAAAATCCAACTTTAAGAAATTATGCTGAAGTCTTAATTACAGGTGGGATTTATGGAGTACGAGGACACTTTCCTCCGATAATTAAATATCTGATTAATAGTCTTATAGTCTCTATATGTGTAGCGTTCCTTACTAGTTTTCTTGGTGCTATGACTGGGTATGCTATACTGAGGCATAGGGTTGGAGGTACGGGTTTTGCAAACTGGATCCTTAGCTTGAGGATGATCCCGCCAGTAGTAGTCCTGTATCCTCTAGTTGTTATGACGAAGACGTTAGCCTTACACGATACGCTTGGAGGATTGATTCTAGTATATCCACTTATTACTATACCGATAGCAACATGGTTTATGATAGGCGCATTTAAAAGTGTTCCAAAAGAAACCGAAGAAGCAGCATTGCTCGATGGTTGTAGCGAATTTCAAGTATTCTATAAGATTGCACTACCACAGGCTACTACAGGTTTAGCAACGACATTTATCTTCACTTTTCTATTCAGCTGGTCTGAGTTCTTGATCCCTCTACTACTAGCACCAAGTGAGAGAGCAATGCCTTTAACAGTATTCGCAGCTTACTTCTCAAACCAGTATGGAATACTCTGGGGACCACTATCAGCTGCAGGAGTAATAATATCGATCCCGGTAATTATGTTGGCAGTCTTTATTAGAAAATTTATCGTCAGAGGCCTTACGATGGGATTTGTACGTTAATCTCCTCCAAAGAGCTAAGGTTAAGAAAATCGATAGTCTTACAGATTCCTTAGATAATAGTAGGTTGTCTAAAAGATATATAACATATATATAACAGTGGCTGATTAATAATTGTTGATCTTTCATGGAATATCCTGTCTTTCTGGGAACTGATATTGGAACATATGGAACAAAGAGTTGCTTAATTGATGCTTCTGGAAAGGTTATTGCTTCATCATTTCTTGAGACAGATATTCTTGTACCTAATCCTGGATGGGCTGAGCAATGGCCTGATGTCTGGCTTAATGCATATGTTAAAAGTGTTAGAGAGGTTTTAAATATATCAAAAATAGATCCATCAAGTATTGGTGGTCTCTCTATTAGCGGTTTATTTTCAGGTGCAGGTGTACCAGTAGATAGAGAGTTCAAGCCTATTCGACCTGCGATAATCTGGATGGATAGAAGAGCTGTAGAAGAAACAGAATGGATAAAGAAAGAAATAGGTGAAGATGAGATATTCAAGAAGACTGGTAATACAATAGATCCATATTATGGCTTTCCAAAGATCCTTTGGATCAAAAGATGTGAACCTAAGAATTGGGATAGGATATACAAGTTAATGACAATATATGGTTACGTAATCTACAAGATTACAGGGGTAAATTGTATAGACCACTCGAGTGCAGGGAATATCGGGGGAATATACGATATACACAAAAGAGGTTGGAGCGATGAACTTATGGATGAACTCGGCATACCTAGAACATTCTTTCCTGAGAAGATAAATCTTTCTAAGGACGTAATTGGAGAGATAACTGAAGAAGGAGAAAAGCTTACAGGTCTTAAGAAAGGCACACCTGTTGTTGCAGGAGGAATAGATGCTCCCGTCTCAGCTTTGAGCGTTACAGCTCTAAATGATGGAGACTTGACATCTATGATAGGGACATCTATGTGTAATGGTGTAATACAGGATAAACTTAGACTATCTAAGAAGATAGTAACGCTGCCTCATGTAGCATACGACCTAGACAAGGTATATTCTCATTCTGGAATTGCAACAGCAGGAGCAGTAGTCAGATGGTTTAGAGATATGTTATCCCAACATGAAAAGTTAGTTGCTGAAAATTCTAATGTTTCTGCATATATGCTACTTGATAAGATGGCTGAAAAGATAAAGCCTGGAGCTGATGGATTGGTATTTACACCTCATATGATAGTTGGTGAAAGAGCTCCATTTTGGAGTACGAATATGAGAAGCTGTCTCTTCGGATTAACTATATCGCATACTAAGGCTCATATATATAGAGCGTTCTTAGAATCGGTTGCATATGCTCTCAGACACAGCATCGATGTTGCAAAAGAAGCAGAAATACCGATAAAACGCATAATATTAGTTGATGGTGGAGCAAAATCTCCAACTTGGAGGAGGATCATGGCTGATGTGACAGGTCTAGATATATATTATGTTGAGGGCGCACCTGGGGCGCCACTGGGTGATGCGCTATTAGCCGGCGTGGGAACTGGGTATCTAAAATATGAAACAATTTACGATTGGGTGAAAGTAGATCAAATTGTAAAACCTGATCTCAATAACGTGAAAATTTATGATAGATTTTATAGATTATATATAAAACTACATGATGTGCTTGAAGAATGCTATTCTCTTGCCTCACAACTATATTAGAGATGAAATCATTAAAGTTATTTTTATTCTTCGTCAACATCTCTTTGCCAACGTATTTCCGCTCATCATATACAATTTTCCTATGTCTTTCTCTGACCATATCTTTTTTTCTTAAATTCTTGAAGATATCTTATCTCTTCTTCAGTAAATTCTGTAGGCTCGCCAAGTAATAATGCGAAGATTGCAGAGGTTGCGATATCTTCTACGACTATTGCATTATCTAGAGCTTCTTCAGCTGTTTCTCCATAAACGATTACACCATGTCTTGGAAGTAGTGCAGCTCTACTAATCCTTAATGCTTCTACTATACTTTCCAATTCTTCTATATTCGTAGTTCCTGGATATGAATACTTCTTAACTATAGGTATCTTTCCACCAAAGGTGAAAGCTTGTTCAGAAGCTATACAAGGGATATCTCTTTTAAGTATTGCGAAGACTGTCGCCATAGGTGAATGTGTGTGAACGACGCATCTTGCCTCTCTTATGTTTTTATGTATAAAGACATGCATAGGCGTCTCACTAGAAGGTCTTAGATTTCCAGACACAACTTTCCCATCAAGGTCGACTACTATGAGATTATCTTTTGAAATCCTCTCTTTCTTGAAACCGCTTGGAGTTATAACTACATAATCTGTGTCTGGAATGAGTTTACTGACAACTCCAAAAGTACTCTTAACAAGACCTTCTTCAAAAAGAGCTTTAGAAACATATAAGACCTCGTCCATAACTTTATCGACCAATTCTCTTTCCAGATTTAGTAGATTCATACTGTGAACTCAAATTATCTCGCATTATTTAAACTCAAAAGCATCACTTATGCAGTAGATCTAAATCCCGCAGATGTAGTTATATGAGCCTAAATAATTTTATGTCCTCATGTTAGTTTAAAATATAAGGCTTATGCTATAAAAGAGGAGGAATAATGAAAGAAAGAGATGAGTTAATCATAAATACAATAAGGTTTATTAGTGTAGACCAAGTAGAGGCTGCTAAGTCTGGTCATCCAGGCATGCCTCTTGGTGCAGCGCACATAGGTTACTTGATATTTGATAGATTCTTGAAGTTTAATCCAAAGAACCCGATGTGGATTAACCGTGATAGGTTTATATTATCTGCTGGTCACGCAAGTGCACTACTCTATTCACTACTCTTCGTAAATGGTTATGATATAACTATTGAAGATCTGAGAAGATTTAGACAGTTAGACAGTATAACCCCAGGTCATCCTGAGAATATACTTACTCCTGGAGTAGAGGTTACTTCTGGTCCACTAGGTCAAGGATTCGGTAATAGTGTTGGAATGGCGATAGCTGAAAAGTATCTCTCTAGCTACTTCAATAAAGATGGATTCAACGTAATAGATCACTATACATATGTGTTAGCTAGTGATGGAGATTTAATGGAAGGTGTTTCTACTGAGAGTGCGGCGATTGCTGGACATTTTAAACTCCACAAGCTTATTGTTATCTGGGACAACAACAAGGTTACTATAGATGGACCTACATCTCTAGCATGGTCAGAGAATGTTTTAGAGAGGTTCGATGGATTAGGTTGGTATGTTCAAGACATAGAAGATGGCTACGATCTATCTAAGATAGAAGCTGCTATAAAGAATGCTAGAGAGCAGAGTAATAAACCATCTTTCATAGCAGTTAGAACTCATATAGCATATGGAAGTAGATTACAAGATGATAGCCGTGCACACGGTGCTCCGCTTGGAAAAGAAGTAGTTGAAGAAATGAAGAAGAGATTTCAATGGCCACTAGAAGAATTCTACGTCTCAGAAGAAGTGTGGAAATATAGAGAAGAGAAGATCCTTAAAGGAAAGAAGAGAGAAGAAGAATGGCTCAATCTATTCTCAAGATATAGGGAACGTTACCCTGATCTTGCAGAATTACTGGTTAGATGTTTTAACCGAGAGTGGGGAGAAGAGTATAGAAAGCATTTACCGATATTCAGCGAGGCCATGGCAACTCGTGCAGCAAGCGGTAAAGTCTTGAATGCTATAGCGAAGTACATTCCAACTATGATCGGTGGATCTGCAGATCTTTTTGAATCAACCAATACTTATCTACACGGTCTCGGAGATTTTCAAGCTGATAACCCGCTTGGGAGAAATATACATTATGGTGTTAGAGAACATGCCATGGGTGCCATTATGAATGGGATGGCTTATCATGGAGGCATACTGCCATATGGCGGAACATTCCTAGTATTCTCAGATTACATGAGACCAGCAATAAGATTAGCGGCCATGGCAAATCTCCAAGTAATATACGTTTTTAGTCATGACTCTGTATGGGTTGGTGAAGATGGTCCAACTCACCAACCAGTTGAACATTTATCTTCTCTCCGACTTATACCTAATTTATGGGTTATACGTCCATGCGACCCAAATGAAGTATCAATTGCATGGGAGATAGCTATCGAGAGGAAAAATGGTCCAACAGCAATAATATTAACAAGACAGAAAGTACCAATCTTAGATAGAAATAAGTATCCACCTGCTGAGAGTATTAAACGTGGTGCCTACATACTTGCAGATACAAATGGAGATCCAGATATCTTGATCATAGCATCCGGTTCAGAGGTACATATCGCATTGGAAGTAAAAGATCTTCTAGAGAAGAAAAATATAAAGACGCGGGTAGTTAATATGGCTTCATTCGAGCTTTTCGAGATGCAGGATGAAGAGTATAAGAAGAAAGTTATTCCGAGATGTGTAAAGAAGATAGCATTAGAGGCGGGGAGAGGGCTCTGCTGGTATAAGTATGTAGGTGAAGATGGTCTAGTTATAGGAATAGAGAGATTCGGTAAATCCGCTCCATATCAAGAATTAATGAAAGATTTTGGATTCATAAAAGAGAAGATAATTGAAAAAATACTAAAACATTATGAACTTCTACAAAAAGAGAAATATATAACTTAAATGGTAATTTTTCTTTTTCTATAACTTTAGCTCATTATATGAACGTTAGAGCAATGCAGTAAAATTCTTCATACGAAGAGCTGTCGATGGTAGATCTTTAAATAAGAGTTTCAACTTTCTAACACCATGAAGCTTTTCTTAGATACTGCTGAGATAGATGAGATCGAGTTTGCCGTATCTCTAGGAGTTGTTGATGGTGTGACGACTAATCCTTCTTTGATAAAGCAGGCTGTAGAGAAGAGGAGGGGGTTGGTTGATATGGAAGATTATATTATAGATATATTGAAGGTGACTCCTGGTCCTGTTAGCCTTGAAGTTATCAGTATAAGTTATGAGAAGATGGTTGAAGAAGCGATTACTCTGTATGAGAGATTTAAGAAGTATGGTCATCCAGTTATCAAGATCCCTGTATGTTCAAGCTTAGATGGTGTAAATAATGTATACGATGGATTGAAGACTATTAGAGAACTGTCTAACCGAGGTATACCTATCAACGCTACTTTAGTTATGTCGCCTGAGCAAGCATTATTAGCAGCTAAGGCTGGTGCAGCATATGTTAGCCCATTCGCAGGTAGAATAGATGATTACTTAAGAGATAGATTAGGCATGAAGAGAGGCATAGACTATCAGAAATCTGATTACTATGATTTCAATCTGATGAAGAATATTGAAGATAAACTTATAGATAGTGTAATTTCATTGAAGGATCTCAATGATCTGAGAGAAGTCTATATGGATGATGAAGTTAAGCGAGCTACCTCATTACTAAATGATAAAGGTCTTCATAGTGGAGTTGAACTTGTGAGATCTATTGTAACGATCTTTAAGAACTATGGTCTTAAATCTGAGATAATTGCTTCAAGTATAAGGAACGCTAGACAAGTTAGAGAGATGGCGGAGATAGGTGTAGATATAGCTACAATACCTTTCTACGTCTTAAAGGAGATGCTGATCCACCATAAGACGATAGAAGGGATAAATGATTTCGTTAAAGATGTTGTTGAACCGTATAAAAGAATCTTTCAATACAGATAGGATAACGCTACTTAGAACTTATATATGGAGTAGTAAAAATATCTAGTTGGAGGCGAGCGGTGGGGCGGGTCACGGGGAGCTCCCGAGGAAGTTCCTCTCCCCTGAAAGCCCGTGGCGTCGTGAGACGCTAGGGGAGACCCTAGGCAACACATCAGAAACGAGACCCCTCCATCTACTGTGAAGATGATGCGGTAGGTCTAAGCCGTTGATTAAAGTAGGTGGAGAGTGGTTGAAACGGGTGGCCCACGTGGGGAAAGGCTGGAAGCTGATGAACAGGCTTTCGTGAAGCTTCCAAGATCCGACTAGACGGATCCCGCCTAGATACAGAAGGAGGGCTACCGCCGCACGCCTCCAACACATTTCTCAAATATCTACATTACTATAGATCGTAATGTTTACTTTTCATTATTGAAATACTTATGAAAAGAGTCTTATGGATTCGAGAGCTCTCATGATGATCGGAGCTATATCCAGTTCTTAGTAGTTTAGTAATCTTTTCCAATCTTCTTCGATAATTCTTCTAAGAGATGGGTTTCTCAATCCAGCTGCTGGGTGATACATTATCGTTATCTTGACTTCTCTAGAAACTGTAGATATCTTAAGCGTTGCTCCATGCATCTTCTCTATAGAGGTGAACTGGAATCCATACTTTTCTGAGAGATATTCTACTGCGATACTTCCTAATCCAATAATATGTTCTGGGTCTATTATCTCTATTTGCTTATCTAGGTAAGGTGTACACATTCTAATCACTTCATCTGATGCTTTATTCTCTGGAAGATAACATTTGACAATATTCGTTATATAGACTTCATCTCTTCTAATCTTAGATAATTCAAGCAACTTGTTTAAGAATTTCCCAGCTGAACCTACAAATGGGCGACCCTCTTTATCTTCATGATAACCTGGGCCGAGTCCTATCAACATAATTCTAGCATTAGGTGGTCCTTCACCAAATACGGGTTTACTCCTACTCTTCCATAAAGGACACTTCCTACAATTCTCAACATTCTTCTTTAACTGTTCTAGCTCTAAGCTCAACCGTTTTACCATCTTGAGCTGTATAATTTAAGCCTCACCTCGTAGAGTAATCTTTTCCTCTGAATCTTCTAATTGTATATCGGATAAGTATATTAAGAAGACCGACCAGTCGGTATGTAGAATGTTAACAACGAGAGAGAATATCATAAAAGCGGCCATAGAGTTATTCTCTACACGTTCATACTCAGATGTATCGATTGATGATATCGCTTCTAGAGCAAAGGTCTCTAAAGGAGCTGTCTTCCACTATTTTAGCTCAAAGATAGATCTTGCAGAAGCTGTGATGAAGCATATTCTTAAAACTATTGAGAACCGTCTAGAAGAAATTTTTTCTTCAAACCTAGATAATCGAGAGAAACTTGGAAAATTTATAGATCTAGCTCTTGACTTTGTCGAGTTGAAAAAGAATAGCTTAAAATCTCTAGACTTCGTATCTGAGATATGTAAAAAACTTGTAGAGAATAATAGATATGGGTTCGTTGAGGATTTTTACATAAAGATCGAGTCAAGGATCTCGAACATCTTGAAAGAAACCGATGTTATGAAGACCAATGTAAGAGCTGCATTGTTTATGATAATTCTAAATGGATTGATACATTATACTTTCTTTTATCCGAAACCACTTAGAAGAGAATTTGTAGAAGAATTAAAGAATGAAGTAGTCGAGGTGATGTTGAAATGAGTCTTGAAAGACCAGTAATAGAATTAATAGAATTAAAGAAGATCTACTATTCAAACAGTATCCCAACAGCAGCTCTTAGAGGGATAAATCTAAAGATATTGAATGGAGAGTTTGTATCGATAGTTGGACCATCTGGTAGTGGTAAATCAACATTACTAAATATGATAGGAGCGTTGGATAGACCTACGGGAGGTAAAGTATTGATAGATGGCGTAGATATATCTAAGCTCTCAGACGATGAGTTAGCAGAGCTCAGAAATAAGAAGATAGGCTTCATATTCCAAGTATACAACTTGTTGACAAGAATCTCTGTTATAAGAAATGTAGAGTTACCATTGATAGTTAGAGGTGTAGCTCCTAATGAGAGGAGGATAAGAGCTTTGAAAGCTCTTGATGAAGTTGGGCTTAGAGATAAAGCATTCAATAAGCCTAATCAGTTGAGTGGAGGAGAACAGCAACGTGTAGCTATAGCGAGAGCTTTGGTTACAGATCCAAAGATACTTTTAGCAGATGAGCCTACTGGGAACCTCGACTCAGCAAATGCTAAAATAGTTGCAGAGATATTTAGAAAACTCAACGAGAAAGGTAGGACGATAATAATGGTGACCCATAATATGGAGATGGCCTCATACGCAAAGAGGATAATATATCTAAGAGATGGATTGATAGCGAAGGAGGAGATTAATGCATGAACAAGAAGAATACGATACTCATAATATCAATGCTCTTCATCTCATTATTCTATCCTCTAGCCAACCTTTTAACCTCAGTAAATGCTGATCAAAATAGTATAGAGATACTTGATTACTATTGGGGATATGGTGGAGAAGAATGGGCTGCGATGCCTGGAGATAAAGATGTCAAACTTACATTAATCATACAGAATAGAGAGGATACTATGATATGCGGTCTTAAGGCTGTAATATACGATGATGGTACAGGAAAACTTTTCCCATTTAGAAATAAGGATGGAGGATTGCACATATCAAGCTACTATGATGGCTACATCCGCGTAGGAGAAGCGAGGAGCATCGAGTTTGATATTACGATCATCCCTGAAGCTAAACCGGGATACTATGATGTGCCTATATATTTTGAGTATCTAGACTGTGAAGATCCAGACTACCCGTTACTCTCAACGCTTAGCAAGATTAAATTAAAGGTGTGGGATTATCCAGAGATCAAGATATTAAATTCAAAATGGGTTGAGCAAGATGGTTCTCCAACCTATGCTGGTCCAGGGAGCTATACAAAGTTTCTTACATTAACCTTCTATGTTCCAAGATACTATTCTGTATCGAATGTTAGAGCAGTCCTACACCTATCAAGTTACTTTACGAACCTCACAGGTGGAAGAGTAATTGAAGAGTTTTATCCAGAGAGAGTTGTAGGAGGACAAGTTTTCATTATGCGTTTTGGAATGAATGTAAAAGAAGATACGCTGATAGGAGTTCACATGCTTAAACTATCTCTAAAATACTATGATAGATGGCTCAATGAGGTAGAGCAAGAAATTGCGGTGCCTGTAAAAGTTAGTGGATTGGGTGATCTAGATATCCAGCTTCAAGGAATGCTTATACCTGCAGGGTCATCGAAGAATGCTGAGATAATTCTCGAGAATAAAGGTACTGCACCAATATACTCTATCAGCTCTAGAGTTGTAGCGGAAGCCGGGTTAATAATCTTGTCTGAAATTACGAAGGAGGTAGATATGCTTATGCCAGGTGAATCAGTAATTCTTAGACCATTGATATTCGCTCCTCCAACGCTCCCTGAAGGATCTTACATGCTAACGCTTACAGTCAATTATATCGAGTCGTCAGGAGTGAAGAAGACTGAGACTAGAGGTATAGGAGTATATGTTCGGTCATCTCCAGAAGTAGGTTTAACAGCATACATTAGAGGAGAACCTTTGACAGCTTCAAGAACAAGTAGAGTAAAGATTGTTTTAAAGAATCTATATGATGCTCCTGTTACCGAGGTAAAGACTCTTCTCTCATTAAAAGGTCTCCCAATAGTGATTACTGGAGGAGAGCAGAATGCATACTTCTCTAAGATAGAGTCTGGAAAAGAAGTAGAGATACCTGTAGAACTACTTGTATCACCTAGAGCTGAAGAGACAGTCTATGAAGGTAGCTTAACAGTCTCTTACCGTGACCCATCTGGACAACCTAGAGCAGATACACTATCTATACCATTTATTATCAAGGGATTGATCAAGCTAACCTTCCGACAACTTCAGATAGGTTCATCTACAGTATATCCTGGATCAACTGTAGATATTCTTGGAGAGATCTTGAATAGTGGGACGATTACAGCTAGATTATCTGAGGTTAGACTAGTCTTAGAAGATCCATTGATCCCATCGGACTACTCAACCTACTATATAGGAGACATCTCTCCATACTCAACCTCATCATTCACGTTATCATTTAAGGTATCAGGAGATGCGAACCCTGGGACTTATAAGTTCAAGATAGTAGCTGAATGCGAGAATACTTATGGAGATAAAATAGAGGTATCAAATGTTCTCGAAGTTACTGTAAGCGAGAAGCCTCTGGAAAAGCCTTCCTCCCCTCAGCAAAATCAATCAACTTTCTACTTAACAAATCAACAACTATTGATAATAACCATCTTCATAGTTGTACTGATCGCACTAGTCTTCTATGTATTATCGAAGAGGAGGAAGAAGGTTGAGATTACTTGATATAATTCTCTTAGCTTTCTCTGCTCTAAAAGATAGGAAGCTTAGAACGATACTTACAATACTTGGGATGGTTGTAGGTCCAGCAGCATATGTTGCAGTCATATCTTCAACAGAAGGGATGAGCGAATCGATAATCGATAGTCTTAGAGGTCTAGGAGCGGAAAAGATATTCGTTTGGAGGAGTGCGAGAGGGACGCTCGATATTACGGATAAGATGGTTCAAGATATATCTAGGATAGAAGGTGTAAAATACGCTATACCATTCTATACTTTAAGTGCAGGTCAAGCAAGAGCTAGGGGGATGACAATTGATCTCAATCCCGCTGAGACATATTCTGTCTTAGCGATGGATTTCAAAGATATTGATAAGATATTTCCAAATGTAAGATTGAGGGAAGGAACTATTCCGCTAACAGGAGATAGTGTCGCTTTAATCGGCTCAAAAGTCTCTGAACCAGATTCTAGCGATCTACCGAGAATAAATTTAGGAGATACAATAACAATAATTAGGTATGATCCTTATGGTCATACAAAAACACATTCAACCATAGTAGTAGGGATCCTAGATTACTATGGGCAATCATTCTTCTATAATCCTGATATGTTGATATTTGTTTCAAGAGATGTTGGGAGAAAACTCTTAGGTGAAAGAAGCTACACGGGAATATTCGTAATCTCTGAAGATCCATCTATGGTGGAATATGTTGAGAACAAGATCAAAGAAAGATTCGGAGGAGATGTAATATTGATCTCTACTAAAGCTATTCTACAGACAGTTCAATCTGTAGCAAGCCTACTCTCCTTCTTTCTAGCATCTATATCTTCTATGTCGCTGATAGTAGCTTTCTTAGCAATAATGGCCACGATGTTTACAGCTGTAACGGAGAGGATAAGAGAGATAGGCTTACTTAAGGCTTTAGGATTTAAGACTAAACACGTTCTCTTTATGTTCTTGATGGAGGCTGCGTTGATAGGGTTGATAGGTGGGGCGATAGGAGTTGCTGTAGGATCTGTTGGAGCTTACATACTTGCTCAACCCTCGCCAACTGAAGAAGCCTCTGAAGCTGGGATAACACATGTAAGAGGTCAGCTAGGATTCTCACCTCTAGGGATAACCTATATACCTAAGATAACGCTAGAGCTAGTTTTAACAGCCATATTGATAGCATTCATAGTAGGTATATTAGCAGGTCTCCTACCAGCTTGGAGAGCAGCAAAATACACACCAGTAGAAGCTTTAAGAAGAGAGTAAAAATCAATCTAGTTCTCAGATAAATCTCGTATCTTCATTTAAACACTTAGGTAAAGTTTACGCAAATTATTAGGAGAGATATCTTCTCCAAATAGAGATAAGTGTATCTCCGAGATGATGATTTTAACTTAAATCTGAGGAGAGAAGATCATAATAGTAGAGTTGAACTAAGTTGAACTTAGTCTTTGTAGGTACTGCTGGATGCGGTAAGTCCTCCCTAACATACAGATTTGGAAAATGGTTAGAAGAAGAGCTTGCTGTAAAAGTCTCCTACATAAACTTAGATCCAGGTGCGTATAACCCTCAATACAAACCTTCATACGATATACGTGAGATAATTACTGTAGAAGAACTAATACGTGAAGGGCTTGGACCGAATGGTGCCATGATAAGAGCTGCTGAGATTATTGAAGAGAGAATAAATGAAGTCTCTAGAGAGATCTTATCTCTTCAATCGGATTTCAAGCTAATCGATACACCAGGTCAGATGGAGCTCTTCTTGTTCAGGTCTATGGGTCCAAGATTTGTAGAAGAGATCGGAAAACAGTCGATAACGATTACGATCTACATAATGGATCCTGTTCTCGCATCTTCTCCAAGTGGTCTCGCAGTCTCTCTAATGCTTTCACTAATAACTAGATTTAGACTAAAGGTTCCAGTGATCTCTATTGTAAATAAATCAGATTTAAGGGAGATTGAGTACATGGAGAAGTATGTAGCAGATCTCGATTATCTAAAGAGTGATCTAGTCTTTGGTGATTCTGGGATCATGGTTGACTTAGCAATGAGATATGTAGAGATAGTTGATGAATTCTCTAAGAATTTTAGGATAGTAAAGGTATCTGCAAAAACGGGATATGGGATGAGCGACCTCTACACAATGATACATGAAGCTATCTGTGAATGTGGAGATATGACATAACCCTATCTCAATAGGTTCTAGACTCCTTGACAGGTCCAAAATGACCTATGCTTGTCTGCACTATTACTGTTCTTAAACCTCTATCCTCAAGAATCCTTTTTAAATTAAGCATCTCTTCTACAGATGGTCTACTGAGAGTTCTCCTCCTAAATGATGGGAAGTAATCTAAGACTGTAACTTGAAGCTCTCTATCTATCGATGCAACTTTATCACCGATCTCTTCAACTTCATCTAAGGTCATCCATTCTCTATTATATGCAAAGCCAACCCCTAGGTAGACCCTCTCACTATATCTATCTAAAATATACTTTATAATATTCCAAGAGTTTTCATGATAGCTTCTCGCAAGTTCCCTATCTCCAATCCCAGTGATCTTCATGTAAGTTTCTAGTCTAGATGCTTTAGGTTCTATACCAATATTATTACACCCAGCTTCTACCAGCTCGTCTACATACTCCTCTGTAATTATAGTCCCATTACTATCAAGATGTAGCCTCTTATCTGGATTCAGCTTCTTAGCTTCTTCAAAGAATTTTATAAGCCATCTTCTATTAAGCGTAGGTTCCCCTCCACTAATAGCTATACCCCTTGTATCATATCTCCTAGAGCATAATGTGATTATCCTTGCTGCTTCTTTAGGAGTTACCGGATCTGTAACGTTATCATAAGTTACATGATAATTCTGGCATTGTGGACATCTGAGATTACATCCAGCAACCCATATAGCTGCTTCAACATATCCAATTCCAACCTCCCACCACGGGGTTCCCTTTCCTCCAACTCTATGAGGTTGAGGACCGTGAACTATTCTTAAAGGTTCAGCCTCCTCTACATCGAGCTTTAACGATAATCCTTCTCTTACAGGTGTTACACATGTCCTCTCAAGCTTCCCATCTACGATAACGCTACAAGCCCAGCATCCTCCTAGATTACATGGTGAAGATAGTTTATATGAACCGGGTTTACTGAATACTATCCCAACACTCTCTAAGGCTTGTTTAAGAGTTGATGGATATGGTACAAGATACTTAACACCATTTATCCAGATATTTACATGCTTTTCTTTAACTTCTCTCAATCTGATCTTTCTAGCAGTATGTGGGCAACTCCAGTAACATGAGAGGCATCCAATACATTGAGTTGAACTCATACATCTATTAACATCTATGCAGAATCTACAGCTTCTACAAGACTCTGCATCTACCTCAACAACAGTTCTATACATCTCAAAGCCCAGCTCTCCATCAGCATGTTAGATGGAATGCTCCACAAACTCTAAATCCTTTCTCAACAAGCTCATTATATCTTCTCCAAGCATTCCTCGTATCTTCAACAACTACCTCAACATTCTTCTTTTTAAAAACCTCGAGAACCTCTCTAGAAACTTCAACACGTCCAGAGTACCCAGTTCCTATCACCACATAATCTACATCGACTTCTAGGACTTCTGCTAGATCTGACAGCTCAATTCTATGCCCCTCTTTACGCCACCAATTTGTTATCAATCTCTCAGGAAGTATTATCAAGTCTCTTGAGTAGGTTACTCCATTTACTACGATGTATCCGAAACCGTATTCTTCAATTTTAAACTCCATCTCTATACGTGAGATACGTTGAAGAATATTTATAGTTAAAGATATTGAGGTAGTAGAGAAAGTTATGATACTTAAGGGAGGATTTATCTGAACCTATAGATATATTCACAAGTTTTTACATGCTTCATAGGCATCTCTTCCAAGCCCATAGTAATTCTTTATTCTCTTAACGATCTTGTATCCTCTCTTGAGATATAGGTTTAGAGCTGGAAGATTGTTTACCTCTACTTGTAATATTACTAATTCAACATTTCTTTTTATCGCTTCTCTCTCAAAAGCCTCTAATAGCATAGACCCTATATTTCTCCTTCTATATGCTTTACGTACATCGATAGTGTATAGGTGGCATCTCCTTCTAGAGCAGATTCCCACAATAAATCCAACTATTAAGTTATTCGTAGAAGCTTTCAAGAAGATAGAATTAGAATTCTCTAGAAGATATCTGAAGACCCATCTCGGGTAAGCATCTTCTCCAAAGCATTCTATCTCAATCTGATAAACTTCATCTAGATCATTTTCAGAGATAAAAGCTATCTCTACTTCTTCTAGCAATCTCTATCAACGTTATTATACAAAATGTTTAATAAAGCTATTTCAAAACAATCTTCATAAAACATTATTGAGATTTTTACTATAAAAGATTATTCAAGAAGTTTGATATCCATCTATAGGTGGTAGGTATGGGTTTTATAGAGGTTAAGCCTAGGTCGTTTGTATATCTTCTACAGCCTAAACCTGTAGCGATAATAGTCTCAGTTGACGTTAACGGTAAGTCTAACGGTATGTCGGCAGCATGGCTTACCCCAACTTCAAGAGATCCTCCACTATTGGCTGTAGCCATATCTCCCAAAAGATATACATATGAATTGATTAAACAATCTAGAGATTTCACTGTGAATATTCTGGACTCAAGTATGGTGGATGAAGCTGAACTATTCGGCAGTCTCTCAGGTAGAGATGTAGATAAATTTAAGAAATCAAAACTTACACTAGTTAAATCTAATGTAGTTAAATCTCCACATATTGCAGAAGCTTTAACAGCTATTGAGTGCACATTGTATAATGAGTACTCTGCAGGAGATCACCAGTTAATTATAGGGAGAGTTGAGAAAGTGTATGTAAGAGAAGGAGTACTAGAAGAAGATGTATATGATATAAGTAAAGCTAAGGTACTCCTATATCTTGGTGGTGGAAGTTATACTACAACTATCGATAGAACATTAACACGTTGATAGATACTTAGAATACTCTTAAATAATCGGTTTAGCAAATTTCTCAGATGATCATAGATCTATTTACATGGGTTACCAATGGAGATATAGTCTCCATGGGTCTACTTGGAGGAATAATAGCAGCATTACTAAATCTAGCTGGAGCTACACCAGTTCTTTTTACAAGATCTTATCATAAATCTTTCCTTAACGTTGGACTAGGCTTTGCAGCAGGAGTAATGTTAGCCGCCAGTTTCACTAGCTTGATCTTTCCAGGTATAGAGTATGGGGGGGTTCTACCAGTAATGGTTGGAATAGTTTTAGGAGCCTTCGCGATCTCTCTTATAGATAGATTAGTACCTCACCTCCATTTTATTAAAGGTAGAGAAGGACCATTATCTATGAGGCTTAAAGCAATATGGTTATTCGTGATAGCGATCACAATACACAATATGCCTGAAGGTTTAACTGTTGGAGTAGGCTTCGGCTCAGGAGACATAATATCAGGCATCACTTTAATGTTCGCGATCGGGTTTCAAAATATTCCAGAAGGTCTCTCCGTCGGCTTCTCACTAATATCTACTGGAGATTATAGTAGGAGGAGAGCTTTCCTAGTATCTATGCTATCAGGATTTGTTGAGCCTCCGCTAGCTTTCCTAGGAGCATACCTGACACACGTATTCAAACAAATCTTACCATATTTTATGGGGTTTGCAGCAGGAGCAATGTTATTCGTCGTGAGTGATGAGATCATACCAGAAACACATAGAGAAGGGAAAGAAAGAATATCTACATACGGCTTGATAACTGGATTGATAATCATGCTTCTACTAGATGTGCTACTCCACTAGAGAAGATGATTCTTATCTAGAAACGCTTTCTCCAATTATCTCGATAATCTTCTTCTTAACATCGTCACTTACTCTTACTAATACCGCTCCTTTCTTAGGCTGTCCATAAACTACTATCGCATTTTTAGGAGAAGAAAGTATAGCAGCTAATCCAAGCAAGTCTTCTTCTCCATCTATCTTTAGTATTATAGGCCAATCTTCAGGAGAATGTATCAAGCTATGTAGTTTCTCTGCAGATTGAGGCGATATCGTTCCAGCATCATTTACGGTCTCGACAACCTTCATTAAACCTACTATTTCCGATGTCTTCTCAACTCTCTCTATCTTACCATCGATAACATATACATCGACTCTTATCTTATGCTGATATAATTTACTAGAGATATAATCTCCAACAGCTACTACAATTGGAGGATTGTATTCTTTGATGAGTTTACCTAACTTGAGAGTAACTTCATCTGGGTCTTCACCTCTAATTAGTTCTCCAATAGGTTCTCTAACCTTCTCCTTCATCTCTTCAGTGAAGACTATCTTAACTCTAGGAGGCCAGAGGAGATGATTCACGAAAACTCACTCATCAGATGAGGTTTAAAGTTTACTATGATATAATCGTTAGCCATCTAGGTAACCTATACTAAAGTTGATAATCAGCTTACTTTAAATCTTCGTCGCATAGGCTCCAGCTTTCTTTAATCCAAGCTCTTTTGCTATCTCAGATTTTTCTGGGTCTACTACTATTATCAATCCTGAAGAACGTATTGTTAAATTTGTTGAGCCACAGTTATCACATTCATTTCCTACAACTATTCTCTTACATACTCTACATACTTTCTCTTTCGCTCCAGGCAACTCAGCTCTCCTCCGCTAAAGGTTTCGCTCCAAGCTTTTCAAGATCTTCTCTAATCCACTCAATCTTTCCAAGATATGGTTGACGAGTTGTAATACTGATCTTACCGACTGTTCCAGGGGAAATAGATACTGCGACTACCCTAAATCTAACATTATCACCAACCTCTAGTTTCTTTCCAGTCTTCTTACCAAGAAGTATTGAATGTTTCTCATCGTATGATAGGTAGTCGTCCATCACTTGAGATATGTGGAGTAGAGCATCCATTGGACCAATTCTTATAAATGCTCCGAACTCTGTGATCTCTACTATCTCTCCTTCTCCAACTTCTTGTATTCTTGGAGAGAAGATTAGTAGTTTTGCTCTAGTTTTATGGTATACTGATCCATCTCTCGGTAATATTATCCCTACAGGCTCAACGTCGACATCGACCACCATTACCACGTATCCTACACCTTCAATAACAGTCCCTTCATAAAGAGTCTTCAACCTCTCGAAAGCTGCTTCTTTAAGTGGTTTATTAAAATCTCTAGGAAGAATGCCTATGACCTCTTCTAATTCAATGAGTGTAAACATCTCCCCACACTCAGATGCCTTAATCCCGTTATCTTAATATAATTTATCCTTTCTCTATCTGTAGAAAGTTATTTATATACCTATTATTTAGGCATTCACTTTTAGTTCAAAGCAAAGGTAAGGTTAAGATGGAAAAGATCTAATCTGTATGCTATCCTTGTTTTTTATTCTTTAGAAAATTAGAATAGAAGAATGAAGATATGTAGCATATTTAGGTCTAGAATTTAGGTTTATCCTTAATTACCTTAAGAGATACCTATAGAAAAAATTCAAATTGTTCAGCATGTAGATATGATGTGGTAGATATTCTTTGTCAAAGGTTCAATTATCTAAATTGGGAAGTATTCTTAACAGTGATGAATACAGTAAGGTCTCTGAGATCCTTAAAGAAATTGGGTTCAAGATAGATGAAGATTTAATGAAGATGGATGATAGAGTACTTGAAGCGTTTATCAGAACGTTAGTAGATAGAGAATCATCAAAAGATAAAAGGATAAAGATAGTAAATGCTTTAAGAGAATTATTGTTAGAGGCTGGAAGCCCATTAGCTAATAAATTCAGTAAGAGAACTATAATGAATACTCTTCAACCAGAATTTAGAAAGAATAATTTTGAAGAAGTTTATAGAGGATATAGTATAGAAGAAGGAGTTAGAGAAGCTCAGAGATGTTTAGTATGTAAAGATCCAAGATGTGTTAAAGCGTGCCCGATACATTTTGGAGTACCCGCAGCCTTTAAATTGTTATCTCAAGGTAATATCGATGCAGCATATAGGTTATCTTTAACATATTATCCATGTTTAGGAACAACAGGTAGAATATGTGTAAGATTCTGTGAGAATGCGTGTATAATGAATGAGATAGGTTTAGATCCTTTGGCCATAAGAGCATCTCATAGAGTTATAGCAGATTATGCTGATAAGAAGCAAGTAAAACTTGCTTCTAAGCCTTCTACGGGAAGAAAAGTGGCCGTGATAGGTTCAGGCCCATCTGGATTAAACGTAGCATACCATTTAGCATTAATGGGTCATTCTGTAACAATATATGAAGCAGCGGATAAAATTGGAGGAGTCCTTAGATTATATATTCCAGAATTTAGACTTCCAGGAGAGATCGTAGAAGATGAATTTAGTATCTTGGAGAAGCTTGGAGTTAAGATTGAGCTTGGTAAGATGGTGGGTCGAGATATATCACTATCAGAACTTGCTGAACAATATGATGCTGTATACATATCTATTGGAGCAGGTAAACCTAAGAAAATGAATATCCCAGGTGAAGACTTGCAAGGAGTAGTTCAAGCATTACCCTTCCTATATAAGGTGAAGAGTGGAGAGATCAAGAAGCTCTCTGGAAAAGTATGGGTTATTGGTGGAGGAGATGTTGCTATGGATGCTGCACGATCTGCATTAAGGCTAGGTGCATCAGAGGTAAAGATAATGTATAGGAGAAGTAGAGCTGAAATGCCTGCAGACCTAGAGCAGATACATGATGCAGAAGCAGAAGGAATAGAGATAATAATCTTGGCCACACCAATAGAGTTCATAGGAGAGAATGGAGTAGTAAAGAAGATGAGATGTATAAAGATGAGATTAGGTGAACCAGGTCCAGATGGGAGGAGGAAGCCTGAACCAATACCAGGCTCAGAGTTTGAAGTAGATGCAGACTATGTAATCTTAGCGATAGGTCAAGACCCTGGGATTGATTTCTTGAGACCAGAAGATGGGATAGAGCTTACGAAATGGGGAACGATTAAGGTTGATGAGAATCTGTCTACATCTAGAAGAGGCTTCTACGCAGGTGGAGATGCTGTAAGAGGTCCTGCAACAGCTATAGAAGCATTTGCAGATGGTAAGAAAGCTGCAGAATCTATTCACGCATACTTGCAATCTCTATCAAGATAATCCTCTAATTATTCAAGTAAATCATCTCTAAATCTATTATTTTTATCTTAATATTCTACAATTACGAGAACGTGGTCTTTTTCATATGGTTCCAGATTAACTATCTCAAGTATTTTAAATGAGTTGTCTTCCAAGACTTTAGCTTCTTTCTTAAAGATGATCTCTGGATCTTCTACACTATCAATACTTCTTGCTTTTATGGCTATTATTCCATGACCTCCATTCTTTAACATTAGCTTAGAGTTTTCTACAAGTATCTTCGCTTGCTCAGGTTGAGCAACATCACAGTATATTACATCCACTTTTCCAACAATAGAACTGTAATCTCTAGGTTTACGTGCATCAGCATATATAGGTATAACGTTCTTTCTATACTGAACGACATTCTGCTTAAATTGTATCATAACTCTAGGAGCAAAATCTACACCATAGAGTATACCTTTCTCATCTATAATATCTGAGACGTGGCTTGCGGTAGTTCCAGTAGCTGTACCTAGATAGAGAACACTACAACCAGGTTTAATATAGATCTCTTTAACCTTATTCCATATAGCTGCTGAGAGCTTACTCCTATAAGGGCTCCAAGCTCTAAACTCTTCTCCACCTATTCTGAATAGTCTCTCTCCATACACTTGTACTCTAGGAGCAAGGTTCTTCGTTGCGAGAAATTTTTCACCTTCATCTGAGGTTACCCAGTATACGTTGGGAAATTTTTCATGAAGTTTGACTGTAGCCATACACTTCTCAATATCTTGAGCTCAGAATAAAAAGTTTCACGTTTTCTGAAGTTTATAAAAGTTGGAAGATATAAGCGTTCTGGTAAGGTAGTCGTAATTCACGGTATGAGATTCTATTTCATTATCTCTAATATCTCCTCTAAGATGTGGATAAGTGAATGAATGTGGGTGGAAGCACTTGGAGATAAGGGAGAACAAGATGACCGTTCATTGCTCTAGAGCTGGTTTTCAGCCTATAGTATGAACATCGTTATAATTATTGTCATGGATACAGCTAGAAGAGTTACTAGATCTCTTAATCTGATTTTTATCTTCTTCCTCTCTCTCCTCTTCTCTGGATCGAAAGATCTTGACTCTAAAACAATCTCCATATCTTCAGCCCTCTTATACGCAGCATACAGAAGAACGTAGAATATCTTGTCTAACTTAATTAGATAGTCTAACCAGTTTTTTATAACTCTCTTTGAACGGAGTGAATCTAAACCTTCTTTAAGATCTTTTAACATCTTCTGATACATCGAGAAAGCTACTCCGATTGTGTACGCAAAAGTCTTCGGGAATTTTAGATAGCTTGCTAATGATCCAGCTAATTCCCATGGATCTACACAGTAGTATAGCATGGTAGATATAGAGATTAGTGCTCCGACCTTCATCCACATGATTACTATTGATTCAATCAAGCTTCTCCCACTGATGAAGCTGTAGAATAGTCCTAGCCCGATACTGAAAGGTGTAAAGAAGAGCATAAACCTAAGCGTGCCCATGAGTTTTCTTGAAAATATCAAAGATACAGTAAGAGATGTAATCAGTATTGTAAATAGTTTTAATAGATTAGACTCACTACTGATGGCTGTTAGAACGATGAGAGCGATTGCTTGAGCTACTATCGGGTTAATCTTAGAGCTTGATTCTAAGAATAGTCTAACTTGATCAGATGTTTCATGCTTTAGATGCCTCAAGGATAACTCCTCCCTCGAGTATGAGCATCCGATCGGAGAAAGTCTCGGCGAACGCTCTATCATGAGTGGCCATGATCACTCCTACATTTTTAGAAGATGCCTTCTGAACAAGTTCTCCAACGAGGCCTCTAAGATAATAGTCTAAACCTACAGTCGGCTCATCTAATGCTATTAGAGGAGAGCGGTAACTCAGTGTTGAGAGCAGTGAGATGAGACGTTTCTCACCTAAGCTCAAGCTATGTATAGGCTTATCAAGTAGATATCCAAATCCAAGTTCTTCAACAATCTTCCATGCTTCACTCTCTCCCACGTATCTAAACTCTTCTCTCGGAGTCTTGCCGATAAGTAATCCAGACGGATTCTGAGAAACATATATGCATAGGCCTGGCCGAGCTTCTCTACCATCTATCAGAACCTTGCCTGACCGAGGTTTAAGTAATCCAGAGATAATCTTAAGAAGTGTAGTTTTCCCAACTCCATTCCTACCTAAAAGTGTAAGCACTTCTTTTCTAAAAGCTGTAAATGAGATACCTCTTAGAACATCAGACCCATCCACATATCTAAACCAAACATCTCTTACATCGAGTAAAACACTTCTTTCAAGGTCTTTCTTCAGAGGCTCTCTACTACTGTATGATCCTCGTAGTTCTCCTAAATAAGCTATGTGATCAGGTTTAGGCATGTCTTTGAGTATAGAATATCCTGTATAGACTACTATTCTATTCTCTTCTAACAATTTCACAACTATCCTTGAGAGCTCTCTTCTCATATTCCAATCTATACTCGAGAAGGGATTATCTAGTAGAATTATAGTTGGTGAGGTACTTAATGCGGAAGCTATAACAAGTCTCTGTCTCTCCCCTCCACTAAGAGTCCAGACCTCTCTACTCCATAGATTGAGTAGGTGAGTCGTTTCAAGAGTTCTCAAGATTTTTTCAGCAACTTCTTCTGGAGCATAACCTTGGTTCTCTAAGTTAAATGCGATCTCATCTACAACCCTACTAGTGATAATGTAAGAATCATATTCATCTGGGACAAAAGCCATTCTAGATCTGAGCTCTCTCTTATCAGCTTTCTTGACTTCTTCACCATTAAATGTTATTGAGCCTTCATAATCTAGTAAACCTATTGCTGAAAGCAGTATGCTGGTTTTACCTGAGCCGCTAGACCCGATTATCGCTGCTAACTCGCCACTCCTCACCTCAAGATCTATTGGAGGACTAGTCCAACCAACTCTCTTAGCTCTTGCTCTATGAAGTCTCAGCAATAGGCCAACCCCTCAAAGCTCCTGCTTTAACCAATCTATCCACAACCGATTTAACTAAAACTCCTGAGAATAGTGCTCCACTTATGAGCATCGTGGTAATTATAGTGATATGTAGTGTTATCGGGTATCCTGGATCTCTACATGCAGGATAGAATGGGCTAACTAGGCAGTCGAAGGGGTAGGCGGCTAGGACGGGGAGCATGCCTGCTAGGATCATGGTGCCGTAACCCCATGATCTATATCTTCTAAGCCAGAAAACTAGCTCGCTCATTATCCCTTGTGCTGGACCATAGTAGTAGAGTAAGACTGAGTAGGGGCTGACCAGTAGAAGCTCGATGATTGCAGCTATAGTCTCTCCAAGAAATGCTGTTCCACGTTCTCTCATTATGTATGCTGGTAAAGTTCCTCCAAGAAACCATAGACCATAGACTGATGCGATACCTAGATGCCCACCGAACATGAACATTATCGGAGCTACTACGTGGCTCACAGCAGCGAATAGTAGACCTGCCACTATCGAGAAGGATGCGAGACCAACTATCTTCTTAGTGATCGTGATACTAGTCTCGGATACTTTAGACATATATCGTTCTCAACCACCCTCTCTTATGCGAGAAAAATATAAGCAGTTGTATAAGCTGCTTATATCAAAGCTCTTATTAACTTAAATCCTCATAAAACAATACTTCACATCGACGCTTAAGCTCTTCCCAATATCAATAATAATGTCTAAACACCTCTCGATAATTTTGACTAGAGTTATATGGAGCACAGTATCTAGAAAGAGTCACAATGTTTAACGTTCTCTATGTCTCTTACGTCTATCTTTCTTCCGGCGAGGTGTCATCTCTTTCCTCACTTCTAGAGGTCTCTCGAGTTTGACCTTCTTTGAAGGTGGTTGATGATATTTTTTCTTTATCTCAGCCAACCTCTCTTCAAGAACCTTCCTCAACTCACTACTCCTATCTTCTCTTGAGAAGTAGTCTATCTTTGCAGCTATAGCTATCTTAGTTGCTAGTAATCTCGCAATCTTCCCCCTCTGCCATTTAGGAGAACTATGGATGTAAAGATGCTGGAATATTATTCCATGTTTTGGAGCACCTTTACCTGTTCTAAAGAATCGGAAGAGCGCCTTCTCTGCTCCTAGAACTTGTATAGTGCTTGCTGGAAGCTTCGCCAGCTTCTCTAAACCACCTGCAAGAGATATTAGTTTCGCTCCAAGGATCTCTCCTGCAACCGCTGAGAGATTCGGAGCTTCAGAATTCATCAAGTCTCTAATATACGCTTCCTGCTGATTTTTCATCTCTATCAATCTCAACCCTTGTCTAGCGATCTTCTTCAACTGCTCCTCATCCTCCACACCTAGATCTGCTCCAATAGATTTAGAACTCTTCTCAATGATCTCTCTCGCCTTCTTCTCTCCAACTATCTTTAACAACCTTTCTAGATCGATTTTATTCTTAGACCCAATTTCAGCGATTACCCTCATATATTGCTCAGGTTCTTCCAAGATTTCCGCAAGCTCGGGAAAGTGTAACCCATACCATTCTCTACACCTTGTATAGAACATGTTTATCTGCTTATCCAGGTCTTCTAGAACATGCACAGCATGAACTATCATCATATCTCTTCTAGCCACAGCTTCTTTCAACTCGATCGATAGTAGGGCATCTGATACCTCTCTCAACCTCTCTCTATACTTCTCAATACTTTCTACTAACTTATTTTCTACGAATAAGTTCTCAAGCTCTATTGAGGTGGATAGCTCTGAGAACTTGCATTCAGGATGTAGAGAAGAGAGGGCACTTAATAGTTGAGGTGGATCTACTTCAAACTCTCTGAAACCTTTAGAAGATAGTTCTCGAATAAGTTCTTCTAAATCTTCTATAATCTCACCCTTCACTACCTTAGAGTATTTTGAGACTGCATCTTCTACATCTTTAAATAATCTATAAGCAATTATCTTTCCATCATCGCTCAGTGAAACTAATCCTAATGGGGTCACTAAAACTCTATTAGACGACATATCCTGATATAATATAAGACTAGAGCGATTTATAAGGTTGGTTAGAGAAGGATGGAAACTAGTAGAATTAAATAATAGAGAGGGTCTACCTATTTCTAGAGGCTTCAGATAAGAATACTTATATTCTAATATTGTGATGTTGTTAATGGTATGCCGAGTCACGGATCGATAACTAAAGCTGGAAAAGTTAGGTCTCAGACACCTAAGATAGAAGCAAAACCAAAGAAGAGTATAATACCTAGGATAAGAAATAGATACAATTTCATTAAGAGAGTTATAGAAGGGTCTTCTCAGACCTCTGAAAAAATCTAGGAGAATCTTCCATTATATTAGAGTAGTAAGTAGAGTAGAGCTTTACTAGTATGTAGTCTATTCTCCGCTTGATCCCATACGAGTGAGTAGCTAGAATCGATTACTTCATCTGTAACCTCTTCACCTCTATGAGCTGGAAGCGGATGCATGAAAACTACTCCAGACTTTGCCTTAGAAACTAGCTCACTATTGACTTGATACTTAGGATAGAACACCGATAACCTCTTCTCTCTTTCTTCTTCTTGACCCATGCTGACGAAGACATCAGTCATAATTACATCAGCATCAACCACTGCTTCTTCAGGTTCATGCATTATCTTGATGCTTGAATTTGATTGACGAGCATTTACCTCTGCCCACTCAATATACTTTGGATGAGGTTCATATCCCGGGGGAGTTGCAACGTTCACGTTTACTCCAAGCTTAGATGCTCCTATGAGTAAGGAGTTGCATACATTGCTTCCATCTCCTACCCATGCGATAGTTAAGCCTCTAAGCTTCTTGAACTTCTCCCATATAGTGTATAAGTCTGCTAGAGTTTGTAGAGGATGATTTATATCGGATAGACCGTTTACAACTGGAATAGTAGCGTATCTTGCCAATTCTTCTAATGTCTCATATTTGTATACTCTGGCCATGATTAAATGAACGTAGCGTGAGAGAACTCTAGCAGTATCTGCTATTGTCTCTCCTCTTCCAAGCTGGAGCTCGCTTCTAGTTAAGTAGATAGCCTTACCGCCAAGTTCTTCTACCGCTACTTCGAAAGAGACTCTAGTTCTTGTAGATGGCTTCTCAAAGATCATGGCCACACTCTTTCCTCTAAGCTTCCTCACCTTTACCCTCCTCTTCTTCAAGATGCTAGTAGTCTTCAATATCTTCCATATCTCTTCAGCTGAGAAATCTTGAAGCTCTAAGAAATCCCTACCCTTAAAGTTGAACTTCTTCTTAGAGATGTAGCCAATCTCAAAGCTCATGGATATAGAAGAATCATACTTAGATTTTAGCTTAATCTGGTTGAGAGAGGATCTTATCAGTGATCTTGATGGGAAGGTCTACGTCATCTAAGACTATAGAGCCGTCTGCTTCTAGATGCATCTTAATAGACTTGATCAAAACATTTAACTGGAGAGAGCGGTTGAAGACTTCTATCAACCTCGGATCTACTTCAAAGTTTGGTCTAAAGTATGTTGCAGATGGGTGTGCAGCGATAAAAACTATCCCAGTAGACTTCCCCATAGACTTTGCCTTATTCAGTATCTCGATATGTCTTAGACCACGTATCGAGATGGTATCAGGATACATGGCTGCACCATCACTTGAGAGATATACAGCTGATTTAAGTTCGAGGATCATTTCTTCTAGACCATCCTCCAACAAGTAATCGAATCTCGATCCACATACTGCAACCTCCTTCTTCTTTATCCTAAACTGCTTTAACCATGGGATCAGTCTTCTATCTAATGCTATCTCAAACATCTTTGCTTGAAGGATTGTATCTATTAGTGCGGCAGCCTTTCCCAACCATACACCTACTACTCTACCTACCACCTTCCGACTGCTTAAACTAGTATAAAGTATCTTAGCCCCAGGATATATAAGATCGTTTAATCTTCCAGTATTTGTTAAGTGGAGTCTAATTATATCTCCATCGATTTTAGCTAAAACAGTTACCCTACTATCTCTCCTCACTATTTCCGCCCATTGGACTTCTAGATGTGTTAAGACTTCCACCAATACTTAGACCATCCTCTTAGCTGGAAGCCAGTATAGCTTCTTCTTCACCCATTTCTCTACAGCATCCATGTAGGACATCTTGTAAACATATTCTCTCAAGAATTTCAGATGCTCTCTGACAAGCTTCTTCAATATTTCTTCATCTATCTTACTCATCATAATATGTCTCTTAAGTATCTCTATCGGTGTAAAATGGTATGGTTGACCAAGATACTTTATCCATGAGTTTACTCCTAACTCAGTCAACCGCTTCTTGATGTATCTTGCCTCGAAACCAGAGATGCACAATGTCCTCTCATAATCTCTAGCTAACTTGATTATTTTATTGATCTCTCTATCCCATCTTTCAGATTCTCCCTCCCTAGATCTTTCTAAGACCTTGACCCAGTCCGCTACATCGATCTCTTCTCTAATAGCTTCTCTAAGCGTTAGAAGAGCTATCTCTATAGATGTATTAGCCATTTCTCTAAATGATTCATGATCAAGATAACAGTATACGTCTGTCATCTCACCAATGTTTGATAGATCTCTCAATAATACTTCAAACTCTTTCAACCATGCGCCTTTAGGCTCTGGGAGAAGCTCATAAGCTTCATTTAAAAACTCATCATAATCAATCTCACTTCTACTAAGACTAATTATGATGTCTTCAAGATCTTCTGGTAGATTTAATAAGAGTGCCTGGGGGCGGAGCCTCCTCACATTCTCTAAAGCTTCTTCAACAGCTCTTCTAGTTGGAGGCTTAACTAGAAGCCCAGCCTCAACCATCTCCTAAACTTGAAAATACTTAAGAATAATTTAAGGAATAATCCACTACTATCATTAATAAACATGATATCCGTGAATACTTCATCACTCTATTTCTAAATTAAAGGAAGATTAAAATTCAAGGATATGAGATAAGTGGTCGAAGACCTTGATGGTGGAGGATGTAGCGTATGAGTAGCCCATCGTCAAAACCTAGAAAACAGAGAAGACGCTTCTATAATACTCCTTATCATAAACTCCCTAAACTATTGTCAGCTCACCTCTCTCCAAAATTGAGAGAGAAGTATAAGAGGAGGTCATTTTCTGTAAGAGTAGGCGATACAGTGAAGATTCTTAGAGGAGAGTATAAAGGAGTAGAAGGTAAGGTGACCCGTGTAGATAGAAAGAAGCAGTACGTTTATGTTGAGAATGTAACTATGAAGAAGGCAGATGGATCAACTAGACCTAGACCAATCCACGTCTCAAATGTTATGATAATAGATTTAAAGCTAGATGATAAGTATAGAACTTCTGCTTTAATGAGAGGTAAAGAGGTAGGATAGAGCATGCCCCATCTAAAGAGACTTGCAACACCACCTCATCTAAAGATAAAAGTTAAAGAACATGTATTCACTGTAGCTCCAAGTCCTGGTCCTCATCCAAAAGATGAATGTATTCCTTTACTCTTGATACTGAGAGATTATCTAGGATATGCAGAGAGGTCTGAAGAAGCAAAGAAGATAATAAAGATGGGCAAGATATACGTAGATGGAAGAATTGTAAGAGATTACAAATATCCTGTAGGGCTCATGGATGTAGTATCAATTCCAGAGACTGGAGAGAACTATCGCATCCTCCCAATCTATAGGAGAGGTCTATCCTTAGTTAAGATCTCTCAAGAAGAATCTGGGATAAAACTTGGAAAAGTGATTAGAAAGATGCACATTCATATGGGAGGACTTCAGATAACCCTACACGATGGTAGAAACATAACCTTTAAAGAAGTAACAGAAGATGTACGTAGAATTAATACAAAAGATACCTTAAAGATCTCTATCCCTAGTCAAACTATACTAGACCATATAGAATTAAATGAAGGTTTTCATGGATTGATCGTAAAAGGACCTAAACAAGGATTGTATGGTGTAATCTCCGAGATTAAACGTGATATACCGTATCCTTCAAAGCCTACTGTCAAGCTTTCAGAAACCCAGATAGGAGAAGTATCAACTATACTAGACTACTTAATGGTTATAGGTAGAGATAAACCAGAGATAACCTTACCCAGATCCAGTTAACCAAAGCCTCTATCATAAACATCCAATATACTAGAGACCCTCTAAACCAAGTGGAGTACGAAATAATTAAGTTAAGCTTCTACATCACCCATTATATTCATGAAGATTCATCCATTGACCAAAATAATAGGATAGTAACTTATTTTAGAAGAAAAACCTAGAACATAAAAATATATAAGTAGTAGAATATTTAGTTAATAAATTAAGTATGCTAGAATTAGAGAATCCTATGAGAAAGATTAGGATAGAGAAGGTTGTAGTCAATTCTTCTATTGGTAAGAGTGGTCCAGTCCTTGAGAGAGCGGTAAAGATACTAGAATCTCTCACAGGTCAGAAACCAATAGTGAGAAAAGCGAAGAAGACCATAAAAGGCTTCGGGATACATCGTGGAGAACCAATAGCAGTAATGGTAACTCTAAGAAGAGATAAAGCTAGAGCCTTCTTAGCGAAAGCTCTAGCAGCCATAGGGTATAAGGTTAGAGAAGAAAGCTTCGATCAGCATGGAAATCTATCATTCGGTATTAAAGAACATCTAGATATTCCTGGAACAAAGTACAATCCTGAACTTGGAGTGATCGGTATGGATGTCATCGTTCACGTATCGAGACCTGGGAGAAGAGTTATGCTTAGAAGGAGAGCTAAGTCAAAAGTAGGTAAGAAGCACCTAGTGACTAGAGAAGAATCTATGAAGTTCTTCCAAGAAGAATTCGGATTAAAGATTATCGAATGATCTTTAAGATAAAATTTATAGAAGATGGGTTGTTTATTCTTCTAGACTTCAGAGATACGTTCAATCTTGAAAGGTAAAGTTATCTCTCTATACTTCTTTACACCTTCTTCAAATATGTCTCCACCGTAAATATCGTTTGCAACAATAACTGGGAAATCTTCTACTTGGAGCTCCATCACAGCTTCAGGACCGAGATCTTCATATGCTACTACTTTTGCACTCTTAATCTTCTTTGAGAGTAATGCTCCTACACCTCCAGTAGCTATAAAGTAGACTGCTTTATACTTCTTCAAAAGCTCGACTACACTCCAGCTTCTATACCCTTTACCGATAGTACCTTTCAGACCAATCTTTAGTAAAGGCTCCATGTAACTATCCATTCTTATAGATGTAGTTGGTCCAGCTGAGCCTATAACATATCCAGGCTTCGCAGGAGTTGGTCCAACATAATATATTACTTGACCTCTTAAATCTACTGGAAGCTTCTCACCTTTATTGATAGCCTCGACAAATCTTTTATGTGCTGCATCTCTCGCTGTATAGATCTTCCCACTAATTAGTACCTTATCACCTATCTTTAGCTCACTAAGTATTTCATCGCTTAGTGGTGGAGATATCTTCTTTGTCATAGTTCCCACCTCCCTACTCTATGTGCATGGCAGTCTAGGTTTACTGCTAGTGGAAGTGCTCCTATATGGCATGGAGCAGTCTCGATCCTAACATCTAAAGCTGTTACACGACCTCCGAGACCTTGAGGACCTACACCAAGCTTATTTATCTCTTCAAGAAGCTCGAGCTCGAGTTTTGCATAGTTGGGGTCGGGATGCCTAGAGCCCATCTTACGCATTAAAGCTTTCTTAGCAAGCCATCCAACAGTATCAAATGTTCCACCTATTCCAACTCCTACAACTATCGGTGGACAAGGGTTAGGTCCAGCTTCCACCACAGTCTTTAAAACAAATTCTTTTACACCTTTTACCCCTGCAGCAGGTGTAAGCATAGCTAACCTAGACATATTCTCTGCTCCAGTTCCCTTCGCCATGAAGGTTATCCTAAAGACGTCTCCAGGAACAAGCTCTACATGTATCATGGCCGGTGTATTATCTCCCGTATTAACTCGATTGAATAGAGGGTCTCTTACAACAGATTTCCTCAAGTATCCTTCTTTATAACCTCTTGAGACCCCCCTATTTATTGCATCGTACAAGCTTCCACCCTCGATCTTAACATCTTGCCCTATCTCTACATATACTATAGAGACTCCTGTATCTTGACAGATTGGAAGCTGTTCACGAGCAGCTAACTCAACGTTCTCGATAATCTGGTTTAAAACCTCTTTACCACTATCTGAAACCTCTCTCGATAAAGCATTCTTATAATACTCTTTCAAATCTTCATTTATAAAGTAGTTCACATTCATCGAGAGCCTTCTAATAGCTTCTTCAACATCTTCAACTCTAACGATCTTCAAGAAAACTCACAAATCTATAAGATAATCACTAATTGAAAAGTATTTCTCTATTTCTTCTATTTTTCAAATAGATTGTTCAATTATGTGATGTAATGAGATGAAGTATTAGAGGGAAGAAAGTAGGATTGGCTCAGGATTAAAATCTTTTAGTGAAGAGATCTTCTTCAACTTCTCTACTACGTTCTTCCTTATCTCAGTGTAAGGTTTAACCTCTCTAACTAGTTTACCATTAATAATTAATGGTTTCAAGAGAGGTTCAACAGCCTCTCCACATGATGGGCATTTATCCAAATACTTGTTGGACGGTGTTATAGTATCGTGGAACTCTGGACATCTATATACTTGCTTTCTACCTGGAAGCTTTCCTCTCTTCGATATCTGCCTCCCCATAACTTCTACTATATCAAGTGCTAAATCTATTGAAGGTGGGAATGTTATCGATGTACCAACTCCAAACCCATCTACAACATCTCTAAGCTCTTCTACTTCCTCCTCATCCAACCCTCCACTAACATAGATCTTAACATTTTTATAACCTGAGATATCTAAAGCCCACCTAGATTCAAGTACTATCCTCCTCATATCTCCTCTCCTCGAACCAGGTGTATCGAACCTAACACCTTGTAATCTATCTCCCAATGCTTCAGCAGCTTTCAATGCTTCAAACCTCTCATCAGAGAATGTATCGCATAAAGCTATCCTCGGAACATCTTCAGGCATATATTTATCGAATGATTTCCATGCTGTAACTTGGTCTCCAGCAGTCAAGATTAAAGCGTGCGGCATAGTTCCAGTTGGAGGTACTCCTAGAATCTTTGCACCTATCACTCCTGAGACAGCGTCGCATCCACCTAGATATGCGTACTTATCAACCATGGGGGAGATAGCGGGATGGACGCATCTTATCCCAAAAAATAGAACTCTCTTATCTCCAGCCTTAATCTTTATTCTAGCTGCTTTAGTTGAGATACTAGATGCATGTCTTACTATACCTAGTAAGCTGGATTCATATACTCCGAACTCAGTGTATCTACCTTCTATCGCCATAACCGGTTCGTAAACTCTGAAAACCTCCCCCTCATCCATACTGTAGACGTTAACATTCCTACCTTCAAGTAATGTAGCGGACTCTAATATCCCTGTTACGATAGCCCATTGATATCCTCTCGGTAGAGAGTAAGCATGTACTTCAGCGTAGACTTCTTTATCCATCCCAGTCTTCTCAATAACCTCTCTACTTCTTACAAAGTAAATATCGGTTGATTCTCCTCTAAGGATCTCTTCTTCACTAGCAATAGAGAGACGTCTCGTATAAACACCCCCAACCACTCATACGCTATCTAGTGATTATTCAACTTTTTGGAGAATAAAATCAGACTTATATGGAAACCTAATACTAGATGAAGTTTACAAGATCTGAGGTAGTCAACACCCCTCTATAGAGAAATGTTACTTGTCTTAGTGTAGAAATGTAGTCGAATTCATTTAGAGCAGAGATACAGTCTATGGGGATAAATATCTTATATCCTCTTAGAGCTGCGCTCCCAGCCGTGTGGAGGACGCAGATATTAGCTACAGTACCAGATACTACTAAATTCTCTACCTTCTTTCTTCTAAGAACATCATCTAAAAAAGTTCCGTAAAACCCATCGTATCCTAACTTCTTGATCAGTATCTCATCTCCTCTAGGTTTAAGCTCGTCTATTATTTCCGCCTCCCATGTGCCTGCGACAGCGTGCTTCCCCCATATACTGAACTCTGGATCATCTTCTGGATGCCAATCTTGAGTATAGAGGACTAGAACTCTTCTTGAACGAGCTTTCTCTAATAGATTCTTCACTGAGTTTATCGTCTTCCTAGATTCTGGAACAAATAGGCTTCCCTTCTCATGTGCGAAAGCATTCTGCATATCTACGATTATCAGAGCAGACTTAGAAGAATCTAGATCCACTGGTTTAACCTCAAACTTCTCAGGGATCTTTACAATTTCAGGAAATAATTTGCTCATCATAAGATAGATAAAATAAACTAAATTTTTAAAGTTTTGCCTAATACATAGATTTTATAGAGTCCTTAGTTCTTTTCTCTGTTAAACAAGATTATTAGAGAAGATTATATCTATTCTTTACATTATCGCTCTCACGAGTTTTACTGCGAATATTGGATGTGAAGCTAGTTTTCTAGCTACTCTCATTACGTCTAGACCATTGGCTAAATCTAGTATATCTTGATCACTTAACACATCTGCAAGTATATTCAGTTCATCATCACTCATCTTCTCTAGAGCTCTCATAACCTTCAAGCTCTTATTTATCCTATCTATCCACGGCTTATACAAATTATAGAACTCGCTCAATCTCTCTCTAGAAGTATCTCCTTCTTGAGATGCTTCTCCTAAAACTTTACCTGCTAAGAGCCCAGCAGCTATAGATGAGTGTATCCCTGCACCTGTTAAGGGAATAACTGTTCCTGCAGCATCCCCTATAATTATCACTTTATCTCTTACTAGTTCAGAGATCAATCCGCCTACTGGAACGGGTGCACCTCTATAATCTATTATCTGAGCTTTACCAAATTCATTGCTAAATCTTTTAATGAACATATCTAGATACTCTTTTGCAGATGCTCCTCTAACACCTATACCTACCTCGGCAACCCTCTCACTGTATGGAAAGATCCATGCATACCCTCTCGGAGCTACTTTATTTCCAAGAAAGAATCTTACAGCATCTGGATACTCTACGTTACAGTTAACCAGTACGTATTGGATAGTTGGAATAGGTTCAGACTTCTCAATTATCCCTAAGCTTCTAGCAGTAGTTGAGTTGTAACCATCTGCTCCAACGATAGTTAAGGCATGGTACTCTCCCCTATTCGTCTTAACCTTAACATGGTCTCCCTCGATCTTAACGTCTAGAACTTCTTCCCTAACATGTATCTCTGCTCCATACTCTGCAGCCTGTGCAGCTATAGCTTGTATAAGCTTAGACTTATCTATAAGAAATCCTATCCTATCTATCTTCACATATCTTAGATTTGGAGCATATACTAGTGCATAAGCTCGATTTAGGACTATGCTTGGATCAGGCTTGACCTCAGCTGTCTGTAGAGTCTCTTGACTACAAGCTTGACCGCAAGGTTTATTCGCCATAATAGTGGGAGCCCTCTCTAATAGAAGTGTCTTTGCACCCGTCTTAGCCGATCCTTTAGCAGCTGAAACACCTGCAGGCCCACCGCCAACAATGATTACATCGTACCTACCGAGCATGATCTATTACTGAAATGATCTAGTTATAAGTATTCCCCAATTTTTACGTTGTGGAAAAGTGATGGATATTATGGAAACTATACTCGTTCTCACTAAACTCTAGAAAATATACATAAGTTATATTTTCAATACTTCAGTTTAAGATCACTCTTTAATGGATACTACTTGATTTCTTATTGCACCTATCTTCTCTATCCATACCTCTACCACATCCCCTTCTTTTAGTAATCCGCCCTCTCTCCAGTATCCTACACCTGCAGGCGTTCCAGTAGATATTATATCTCCTGGCTCAAGAGTCATTATCTGACTTATACGTGAAATTATCTCAGGGATCTTGAAGATCATGTTAGATGTACTCGAGTTCTGCCTAATCTCTTTATCGACTCTAGTAATTATCCTTAAGTTATGTGGGTCTTCTATCTCTTCTCTTCCAACTATCCATGGGCCTGAAGGTGCAAATGTATCAAAACATTTACTCATCATCCAACCATGCCATAAACCATTTCTATACTGCATATCTCTAGCTGTAACATCATTGAATACAGTATATCCGAAGATATAGTACATGGCCTCTGAAGGCTCGATATTCTTAGCTCTTTCACCAATGATTACAGCAAGCTCTCCTTCATAATCCAGTTTCTCAACAATCTTTGGTTTAACTATGGAGTCGAATGGTCCTACCAATGCTGTCGGCGGCTTCAAGAAGAAGACTATTTCTTCAGGAGTTTTTAAACCAACCTCTTCAACATGGTCTATGTAGTTTAATGCAATACATATAATCTTTCTAGCATCTTTGATAGGAGGTTCAATATGTACAGAAGATATAGATACTCTCTCTAGGTTTACACTAGTTAAAGATGCATTGATGAGCTCTCTCAACTCCATATCAGGTAAAAGTTTCTTGATATCTCTAGGTATCTTCTCTCTAAGAACTTCTTCAACAAAATACCTTGGAACAAATTCACGTTTATTAACCATGAATCCATAGTCGGTTTCTTCTTCAACACTGTAATTTATTATCCTCATCCCCTTTCTCCTTCACACAGACAACGTTAATCTATATTTTCTTCAAATATATTTACCTTAACGGGAAATATGTTATCTGAAATATTCATTTTTTTAGATGTGATCTCTATTGGAGTTCTATCTTATTGGATAATCATCCATCACCTCGAGTTTAAGAGATTACCAAAATTAATGGTTGACAGCTCTTTCTCAACTGAGAAGATCTCCATAATAATACCAACTAGGAATGAAGCTAAGAATGTAAGAAGCTGTCTTGATAGTATAGTTAAGCAGAAGGGTGTTTCTTCTCAAATAATAGTCGTGGATGATTCATCAATAGATGAAACGAGAAGTATTGTTAAGCAGTACGCAGAAAAGTATGGAGTTGAGTTATTGGAGTCGGATAGTCTTAATTCAAAGATGGGTGGTAAGAGCTGGTTATGCTACCAGGGATCTATTCGAGCGGTTAATGATGTTATGCTATTTTTAGATGCTGATACGGTCTTGATGAAAGAAGATGTCCTAAAGAGAAGTATTAAAACTCTCAAATCTCAAGATCTAGATTTCTTATCCATATTTCCAAGATTCGATATGAGGAGTGTATGGACTCGGTTAATCTATCCTCTCTACATCAACACCATAGTCTTGCTAGAGCCTTTCAGTAAAGTGAATAGAGAACACTCCAAGAAGTGTTTCTTGGTAGGAGCATTCGCATTATTTAGAAAGAATGTATACGAGAGAGTAGGTGGTCACATGATCGTAGTAAATGAGATCCTTGAAGATAAGATACTCGGAGAAAAAGTTAGAGAAAAGAATTATAGGTTTAAGCTGTTTAATGGAGATGATTTGGTAGCGACTAGAATAGAAGATGGTATTAGAGATTTGTGGAATGCTACGATTAGATTCATAGCTGGATTAAATCATAGAGTTATCGTAACAATCTTCCTCCTCATCTTCTATTTACTGGTCTTCTTGATACCGATTGCCTCACTGATATTCTTACCAAGCTCTCTCAAAGCATTTGCATTAATTCCTATAACTCTCAGCATAATGTTGAATGCTTTAGAGATGAGTAGAAATAAAGTCAACCCAGTATTTGCTTTAGGATATATCATAGCTGTAGTGATTCTAGTCAGTATACTGCTTTACATTATGGTGTGCTTTCTCAAGAGGAGATTGATCTTTAGGTGGAAGGGTAGAGAATATATTGTTAAGTTTTAGATAAGATTATTATGCTCTCCCGTGCTTCACCGATCTTTATCACTCTCTTCACTGTTGCAACTCTCTTATTTACTGCGATTATTCTATCTACTCTAAATCCTACTCTCTCAGCGAGATCTGCAAGTAATATATCTGATTCAACTATTCTATCTGGGAAGACCCCGCCTGCAACAACTATTACAGCTTTCCCCTTCTTCTTTAACACTCGATAAATCTCTTCAAGTACAAGCTTCATATCGTAGAAATATGCTTTAGCAGCTTCAGGAAGATTCAGTTCTGGAAACTGGTCGATTATATTTTTAGGGTTTAACCCAATATATGATCTAACTGGGTCAACTTTAACATCTCCGAAGAATAGTTCATACTCTATTGCATATACTTTGGTGTACTCTATCTTATTCAGGTATGGTGGAGAAGTTATCACTGCATTAAATGATTCATCTTCTAAAAAGTGCATCTTTCTAGCATCTCCAAGATATACCTCTACAGTGCATGGCTTGAGATCTATCTTCTTCAAGTCTCTAATCATCTTCTTAACTACTCTCTTGAAGAATCTTCTAAAAGGTGGAACATGCTTCTTTACTACTTTCAATACTGCTCCATCTTTGTAAGCATAAGAAACTTTCATAGCAGAATTCATCAATGCTAAGGTAAAGAAGTTTCTAATTACCGGGTCTTCTATTTTTCTAATCTCTTCTCTAAAGAAGATTATATCTTCTAGTGAAGGTTTTGAGAAGAATTTTTTAGTAAATTTACTTACTTGGCTTAAGTTAGGTTTCTCGAATTTTTTCTCAAAAACCTCTCGAGCAGTGTCTTTCAGTTTTTGTATATCGTAGTCTGCTGTTTTCACTTGAGAGACGAAGACCGCGAGTGGTGCAGCATCTATACCTACAGAGGGTATTCCTACTTCTTTACATGTGAGTAGAGTTGTCCCAGAACCTACAAATGGGTCTAAAACTCTACAATTAGTTTTGAGCTTGAGTAGATTGATCATTGAGTAGACGAAGTCTCTTGAGAAGCCTTCTTTGAAGTAGAACCAAGAGTGTACTGGTAGATTCTTATTTGGGATAAATGTAACTAGTTTACTCCAATCCCACCGTTCTTCAATTACCCACTTCTTAGTAATATGCGTCTTCACCGTATTCACTTCAGTCTCAAATTTTTCTACTTAATTCTTCTAAGAATTACAGCGGTCTCAGTAGCGCTTACCCCTTCAATTCTTCTTATCTCATCTATACACTTATTCAGTTCAGATATATTTTTAGCAGAGATCAATGCTACTGCATCTATCCTTCCAGTTAATTCATATACTGTATCGACGGATTCTATTTCAGCTATTTTTTGTGGTATGTCTCTTGTATGTCCACTCTTCTCAAAAAATATGAATGAGATCGCATTAACTACGAAATCTTTATTTATCTCAACTGTAAACTTCTTTATTATCCCTTTTTCTTGCATTAGTTTAACTCTTCTTCTTACAGCTCCTTCAGACAATCCTAAAGCTTTACCGATCTCAACAAATGGTTTTCTCCCATCTTTCTTCAAGATCTCTAAAATCTTTAAATCAATAGAATCCAGTGTTCCCCATTTCGGCAACATTCTATATTTAAAGATGCTTAGATGATTAAAAACTTTACGAATATTCATCTATACTATACGAAGAGCGAATATAATATATAAGGAGAGGGCTTAAAAATACTTACTAAAAATTTAAAATGAAAATATAATTGGAGAATGTTATTTAGGAGATCCTTATGGTGGTGTTATCTTTATAGCATTTACTGGACAAGCACTTTCACAAGCCATACAGAAGATGCAATCTGGTTCTCTAACTGGGTCTGCTTTCTTCTCTGATGCTGGATGACCTGGAGTCTCAAACCATTCATAAACATTTACAGGACATACTTCTATACATGCGCCATCAGCTATACAGATATCAAAATCTACTGCTACATTTGTTCCATGTATTCCAAGTTTTGATGGAGGTTCAACAGGACCCCAAACAGCATGACCTCCATGTTCAGATACCTTCTGCCGCTTCTTCATAAACTCAGGATCTATTCCAGGCATAACTCTCACGCTCACTATATTAAAAACTCTTTATTAAACGGTATATATGGTTATCTCTTCTAATCATAATTAGAAAAGTTATGAAGTTATTTTAAAGTAAAGTTCTCTAAAATCATCTTCTTAGCAAAAGAGTAAAAGATCATCTAAGGTTGTTAAGGCTTTCATCTAGTTTTTATATCTTCTCATTTTATACAGATACCTAAGAGCTTTATAGCGGATCAAAGTCTCTATAGAAAGGGGTGTATATTATTGAAGAGGGTTATGGTCGTAGGTGTTGGTGGGGTAGGGCATGTAATTGTAGCAGTTCTAAAACCAGATAAGTTAATAGATGAGGTTCTCGCTGTAGATATATCTGAGAAGAATCTAAAGCATTTACAAGAGAAGATAGGTGGAGAGAAGCTCTCACTCCATAAAGTAGATGCTAAGAATATAGACCAGTTAAGTAGATTAATGAGAGATATAGATGTCGTGGTTAATTCTGCTCACTACCTACTGAATCTCAGCCTCATCGATGCAAGTTTAAGAAGTGGATGTAACTTCATCAGCTTAACTGGTGGAGAAGAACTATGGGTAGAAGGCGGGTCGAGATTTAAGGAGATGCTTAGAAAGCATTTAGAAAAAGATTCTGAGTGGAGAAAGAATCAACTTCTAGGGGTCTTAGGTCTAGGTGAAGACCCTGGTCTATCCAATATTTTTGCAAGATATCTAGTTGAGCAGATAGATGATGTAGATGAAGTAGCGATTAGAGATGCCGATACAATCTTAGACGATAAGTATGTTATAGCTCCACTATGGAGTAGAGAAGAACTACTCTTATCTAGCATCGCACCTGCAGTATATTATGAAGATGGAGAATTCAAGAAAGCTGAACCATTAAGTATTTATAGAAACCACCTATTCCTTGAACCTATCGGCTCTAAGAAGATATACTTAAAAGAACATCCAGAAGTCTGGACTCTTTCAGAGCTCTTACCTAAAAAAGCTAAGAAGATAACCTTCTGGTATAATTATGATGGTATATCTGCAGATATTATCAAAGCTCTCTGGAAGATGAAATTGCTATCTAGAGAGAAGATAAATGTTAAAGGAGTAGAGGTCTCGCCATTCGATGTTGTTGTAGAAGTTCTACCCCAACCGATTGATTTAGTAAACGTATCTGGATATGCTGGGATAGAAGTTGAAGTTACTGGAAAGATAGATAACAAGATTATCTCGAAGAAGATTTTCACCTATATCTCCCATACTGAAGCCTATAACAAGTATGGCGTAAACGGTACCTCCTACCTAGTCGGTCTACCTGCAGCTATAGGCGTATCACTAATAATTAGAGGTGAAGTAAAAGAGAGAGGTCTACTCTTCCCAGAACAACTTAATCCCAAGCCTTTTATCGAGCAACTACCATTACATGGTCTACCCTTGATATTTGAAGAAAAGATTATTGAAGAAGTAAGACCATACAAAAAATCTTAGAATCTTGGAGATCCCACTATCTCATAGATCATAATTCATAGAGATAGTTCACGATATTTTTAATAATTTCTTTCAACTTATTCTCAGCAAGAGTTATGTGGAGAAGATTGCTAGTATTGATAGCGCTGTTCACGTTCCCCCTTTCTATCAGGATCTCCTTCTGGATACTCAACTTTTCACAGCAAGTAAACTTAGCAATCTACGACCTTGAATATTATGTAGATAATAGCATACTATTAACAACATCAATATCTTCAGGCAATTTAGATATAGTTAAGCAATTGTTATTCCATCCTTTGCTAGGATTCTATACAACTAGTGTTTCTTCATTGGTCTTCGGAAACCTTCTAGATAAATATCATGCAGGACTCTTATCTCCTATCATCTTCTCATCACTAATTTGTTTGATTGTTTATCTTATCGGTGAAAAGATAGGTGGATTTAAGGTTGGTATAGCTGCATGGCTTCTGGCAACGCTCGATCCATACTCTATCCAGTTTTCAACAACTTTTCTAGATATGCCGGCAACTTTCTTCTCAACACTATTCTTCTACCTATTATTAGAAGGTCATTATACAAAGAGTCTAAAGAAGCTGATACTCTTAGGTATAGTAGCAGGTCTCGCATTCTCCTCTAAACATATTGTAATACCTTCAATTGGACTTCTTATACTATTATTGATGAGAAGCTACAGAAGAATTGTGATGATCGCTTTAACAGCTGTCTTGACTTACCTCTTTTTAAACATCTTTAAGTTTACCTCATTAGAGTACGTGACTCTGATGGTTACGTTGAATATAAGTGGTGGAGCAATCGGCATCCCTGCAATAATATACGGACCAATAGAGATAGGTAAACCATACACTTACCCATGGTATGTTCTGACATATCTTGGCTTAGGATACACTGGATTCAGGGTTGCGCCATTCGTGGTCCCATTATTATGTCTCATCTTTTATGCTAAGTTTAAGGTTAAAGAGAGAGCAGACTTTAACAATAGTGAATACACTTTGCTAGTTTATTGGGTAGCTACTTCTCTCATCCCTCTAATTCTTCTTCCTAGAAATTACTGGACAGTGGAAGTCCTATATTTTGCAGGAAAAGCTGTACAGAGTGATGTATTCATGAAATTTTTCTATCCTTATTATCACATCGTAACTGTACCTTCACTATCGGTTTTAACATCATATTTCATTTTAAGGTCAAACCGTTCTTCTATTAGATGTTGCAGTTACAGTGATTTGGTCTTAACAAAAGGCAGCATCTTTGCTAGACGAATATTTGAAGTACTGATAACAATCTTTTTAATATTGTCTCCTTTAGCTTTTCTCTCAAATACAGTTTTCCCATTCTGGGATTTCCTCTTCGTACTCACAATAAACATAGAGAACTACAAGGAGCCCGTGCTTATGGATATGGGTCTTCACTCATTAATAGTATTAACAGCACTAATGGTGACAACACTCTTAATATCCATAATTCTAAACTGGAGAAAACATTTCTAACCTAGAATCACTTACAGGAAATAACATTCAATATCATCTATTGATGGAGAACCTTAAGACTTGTTATTAATAACATGAGAAGTACTCAAAACCACTGCTTTACTATAAAAATAAAAAAGTAATTAGGAGGGTCATAACGTATCCATAGAAACTCCGCTACTATTGACAACTAACTGTAGCCGTGGTCGGCGCATATGGAGCGGTTCCAGTTCCTAACGTTGCTAGTACCGCTGTTGGATAAGTCTTCCCACCTGCACTATGAAATGCTAACTCCACGGTGACACCAGGTGGAGGTGAGGTAACATCCACTGTACAAGTGACTGCTTGTCCAACTCCTACCGTTTTAGCAGGGCTCAGTATTCCTACTGCTCTACCTTGAACTACTACTTGTATTATTGCTGTATCAGCTGAGCCTGTATTTCTTATTATTACTTGGAATGTGTCTGGAGCCGTCATTATTGCTGAGACTATTTCTAGTTTCTCGAATCTTGTGAATACTCCTACTAGTCCAGATGCCCAGAATGCTACTGCGATCGCTATAACTATCGCTACAGCTACTAGGATAACAGTTGCAACTACAGGGCTTATACCAGATTTACCCTTACCCTTCATTATGTTTAATATTTACAATCTTTCTAATAAATCTTTAGAAAAAATGTCTACATAATTGTACATACTTAAGATAAGCTCATATCGCATAAATATTCGGAACGTCGTATCTGGCCATACAAAATACTGTAAATCTCGAAGAGAATAATCATGAAGTTGAAGACTTTAATATGAGAAAACTTTAATTAACAAGACATCAAATAGATTAGAGGAAAAGGGTCTTTGAGCTTAAAAGAAGAGATCCTAGATCTTCTACAGAAAGATAGAGAGTTTAGATATGCTGTAGCTGGATTAATCGGACTAGAAGAGATATTGAGAAGACACGATAGACATGAAGAAGAACTCGTTAAGCTTAGACAAGAAACAATAAAGATTCTAGAAGAACAAGCTAAATTAAGAGAAGAACAAACTAGACTAGGAGAAGAACAAGTCAAGCTGAGAGAAGAACAAGTCAGACTAAGAGAAGAACAGATAAGGTTGAGAGAAGAACAGATAAGACTAAGAGAAGATATGAATAGAGGTTTTATGCTCATTGAGAGGCATATCACAGCTCTAGGAGCTAGATGGGGGGTAATGAGTGAAGAAGCATTTAGAGAAGGGATCAAAGGGCTCATAGAGAAAGAGTTTGGATTTAAGGTTGAGAAACTCATCCTCTATGATAAGGATGGCTCTGTCTATGGTCATCCAAGCCAAGTAGATATAGACATTGCAGTACACGATGAAAAGATAATACTAATCGAGGTTAAATCTTATGCTAGACCATCTGATGTCTCAATATTCATGAAGAAGGCTCAGCTCTATAAAGAGCTAGAGAGAAAAGAACCATCAAAACTCATCATAGTAACACCATACGCTGAAGATAAAGCATTAGAAGTAGCTAGAAATCTTGGAATAGAGATATACACTAAACTCTAGAATATGTTTAAAGAAGAGATAGTTTGGAAGCCATAATCAACCATGGTGTTAAAGTAGATTATTGGAATCATCTCACCTTGTATATTATGTCATCGTGGGTGTTGAGAATATTTGTATCGAGAGTGTACCAGATAACCATACAGCTATAAATGATACAACCGATAATATGAATGCATGCTTGAACCCTGCAGCTATAACTCCTGAGGAGACTTTTCCTGCTACGAGCCCGCTTATAACAGCTACAAGTATTACTGGTGGAAGGAAGAAGTGGATGAACTCTGCGAGAGAGATGTAGATCTTAGCTATCTGGAGGAGGTTACGCATAAAGCTTACAAGTATGACCACTACTACAACTAACATTATAGCCGCCATGTACGGTATTATCATTAAGGGTAGGAGAGTAGACCTCTTCTGCTTCTCAACCTCTTCAAGATTCTCCATAAACGTAGATAAGACATCGAAGGTTTCAGGAGCTCCCCCTCCAACATCTATAGCATCTATCAAGATGTAGAGGCTTGCTCTACTCATCCATCCATGAACACGTTTGACGAAGTCTTGATAGACTTTTCTAAGAGACTCACCCCAACCAATCTGCCTAGCGATAACCTTGAGATGCTTGCTGAAGCCACCGTAGGGTCTATCCTTAAGAGTAATGATACATTTCTCAGGGCTCATACCAGTCTTTCTAGCTTCTGTAAGATCTCTCAAGAACAAGGTCATACCGTGAAGAATACTCATACTCTCTTTACCATACTTCTCGTAAAACACCATCCCCGGAGCGAATAAGATCATAAAGAATATACTTAAAGCAATAGAAGATTCATAACCTTGAACTAGGCCCATAATTTTCCTCAGCTCGACTATGAGAGAACTAGTAAGATCGAATGGTGGAATATATCTTAAAAAGTCTAGGAAGAATGGAGCGACAAACAATATCAAGAATATAGATGAGAAAGGTATAGTCATATAGAATACTCTATAAGGTCTAACATCGGTCATCGGGTACTTTGGTTGAGTAATATCCGCTAGATAGAGGAAGACCAGAGCTAATAGAGGCATGATAAAGTATGCGAAGATAACGAACTGTTCAGATGGCAGTACAAGAAACTCGCTCGGCATAGCTCTAGAAACAATATAGATTATGTAGATAACAAGTGAGAGCACCATGGTTATAGCTGCATAAGCTTCCATAAGCATGCCCATCCTCTCTCCTATAATCCTCATCTTACCCATCCTAGCATCAAATATCTGCTCAGTCTTCCTTATCAAGAAGTGTACAACATCTCCACCACTCCTCAAAGTTGAAGCATAACCCATGATCAAGTCTCTGTATTCCTTAGAAGGCACACCCTTAGCCATATCCTCCATAGCAGATACAGGGTCAACTCCACCAATCTTTACTCTTATCTCAGCATTTTTAGCAGCTTTAGCAATATTTGGCATAAGCTCTCCTTTAGCAATTCGGCTAAGGCTAGTGTATGGAGCGATACCTCCAGTAGCCATAACCGCTAGATATGTTGCAGCATATGGAACCTCACTCTCAAGTACAGAAGATACTGAAGAAGCTTCACCATAAGGATAGAGAACACCCATCATGAAAGCTAGAGCTGGAATAATAAAAACTATCAAAGAAATTAATAGATTACCTGTTAAAAGAAGAAGAATAACTGATAAGATAGATGTAAATATTAAGCTGATAACTGTTATCCCAGCTACTATAGAAGCATATGCTTCGGGATGAATACGTTTACCTGAACTCTCAAGTTTAGCAGAGATACCTGGAAACATCTTAAGAATGTATATACCTAAACCTCTAAAGTTAGCGTAAGAGAAACCACTGAAACTCTCTAAAAACCCCATCAATATATGGAACCCGCTCCCTGTATATAAAATTTTTTTGATAAACGTTCAAACCTCATAGTAAAAACTGTATCTCTATTTTAGATGAACGATCGAGAAGGTATAGTTGGAAGCATCTTGAAATCCATGAGAATCTTTCATGTAATCTCTAGAGATAAGAGAGATGTCTAATGAAACGATATACTTCTAAGAGGAGAATTAGAGAGATTATCAAGATAGAGGTAGAGGATGGGTTATATGATGTTTTTAGATTTTTTATTTAATCTGAACAGCTACCTTACTCTTGACTAGATTTATCAAACATATCAACAATCTATTTACACTTTCTTTATCATAAGCTATTGTTGGATATATAGGAGTATCTTCAGAAGCTTTAAGAGCTCTTCTAATAGCATCTAAACTCAACTTATTCTCTTTATCGTATTTATTTGCAGAAATTACATGAGGTTTTTTAGGATGCATCGATCTAAAGAACATATACATATGTAAGGCATCATTCAAGCTTGTTGGATCACTACTATCTACCATGAAGATATATCCATCCATACCTATGGACAGGGCACGCCACATAAAGTGGAATCTACTTTGCCCAGGTGTACCGAATAATCTAATCATAGTTCCCTCAATATTCACTAATCCGAAGTCAAGTGCTACAGTTGTAGTCGATTTAACTAATTCATCAGATAGAACTCGTTTATCTGTTGTGAGAGCATTACTACATAAAGTCTTGATTAGAGTAGTCTTTCCAGCATTATATGGTCCTGTAATAAGTATCTTGAGTATCTTCATGATTTACCCGATAAGAAGGCTTCAAGTATTAAGTTCACGAATCCGAGGTTTGGGTTCGGCTTTGTAATACAGATGATATAATACTCTTTATAGTTTTTAATTAATAGATGTCTCTTATCTTTCAACTGAACATCTATTTTATCGAAACCCTTAGAGTTCAGTAGATCGACTACAGCTGATGTCGCACCAGCTATAGCTGCGGTTGTAGCGGCAATGTAGTCTGGATTAAAATCGACGTTAGCATTGTACGATAGGGGGGTTCCATCTTGAGAGATTATCGCTACAGCCTCCACCCAACCCTTACTACTAACCATTATGCTTTCTACAAGTACGTTTAAAGATTCATACGCTGTAGCCATGGCTACTCACCTCTTCTCTTAACTATTGATGAGACATAGTTCCTTAAGAGTTCTCTGGCCTCCTCAACATCTACTGAAACCTCCGGTCCACTTAGAAGGAGAGCGTATACCTCCATATCACCAACTTGCGAGACAGATAGTATAAGACCTTGAACCCCATCTTTAATAGTTATAGCATCTGTTGGAAACCCCGACTTCTTTAAAGTTGCAACTATATCTGCTAAAGCAGCGGCTAGCATCTCTTCTTCTTTAACGTTATACGATTCTATCGACATACCTGTTAGATTAAAGAGGAAGATAGAGTTAACTGTTAAAGCACTAGAGATCTCTTCTAGAGTCTCTAATCCACTTGTAATCTTGATGAAATTTGTGGTCTTAGAGATCGGTTGAGAGATAGAGACTCGAGATGGGGGTGGATGCGAGGCTGGTGGTGGAGTAGAGGTAGTAGTAGGAGGAGATGTATGAGCTGCCCTAGATGTAATGGATGTAATCATAGTAGATAATCTTCTAGCTACTAAAAGTGTAGTGACAACTGCTATAATCGATAATGCAACTGCAATTAAAATGAATGTGAACAACAGTAATGGACTCGATAATAAGTTATACAAAGCTTCAAGAAACCCATCCATCTTAAAGTAATATCCACCATTCTTCCTTAAAACATTTTCGCAATCGTTTTATGGAAGGTTATTCAACATCATAGACCTAGGTTCTACGACTTTTTACAATAATTAGCAAACTATAATTTTTTAAGATCTAAGAAAGTCAAGTTCCTAAGCTAGAGTAGTTTACACCTTGAATTGTTGATTCTTCTCCTTCTACATCTTCTGGCCAGATAGACTTAACTAGTAGAAAGAATGCTCTAAGTTTTAGACATCTCAAGGATTATTGAGAAATGAATACAAAGATGAGATTGGCCAATATAAATACATAGTAAAGCTAAAAGAACAATAAACTACCCTCATCGATAATTCATAAACTAAGAATTCTTCCTCGCTCCAAAGATTAAGATACGTCTTTAACTCTTCTTATTTTCAACCTTACTTCAGAGGAAGAATTTAAGAATTATTTAGTAATATATTTAGTGAGAGGAGAGGGGTGGATGCAGTTATTCAAAAAGAAGGAAGAAGTGAAGATGAAGACCGATACAGGTGTTAGAGTCGATCCAGTACCACCAGACTATGAAATTCTTCAACGATATCCTATAAGAGAAGATTTAGCTGAAGTGGTGATTGCTGCAAAACCAGGTATAATACTTGAGCCAATATACTTTGTAAGAGAAGTAGAGTTGACAGAAGCTGAAGCAAATACATTAAAGCGGTTGAAAGATTTTCTATCTAAAGAGCTTGAACCTCCTACTATTGGAGAAGAAGCAGAGGTTAGGAAAGTTCTATTAGATTCAGCTGACAAGTTAATTAAGAAATATGGTAAAGGTATAGGTGTTGTTGATGAAAACTCGAAGAGGAAGATCTTCTACCATCTTGAGAGAGATATGCTGGGCTTCGGTCTACTGAACGTGATAATGGAAGACTATAGAATAGAAGACATCTCATGCGATGGAGTAAACGTACCGATATACGTCTGGCATAGAGATTACGAGAGCATGCCTACAAACATAATGTTTACAGATAGAGCAGTCCTAGACGATTTTATAATCCAGTTAGCGCATAAAGCTGGGAAGCATATCTCTTCAGCATTCCCAATGCTTGATGCTATGATATATGGTAAACATAGGCTTGCAGCAACATTTAGAGAAGAGATCTCACCTAGAGGGTCGACATTCACTATTAGGAAGTTTAGAGAGAAGCCTTTCAGTATAGTTGAATTATTGCGGAGTAATGTCATGAGTACTGAGCTCGCAGCCTACTTCTGGATACTCTTAGAGAATAAAGCGAACATAATGGTTGCCGGAGCAACTGGCAGCGGGAAGACAACGCTCTTAAACGCTCTCTCCTGTTTCATAAAGCCTAGGATGAAGATCATAACATGTGAAGAGACAGCTGAATTAAATATGCCTACAGAGAACTGGGTAAGATTCGTAACTCGTGAAAGTTATGGTATTGGGGCAAAGATAGGTCAGATAACATTATTCGACTTAGTTAGAATGAGTTTAAGGTATCGTCCAGACTACTTAATAGTTGGAGAGATAAGAGGTGAAGAAGCATTCGTCTTATTCCAAGCAATCGCTACTGGTCATGGCGGGCTATCAACTGTACACGCAGAGAGCATAGAGACCGCTGTCAAGAGATTGGTAAGCCCACCTATGAACATACCTCCAAGCCATATACCTCTTCTAGATGTTCTCTGCCTAGTTGAGAGAACAATACTTCCCAGACCATTTAAGGGGATGACATTTGGTAGAAGGATGAGGTATATATGGGAGATAACAGATTACGAAAAATATGAACTAATAGGAGAATGGGATCCATTAACTGATACCTTTAAAACAGACTTCGATAAGAGCCTTATCCTTGAACAAATAGCTTTGAGATGGGGAAAGAAGAAGATAGATTTAATTAGAGAATTACTTAGGAGGAAAGCCATACTAGAATGGATGGTGAGCAAAGGTTTTGAAGGAGTGAGTGAAGTTGCTAAAGTCATCTACTCATATTACACTGATCCTGATAGGTTCATTAAAGAGATGGGAATAAAGGTGGAAGAAGCACTTGTTCCCATCTCTATCCCTATAACCAAACCGAGAGAGATATCATTAGAGAAAATCAAAACCGCAGCAAACTACATTATAGAATTATTGAGAGCAAATAATGGTGTTGCACCTTACTATCAAGTATTCGTTAAGATACCTCAACCGAAAGACGTCCTCGTCGAAGCCTTGAAACAGTTAAGAGAAGATGGAATAATATACATCGATGCTATGAATATTAAACTCAAAGAGATAGTTGGAAGATAGTAATGTAGATTGCGCTAGGTAAAATTTAAAAATGTCTAATAACATTATTTAGTTATGCCTTACAAAATAATCTTCTATACGTCTGGAGATGAATTATCAAACAAGGTACTGAAAATTCTTAATGGATTAATTAGAGAAGTTAGAAATAGGTCTAAGTTATCTTCGAGAGATGTTTGGCCAGCTCACGCAGTTACTACAGTGAAGGTGTCTCTTCCTTCAACCCTGGGGAAGAGTGAAGAGCTTGAACTCGAGATCTGGACAACTTTAAAAAACTATGAAGAAGATATGAAGACGAAGTTTGGATTAAGTGGTATTCCATCTGTCAAGATAGGTGACAAGATTCTCTCAAGTTTACAGGTTCTAGATATAGCTTCAGATATTCATGCATTATTAACTAGTAATACGTATACTACGGCTGAGCAGATATTTTATCATCTAGCGACTACTGCTCAGAGCCTATCTGAGAAAGAATTGAAGAGAGCAGTTGAAGCTGAAGAGGTCTTCTCATCCAATATCTTCAGAGCAACAATAAGTGAGAAAATGGCCAATCTAGATAAATTGTTAAAGGAGAAGAAGATAGATGAAGAAACTTATAAGAAGATGAAGCGAGTATATGAAGAACTTTTAGGGAAGAGTTCTGATTAACTATAAGACATCTGGAAAAATTATACCAACAAGCATATATAATGATATAAAGTAGATATTATCTTAGGTGGTAAGGTGTGGCTACCCGTGCGGAAAAATTACAAACTGTAATAAGTGAGCTTACAAGAGGTAACCCAGACATAATTGGAACAGCAGTTATAAGTGCAGATGGGTTAATGATCTTTAGTAGGTTACCTGCTGGGATAGATGAAGAAAGGGCTTCAGCAGCTATCTCCGCACTCCAGAGCATAGTTGAGAGGGTATCAGAACAGGTGGCTTTAGGTAAGCTTAACTATCTTATACTCTTAACAGATAAAGGTGGATCTATTCTTTACGCAGGAAAGAAAGCATCACTAGTAGTTCTCATGAGCCCTAAAGCTAAGATAGGATTACTAATAATGGATGTTAAAGATGCAGTAGATAAGCTTAAAGACCTACTAGATTAATGGTCTCTGACAGGATTACAATATGATTAATACTTCGCCTCTATGGTCTTGTATTCTTAGTCTATCATTATTACCACTGCAGTTTTAAAATAAATATTAACGAAAATTTTATATAGCATGAGAAATAAATAATAAACATAATGGGAATTATAAAAAGGAAAACTCAATCTATGAAGAAGAAAGGTTTAACAGTCGTAGAAGTAGCTGTAATAGCATCACTTACACTTATTTTGGGATTATTCTTAATGGGGATATCTGCTGGATTATTTTTCAATACCACATTAGATTTAACGGAAGAAACCGATAGAAATATACAATTACTTAGAGGCATACTCTTCATAGAAAATGTAAAATATAGTGAAATTAATGGAGAAGAGTATGCATATCTCTACCTCAGAAATATTGCTAAACAGTATATTGACTTAACTGTCGTTCGGGTAGAGCTAATAATCTCAAGAAACAATACATTATATGATTCAATACCAGATACTCCAACTGGGTTTGGAAACTTAACGAAATTAAAAACAGGCGAAAAGAAGATAATAGAGTCCCCGATCTGCCCTTCATGTATGAAGGGTGAAGTACTGATTTATAGAGTCTGGTATATTTCATCAGACATGTATAATGTTGAAAATCCTTTAATGTCTATTAACGATATGTTGTATGTAGAAGCTAAGATAGCTAAGCCGATAGGCGCTGAGATGTCGTTAAAATGTCCTCTACCTAGAGACAATTGGGTAATAGTAGATTACGTAGACCCCGTTACGGGAGCAATGTTTGGACGTATTAGCAGTCTAGACCCTGTTATTAGCATCAGACCATCTTTAGCATCCACTCAGGCTAATGACGTTTCTTTTACGATCACTGTTAGAGAAATTGAAGGAGCTGGTTCTGGTTCAGGGTCTGCAACGCTTAATATACCTACAATTCGCCTTGAACGTATACGAGGAGTTTACGGTGGTCTTCAAACACCAATGAAGATATTTGTATATTCTGACTGGAATATAATTCAAAAAGAATGGGTGCTAGGTGGCATCCCTGAAAAAATACATGTAAGTAGTGTATTTCTACAATGGTCTAGAGTTGATAGGACTCTTGAAGGGATTATGCTTGAACTTGGATATGGAGAGGTGGGAAGCTATACAGTAACAATAATTTTAAAAGATTGTGAACAAGATGTTATCCAAACCTTTTCGCTTCCTATTTCCGTTGATAAGATTAACGAATTTGAAGTAAAGTTTATTCCTGTTTCAACTCAAATAAGAATTGACCAAGTGTATTTTGTAGAGACTATAGTAGTCTAGAGAGGATGAGAAGATGATGAGACGTGGTCAGAGCAACCTTGTCATAGTAACTATCGTTACAGCATTAGTAATAGGCATCGGCCTCTTTCTATGGAGCATGATCTCCGGATATGCTATAGTTTATCGAGCAAAGGCGTTAGAAGAATTTAATGCTGAAGTTCTCGTCCTTCGGTCTCTAATCTCTGCAGACTATGTTATCTATCCTGGGGGAGAGGCATATATAAGAAATATTGGTAAAGAGCCTATTGTGATATTTAGGCTGATTACTCTACGGAATGGAGAAGTTGTTTGGGATTCTTATCAAGTTCACGGAGTGAGAGAGATCTCATTGATAGATGTAGGAAAAATGGAGAAAATATATTTTGAGTGCCCTAGATGTGACCGGGATGACTTAGTAGTTCTACAAGTGCATTACATGCCAGTTAAGCTTTATGACCCATCGAATCCTGAATTGATCAATCCAACATCAGATGTTTTATTGTTTAGAGTCGCCTCATTTAAAGCGGAGGAACTCAAAGTTGCTCCTGGAATGATATGTCCGATAAGTGATAAATGGGCTTGGGTGGACTATGTCAACCCCGAGGAATCTGGCCAGACTATCAGAAACATCTTAAGAGTTAAATTCTCTAGAGCTTCTGAGCTAGAGAACGTTTTACTATATGCAAGATTGGTTGACCGTGATGGCGACGTTGCTGAAGGTGAAAAGATGGTTCCAAGCATATCCAGCGGGGAGGAAACAATAGAACTAACTTCTCAATCTAGCCTAGAATATCCTGCTGAAATAGCTCTTAGTATAGAGACCCCAAACTGGACGCTTATCCAGAATCGTTGGATTTTAAAGAGAGATGTTACAGCATATGTTGACAAAGTCATGCTTACCTGGAGCCCTTACACTTTTAGGTTAACCGGCGCATTCATTACAATCAATTACAATGATGATGGACAGTATAAAATAGTAGTCAGAGTATATGATTGTAATAATGCATTAATTGCAGAAGGAAAAATTCATGATTATAATGTTAATCTAGGAAGCTTCCGGGAATTATATGTTGACTATGGGTTAGAACTAGATCGAAACCCCCTCATGAGTGATGTCTACACGGTCGAAGTCTACGTTGTTGATATTTCTCCACCAGTGACCGTAACTTATACGATAACAGAAACAACAACTACTACGACTACTTCAACGACTACTACTTTCAGAACAGTTCCCGAGAAGACGGTAACCAATACACAGACAAGGACTCTAACAAGCACCACAACGAGGACTACTACCTCTTACACTACTCAAACTTTGACGACGCCCTCGACAACGACGACTACGACAGTAACGTCAACTCGGACTTCAACTATTACATCATACATCACTACCATTACTGCGACTACGATTAGGACAACTACATCAACCATATGGACATCGTTGACAACGACCCGAACGACAACGACAGCAGTTCCTGGTGTTACTCGTACTACTACACAAATTGTTACTACAACTGTTCCAACCACAGTTTCAACGCAAACTATGACAATACCTATTACATCTTATACTACTGTAACTACTAATACGATAACGTCAACTACAACTCTATACACTACGATAACTTACACTAGGACCACAACAGTGACCACTAAGATGTCGACATGTCCATCGGGATTCTTTGTCCAGACTTCTGATAGAGTTGCATATTTTCTCTCTTTCAGCGTTTTCCTTCCTGCATTATGTGTATTCGCCTTAAGTAGGAGGTGGAGAAATGCCTCATAATTTGAATGAAGCTAAAACAGTGTTTGTGATGATTGTTCTTGCGATAGCTTTACTAGGCGTATTTGCTAGTTTAATTCCAGAATCATATTCGGGGAGGACTGAAACCATCACCACCAGAGTCACAACAACTATAACAGTTACAAGTACAACTACAGAGACAGGCACCGTATCTTCTGGAACAGTAACAGAGGAAACTACAACTACTATAACAACAGGAACTACTACGACAACTACTCAGATCTCAACGATGACTACTACTTTGAGGACAGGAACTACTACGACGACTATAACAAGAACTACTACTACCACTACGAGGACATCTGCTACCCAAATTATAACAACAACTACTACCACTATAAGGATGACAACAGTGACAACTTGGACTACTCTCTGGATTACGTCAACCATCACTTCCGGGACAACGATCGTTAGCTTGACTAGTACCCAGACAGTTGCGCAGCCTGTCACGGTTACAACCACGACTTATCGAACAACCATTATTCCTACATCAATAACAAGCACTGTCACCATTACTAAATCTGCTACTACTTCAACTACAAGAACCCAAACCGTTACGACGACAATTTGTGAAGCAGGTGGATGAAATGAAGATAAATAAGAGAGCTATCTCTGCAATAATTGGGACTACAATAGCTTTGACAATTGTCTTTGCGATTATCATACCTTTATTCATTTACATGCAAAGTCTACAGAGCCTGTTCATGCAAGAAGCAAATAGGCGACTTCAATATGAGTTAGAAAGACTTAATGAGAGATTAGAAGTGTATACTACAATATGTGGAGGTTGGGGTACATCTGAGCTAAATATATGCATAGTAATATGTAATCCTGGGATGCTTTCAGTGGCAGTCCCAACAATTTATGGTGAAAGCTATAGATATGGGTTGATAAGAGAAGAGAAAAACTTACTGATCGTGCCGGGCGAGAAGAAGGTGGTCCAACTTGAGAAAATAGCATTCAACCCTAACTTGAATGATACTATCAATGTTAAACTGATAACATTGAGAGGCAATAGCTTCGTTTCAAAAAACATAATTGGGCCGAGAAATCTACCCTACATACTTGTAGTCACGTTAGGTAAAATGTCTATTGGATACAAATACGAAGTTAAAGTTGAGATGGTTGGAGAACATGGATGCGTATCTAGTGAGTCGGGGCAAGCATGTCAAGCTTATGCAAGCCAGGAGTTTATTCCACAGAGTTCTCTGGATAGGAATACGGTAGCAGCATTCATGATAGCGCCTGGAAACTATACTGTGTCTCTGAGCGTCTACAATTTTGCTACTAGAGAGATCGAGACACTTTCTCAACAGTTTATAGAGCTATTTGATGATACAGTAATTAGGCTTAATGCAACAGTCCGAGGCCCCTCGCTGGAAACTATACCACTTAGAATTCGTACATCTCTATCTGATGGAACCGTGATACTCATGCAAGGTGACGAAACAATAATAACTATGCCATATGTTGTCTCTCTAGGAAACCAATCTGAGCCGCTAAGAAACGTGAAGATAACTATTGAAGTAAACTCCGTTGGAGTCAGTAGCACTTTGATCTCTCCTGGATCCAAGATGATAAGTAGATTGTCTCCGGGAGAATCATATTATGATTATTTCATGATTCAAGTGAAAGACGATGATGGAGCTCCTTCAAAGTTTGGAGGTTATCTGGAATACAATATTATGGTCAAAGAAGCAACAGGAGAATTTACTGGAAAACAATATCAAGAATCTTCAATAGAGTTGCCTTCTTTAGTCAACAAAATAATCTTGTGCAGATTATACAAAGAAGTAAAGGAAACGGAGAAGCTTAATGTTTTGGTATGCGAAGCTTCCTGATATGGATAATTAATTCTAAACAGATCCTCTCACCTTATGCATCCACCTTGAATAATGCTATAATAGTTGATTTCTCTTTTGGTGAGATTTTAATTATGCCCTAAATGCTTTCATAAGTAACTTGTTCTGTAATAATTTGTTTATGGGTGGGAGTTTCCGAGGTTGCTGATCGGTAATATTCTAAAATGAGTTCCACGAACCCTATCCTCACATTTGGTTTAGTTAAGCAGACTATGAAATAATCCATATAAGGCTCTACTATCAGAGATCTTTTATTATTAAATTGTATCCTAATTTTTCCAGGAACACCAAAATCAATGCTTCTTAAAATATTGAAGAAGCTCATAGTGATCCCGCTTGCAGCCTCAAAGTTCTCTAAGTAAGTATCCTCTTCTTCATCAATTCTTATGGCGAGAATGGATAAATCTCTAGAAATCAATGCTGCTACTTCAAGTAATTTTCTACTAGACGTCATTATATTTTCTACTAGACTATCAAAAGCTTCATAAACACTATAACCATTTTGAAAAGCTTTAACCACAGAAACAAAACATGATCTACTTGCTTAATAAATTAAACCTCCATGATATTGAATTTATGAACAAAGAAAATATTTAGAGAAATACGCAGAGAATTGATAGCACTTCATCATTAACGATGCAAACTGTATTTGACTAAGATGTGAAATGATCAGGATTTTTAAATGTGTAGTACGCGGCGGGAGGGATTTGCTCCCATGGCCTTATCATGTAAAATTTGCATGATTTATAGTTTGGTAATACCATGGCCCCAAAAATAAAATTATAGGGCCATGACCTGCAGGTCATGGTTTATTGTGTTCTGATTGGATGAAATCTCTTATCGCCATTCTTATGGCCTCAGACCTATTAGGGTATATCCGATTCTTTACAAGCTCATCTATCGCTTCAACATGAATTTTAGGAATATGAATCGTAACAATCACCATATTCTTTCTTCCTTTCATGCTTAAATAACATAAACTCATGGCCATATA
>JANXDW010000005.1 GCA_025058515.1 Aigarchaeota archaeon
ATAGAGAGAATTGAAAGTTGTATTTATTTTAAACATTGAGTTTAGAAGTTTTCTCGTGAATCTCATAGAGAGAATTGAAAGTCATACGGACTTTCTGACATCTGTCCGCATATTGGACGAATCTCATAGAGAGAATTGAAAGAGCATACTATACCTTGCCTCGGCAATGCATCACATGGTATCGAATCTCATAGAGAGAATTGAAAGGAGAGTTCTGGCGCTCCCAACGCTCGACCAGCACGTTGTAGAAATCTCATAGAGAGAATTGAAAGACAAAAACGGCAGTATCATGTTCATCGGAACGGTACGCCAGAATCTTATAGAGAGAATTGAAAGTTATGGTGGCATTTGTATTGAATGTGATTGAATGCAAAGCCATAGGAATCTCTTAGAGGGGGTTGAGAGGTCCTAGAGGTCAAGTATTCAGATGTCATAGGCGCTCATAGAATCTTATTAAAGGGTTTTTAATCAGGGTTGGTCATCTATCTTTACGTTAGTTAGATGTTTCTATTTTTAGAATGATCTTTAGTTTCTAGGTTAAATACTGGTTGATAACCTATTCTGTAGGTATATTTAGCATGGCTAGAATGCATGCTAGGCGTAGAGGAAGATCAGGATCCAAGAGACCTATTAGTAGACTCCCTCCATCATGGTTAAAGATAACCCCTGAAGAAGTTGAAGCCCTCATCGTAAAATATGCTAAAGAAGGATATCCACCAAGTTTAATTGGAGTGATCTTAAGAGACCGGCACGGCGTCCCACTAGTTAAACAATTAACAGGAAAGACTATCAAAAAAATACTTGAAGAAAATAATGTTAAACCTCAGATACCGGAAGACTTGATGAATCTACTTGAGAGAGCTAGAAAGATGAGGATACACTTAGAGAGAAATAAGTCTGATAAATACAATCGGCATAGACTTCAACTAGTTGAAGCAAAGATTCATAGATTAGTAAAGTATTATAAGAGGATAGGTGAACTACCAAGCGATTGGGAGCCTAAGCTCGCCTATGCTTATAGATAAGACCAACCACCTCTATAAACTCGGTTTAAAGACCTCCCTTAAGAGGGGTAGAGCATGGGATACAGAGAATTCCTAAACACAATCGATAAATCTATTGATAAGATAAGAGAATTCATCGATAAAGGAAAGAACTTCAACGTATTCTGCCATATAGATGCTGACGGCCTCTCTTCAGGAGCCATAACCTCAGTCATGCTACTAAGAGCCAATACAAGATTCATCACTAGATCAGTAAGAAATATCGAAGAGATAATCGAGGCTATCCCAAATCTTCCACCCGACTCAATAATAATCTTAACAGATATAGGAAGCGGCTACCTAAACATCTTAAGAGAGAAATTCAGAGAAAAATCACTCATTATACTAGACCATCATCAACCAGATGGAGAAGTAGAAGAAGGATGGATCCACATAAACCCACATCTATACAATATAGATGGCGCAAGAGAGATAAGTAGTTCAGGAGTAGCCTACCTAGTAGCTAAAGCTCTTTCAGAAGAGAATGTTACCTTATCACCTATCGCTGTTGTTGGAGCTCTAGGAGACCTACAAGATAAATCATCAGAGAAGAGAGAACTAGATGGATTAAACAAGATGATAGTTGAAGATGCTGTTAAAGCTGGTTTAATAAAAGTTTCAGACGATCTCCTCTTCTATGGTAGAAGCTATAGACCACTCCACCTAGCATTGGCCTCAACCACCAGCCCATACATCCCAACAATATCTGGAAGCGAAGCACATGCTGTAAGCTTCTTAAACTCTCTAAAGATAAAACTCAAAGAAGATGATAGATGGAGAGTCTTCGCTGAACTAGATGAAGAAGAGAAGAAGACGATATACAATGGCTTGATGAAGTATCTGTCTTCAATAAACTTCCCCCCAAGTATTGTAAAAGAATTGGTTGGGAAAGTTTACGAACTTACAAAAGAAGAAGATTGGACACCTTTAAAAGATGCTAGAGAGTTCTCATCATTATTGAATGCATGTGGAAAGACTGGAAATGAGTGGATAGGTATAGCTGTGGCCATGGGATCAAGAGGAGAGCTACTCCTACAAGCACAGAAGATCTTAGAAGAATATAGGAAGAAGCTTTCAGAAATAATGGAATACTTAGTTAAGAGAGATACTTGGCAAGAACTAAAATACATAATTGCTATAGATGTTGGAACAGCTATCGATGATAGAATGGTAAGCTCAGCTTCTTCAATACTATCCTCTTCTGAACTCTTACCAGAAGATAAACCACTGATAATGTTAGCTACAAGAGACGACAAGGTCAAGGTATCTGCAAGAGCTTCAAGAAAACTAGTAGCTAAAGGTCTAAACTTAGGATTTGTAATGAAGAAGGCTGCTGAGAGAACAGGTGGGGTGGGAGGAGGACATGATGTGGCCGCAGGTGCAGAGATTCCTCTAGGTAAGAAGACCATGTTCTTAGCAGAGGCTGATTCAATTGTTGGAGAATTCCTCAAAAGTTAAAGCATCCGCAACATTAATACTAAGATTCGAGAATGCAGAGATAGCTGAGATAGCTCTTAAATCTATCCAACCTGATAATTATCCCCTACCTAGAGACCTCTTAATAAAGATGGATATCAAAGATTGTGAAGTATATATCTACGTAGAATCTGATAGAACTGTACTATCTCTCTTAACAACTCTAGACGATATCTTATCGATGATGAATCTTGCTCTAAAATCTACCGAGACCTTAATTCATGAGAACTAGATACTACATACTGGATACTCTTTTAACCTCTTACTAGACGACCTATCTGGAAGCTTTAAACCACATGGACATTCATAAGGTCTACCGAGATTCTCCCAAATCTCTTCCACCACCTCTGTAGAGAATACATTCTCAATCTTCCAACTAATCCTACATGAATCTTTTAAAGACGTCCCGAGAGAATATAATGCATTCTCCAAGACACCGTGCTTCCACAGCTTCTCAGCAATTACCTTCTCACCCTTATCAGTTAATCTAAGTCTTCTACCAGTACTCACTACTAAACCCATATCCGATAGCTTCTTGATCATAAGCGAGGCAGTAGACTTCGATACCTTAAGCTCTTCAACCACATGCTTATTCCTAGTATATCCTTTCTCTCTACACTTCCTAAAGACTGTTAAGAGGTACTCTACCTCTCTCACACTAAGCTCACGAACGTCTTCCATAAACGGTCACCCCTAATACTGTTAAGATCGATGTTAATCCAACCCCACCACTTGGAGAGATAGATAATAAGCTGGCAAGATAGTATCCTACCAGCATTATGACCACTCCTATTAGATATGAGAAAGCTATATTATATCTTTTAAAGAATTTTATATAGATTATTCCTGGGACAGATAGTACAACATGGGTTGCTAAGATACCTATAGTCGAAGATAGGATAGAAGCTGATAATGCTGCTAAGCTATAGAATACATATCTGTAGAATCTAATGTTTAAACCTAGAGCCTTCGCACCATCTTCATCAAAAGCTATATACTTAAACTCTTTAAAGAGTAAATGTACTATCGGTAAAACAATGAATAGCGTGAGCGTTAGTTTTGCTAAATCTTCGATAGAGCTTATAGAAGATGTTCCAGCAATATATGTCCAAGCTTTTGTGATAGCTAAGCTTGAGACTTGACTGGCTAAGTATCCAAAGATTATAGTCATGGTAGTTGCGATAGAGACTGAGAAGGCTATAGCCATATCTTCAGAAAGACCTCTCTCTATAAGCTCTCCTACTATGATCGATAAGGCAATAGCTGTTAAAGTAGAAACTAGAGGTATGGGGATGGTGAGATTGTAGAGAGAGCTCAAGTAGACTCCTAGAAGATTCCCTCCTAAGATTGAGTGGAGTAATGTTAATCCAAAGGTTATGCTCCTTGAGGTAGTAAGGGTAACGCTTATAGACCCTACCAGAAGCCCACTTAAAGCAGCCACGACATAATTTATTAATAGTAGTTCAAGCATGATCTTCACCTATTATGAATCCCTGAGGTATCTCGGTTATCCCTGGGTAAGCTCTCTTCAAGATCTCTAATCTTAAAACTTCACCAGCTCTTCCTACCGCATATACTTTCTTATTGAGTAATATTACTTGTGGGTTATACGCTATACATGGACTAAGTTCATGAGCAACCAAGAGTATATCAATGTTCATTCTATAATGGATCCTATCAAGTAGTTTAGCTATCTCACATTTTATATCAAAGTCTAGCATCGAGAATGGTTCATCTAAGAGTAATAGTTTAGCCCCCTTAACCATAGCTCTAGCTATCAGTACTCTCTGCCTCTCACCACCACTCAATTCTGTAAACCATTTTCTAGAATACCTCTCCAGCTCAACTAATCTAAGAACTTCTTCTACTTCTTCTTCAATCTCTTTATTCATTATTCTCGGAGGAATAGACTTACTGTAAATACCCATTGCGATGACTTCTCTAACAGTTATAGGAACATGTATATTGATATTTACAACTTGTGGTACATAACTAACTATCTGTCTAATTTTATTAGCTTCTCTAAAAGGGTCAAGACCATATACTCTAATCATCCCTAAACTAGGCTTAACCAAGCCTAGAATACTTTTAAGTAGAGTTGTCTTACCCGCTCCATTAGGACCCATAACAACGGTAAAGAAGGGTGAATCTAATCTAAATGAAATATTGTCCAACGCCTTATAATCATTAAACTTCACAGTTAAACCTTCAACTACTAAATCGCTTACCACTCTTCTTCCCCTTGATAACTAGAAAGATCACGATTATAGATAATACAATATTAACAGTAATAGATAACAAGAGTAGAGTCAAATATTCAGATGAAGATCTCTCTCCCATAATTACAGAAGCTTGAGAAGATATTTGAAGTGCTATGGATAAAGAGGCTAGCTCAGGCATATTAGAGACCTTATTCAATGGTACAGTGAAGTATTTTAAGTTCTCTTTAGAAAATAGGTCGACCAGCTTTGGATTTTTTAATGCTTCTTCATCAGATAGTAAGATAAAATCAGCTTCTCCATTCTTTAACTTACTCAACATTCTTAAAACATCTCTCTCAGATGCTTCTACATTATACTCACTAACGACCACATCTACTAAATCTAGATCTAACTCTTTCACTAAATACTGGAGGACTGGAGTATAAATGATGACTCTGTAACGTCTATCTATTAGAGAATCAACACTATTCTCTATATTGTCGATATACTCAAAGTACTTCATCAATCTATTATAATAATAATCTAGATTATCTTTATCGATCTCAGAAAGATGTGAAGCAATAGTAGAAGCTATTGCTCGTAGACCATTTATAGAATAATGGAAACCATGAAAATTTATATCATCCGTCTTCGGATTTCTCAACAATCTCAATCCGTGCTCTAAGTATTCTTCATAACCAATCACTCTAACGTTTATTAAACCTTCTTCAATTAATTGATATATCTTCTCTTCTACTATGTAGTGATGTTGAGCAGTGACTACTAACAATCTTGCTTCAGAAAGAGTACTGAGAAGAGTATTCATAGGAGGTTCATATTCATGTGGATCTACATTTGCTGGAATTATAGTTACGACCTTCACCTTCTCTCCACCTATATACTTAACAACAGAGGCTAAAGGTTCTGTTATTACGGCAACTACTATCTTATCATGGTTTGAGCCTTCAATTGAGGGAAAACATATAAAACCTTGAGAGAAGAATATCAATACAATCAAAATTGCTGAATTTAATAATAATCTACGGTTACGTGCTAAATGTTTAATCATTTATGTTCTCACAAGTTTTATTCAATAAAACTTTTATTTAAACATGTCGTGAAATACCATCATCCTACAAAAAACTTTCAGAGATGGAAACTTTGGAGAGAGTTACAAAGATTATGATAAACCTTAATATTCATAAGGAATTCCATTTCATCTATCTATTGATCAAGGGTGTTGTTATGAGCCATCCATATTTAGGGTTAACTCAGGAAGAGATCAATTCGATGTTAATGGAGATGGGAATAGAGAAGATAGAAGAACTCTACAGAGATATTCCATCTAAATTCTTCTTGAAGAGACCACTTCAATACTCTCAACCGATGAGTGAAGAAGAAGTAAGACAACATATAAAGAAAATTCTATCAAAGAATAAGGTAGCTAATCAGATTAAATTATTTATAGGTGGTGGAGCTTGGTTTCATCTCATACCATCTGCTGTTAAAGAGATAGTTAGAAGAAGCGAGTTCCTAACATCTTATACCCCCTACCAACCTGAGGTTTCACAAGGTATGCTTCAAGCTCTTTTTGAATATCAAAGTCTTATGGCTGAGCTTCTAGATATAGAAGTCGTTAATTCTTCCATGTACGATTGGGCTACCGCTCTAGGAGAAGCATTTAGAATGGTTAGCAGAGTTACCAAACGATCCAAGATACTTTATCCTCAATATATTTCTCCTGAAAGATTAAAAGTTGCAGAAACCTATACTGAGCCAACGAATATAATGATGGTCGAGTATATTCAGAATAGGATTGACGGTTCAGTGGATCTTGAAGACTTGAAGAAAAAGATAGATCAAGATACTGCGGCTGTCTATATAGAGTATCCATCCTATCTAGGATTTATTCCTCTTAATATTCGTGAAGTTGGAGAGATAGCACACGATCATAAAGCGTTATTCATAATAGGTGTAGATCCTACTGCACTAGGAGTATTTGAGTCACCTGGAAAACTTGGTGCAGACATAGTAGTGGGAGAAGGTCAGCCTCTAGGAATGCCTGTAAATTTTGGAGGACCACTCTTAGGAATTATGGGATGTAGAATGGAAAGAGAGTTAGTCCATCAGCTTCCAGGTAGGCTTATCGGGATGACGGTCACCCATAAAGGAGAGAGAGCATATACAATGATCTTACAAGCTAGAGAGCAGCATATAAAGAGGGAAAAGGCAACTAGTAATATCTGCACTAACCAAGCTCTATGCGCTCTTACAGCTGCGGTATATCTTTCTCTACTAGGAAAGAATGGTATACGGATCTTAGGAGAACAGATACTGGCTAGAACCAAGTACTTGATAAGTAGGCTGTCAAAGATCGTGGAAGTTGAAGCTCCACTCTTTAAGTCTATCCACTTTAAAGAGTTTACATATAGAGTTGTTAATAAACAATCTAGAGAAGTATTAAGAAGATTGTTCGAGAAGAATATTGTAGGAGGTATCAGTATAGATGGAATGTTTAGAGATGTTGGTGACGCGATCTTAACATGCGTTACAGAGATACATTCAAAAGAAGATCTAGACTATTATGTAGATTCTCTAAAAGAGGTTGTAGAGAGATGAGTTACAGGCAGGCTAAATGGTCTGAACCTACTGTCTTTGAATTAGCTAGGCATGGAGCAGTAGGTGTAGATTTCCCAGAGCTAGATGAAGAGCTTAAGCAAGCTCTAGATGAAGTATTGAATGAGATACCTGAACAGCTGAAGAGAAGAGAATTAAACTTTCTAGAACTCTCAGAACTAGATGTAGTAAGACACTATACTAGATTGAGCCAGATGAACTTTGGAGTATTTTCAGGAATGTATCCACTTGGAAGCTGTACTATGAAGTATAATCCAACCATAAGCGAAGAGGTGGTGAGCTATGAAGAGATATACAATTGCCATCCTCTACAACCTGTAGAGACAGTACAAGGATGTTTAGAGATAATCTGGAGACTTGAACAGATTCTTAAAGAAATCACTGGGATGAGCAGATTCAGCTTCCAGCCTGCTGCAGGCGCTCAAGGAGAATTCTTGGGATGCCTCATTATAAGAGCTTACCATAAAGATAAAGGATTAGATTATAAGAATGTTATGATAGTTCCTGACTCTGCTCATGGGACAAATCCTGCTAGTGCGACTATGGCTGGATATGAAGTAAAAGTTGTTAAGAGTGATGAAGATGGATGTGTTAATATAAGTGAGTTGGAGAAGATAGTTGATAAAAGAGTTGCAGGGATAATGTTAACAAATCCAAATACTTTAGGTTTATTTGAGAAGAATATAGAGAAGATAGTTGATATAATCCACAGCGTCGATGGATTACTATATTATGATGGCGCAAATCTAAACGCTCTACTAGGTAAGGTTAGACCAGCGGACATGGGTTTCGACATCGTACACTTGAATCTCCATAAAACATTTTCAACACCTCATGGAGGTGGTGGTCCAGGCTCTGGACCTGTAGGAGTAATTGATAAGCTCGTTGACTATCTACCATCTCCCTTGATCAACTACGATGAATCAAGAAACTTCTATTATCTAGATTATGATAGACCTAAGAGTATTGGAAGGATGAAGATGTTTTATGGAAACTTCACTGTCCTAGTTAAAGCCTACGTATACTTATTGAGGATGGGTGGCGAGGGTTTGAGAAAAGTTGCGGAATCAAGTGTGTTATCTTCAAACTATCTACTTCATAAAGTTAAGAAGCTTCAAGGAGTCACGTTACCGTACGCTCCAGAATCTTATAGAAAACATGAATTTGTTGTAAGCTTGTCTAAGCTTTATAAGGAGACTGGTGTATCGGCGAGAGATGTAGCTAAGAGGCTCTTAGACTATGGATTCCATGCACCTACAATCTACTTTCCACTTATAGTTGATGAAGCATTCATGATAGAGCCGACGGAGTCTGAGTCGAAGAGAGAGATAGATGCATTCTACGATGCTCTATCCAGTGTAATTAATGAATCATATAAAGATCCTGAGAAGGTTAAGACCGCTCCCCATAATACGTCTATAGGTAGGATAGATGAAGTAAGAGCTTCTCATCCTAAAACCATGATCCCTTCATGGAGAGTATACGTTACTCGGAGAGAAAGATTGTGAAGAGAGTACCTCTATTACAATATTACTCTGAGATCGGCGCGGAGATTGGAGAGTTCGCTGGATGGATAACTCCTCTCTGGTTTACGAGTAATAAAGAAGAGCATCTAGCGGTAAGATCTAGTGTAGGCATATTCGATATAACTCACATGACTAGGATAGCTGTAAGAGGAGAGCATTCTGAGAAACTACTACAACAAGTTTTGACTATAGATGTTGAGAAGCTTAAACCAGGGAAGATGAAGTACTGTTTGATGTGTAGTGAAGAAGGAAAAATAATAGATGACTTAACAGTCTTTAGACATCCTACTGATAGAAGATCATTCATAATAGTTTGCAATGCCATAACTCATGATAAAGTATTGAGAATACTAGATCAATTATCTCAAAACATGGATGTAGAGATAACAGATTTAACATTTGAGACCAGTCTATATGCTGTTCAAGGACCGAGATCTTTAGAACTTATATCTAGATTCTGTGAAATGGACTTAAGCATTCTAAAATGGTTCACTGGAGTTGAGACTAAGATAGATGATGTTAACACCTTGATTACTCGGAGTGGGTATACTGGAGAGAATGGTTATGAGCTTATGCTATGGAGCTGGGAGCTGGAGAATTTGAGAAAGATCTGGAATAAGATAGTTAAGCTAGGTTCTACTCCATGTGGATTAGCTGCAAGAGATAGTCTTAGACTTGAAGCAGGATATCCACTCTATGGACAAGATATAGATGAAAATGTTAGTCCAGTAGAGGCAAGATTAACCTTTGCAATAGATTTTTCTAAAGAATATTTTATAGGTAAAGAAGCTATAGAGAGAGCTATCAGTGAAGGTAAGCCTAGGAGACTTTTAGTAGGTTTTAAGGCTATAGAGAAGATTATTCCTAGAAGAGGTTATCGTATAGTAGATAAAGATAATCAAGTAGTTGGAGAGGTAACTAGTGGAGGGTTCTCGTTTACCTTAGGTGTAGGGATAGGGCTTGGATACGTTAACTCAGAGTATGCTAATGAAGGAGAAAGATTAAAACTCGAAGTTAAAGATAAGTATAGAGAGGTAGAGGTGACGTTAGAGCCGATAGTATCACATAAGATGAAGCATCCTCACTAATTCTACTACCTCAACAAGCTTAGATGGGAAAACTACATATTTAGCTTTTTAAGATCCATCTGAGAACATAGCAGAAGGGTGATCGTGGAATGAGCATACTTAAAGTTCTTCTTCTCGCTACACGCCCATGGTCATTCCTCATGACGATCGTTTCCCCATCCCTCGGCCTAATTTTAGCAATACACAATGGGTCACCTGACCTTATACTTTTCCCACTGGTCTTGATCGGGCTTATCTCTGCTCATGCTGCAGCAAATATGGTTAACGATCTATATGATGTAAAGCATGAAGTTGATAATCCATCTTCTCCGACTGCAAAGTATAGAAGACACTATCTACTAACAGGTGAATTGAGTACAAGTAAATTCATTTTAGAGATAGTCTTCTTCTACGCACTGGCAATCTCGACCGCTATATATCTCACTATTATTAAAGGATGGATCGTCTTATTCTTCACTCTTGCAGGAGCATTCCTTACCTATGCCTATACCGCCGACCCAGTTAAGCTTAAACACTTAGCATTAGGTGAGATAGCCGTATTCTTAGCTTGGGGACCCTTGATGACTACGGGAACATACTATGTTTTAACTGGTAGACTCAGCTTCACTCCTGTATATGCATCTATACCTGTAGGATTGTTCGTTGCACTAGTTTTATTCGCTAATAATCTTAGAGATATCGAGTATGATAAGTCTGCAGGAGTTAAGACACTTGCTAACATCCTTGGACGTGAAAAAGCATTGGCATTTTACAAGTATACTCTAATCTCAATATATGTATCTCTCGGAATACTTGTAGCTTTGAGAGTATTTTCAATCTATGCCTTACTCGCATATCTAACAATTCCAAAAGCAGTTAGACTTGTAAAGACATTCTATGAGAAGATACCTGATGCTTCTGACCCTATGACCGCTCAATTATCATTCAACTTTGGTCTCCTAATCATAATAGGAGAGATAATAAACTGGCTAATACAACTTATAATTTAACCAACTCTCTTTTCCCCATATTTCTCGGTAACCATACTTCACGAAAAATGGTAAAGTTAATAAGCAGATTGTATAAATATCTACATGATTCCTTCTACAATCTTTCCATCAGATATAGAGATGTTGATTAAGGAGATCCAGATGTTAAAAGCAGAGATAGCTAAGATTAAAGAAGCATTGAAGAAGCATGGTATCGAGCTAGATTGCTAAGATGAAGAACATCGTATTGATCCATGTCTCTGAGTCTTAAGATAGCCTACTATATCTAATCAACCTTATATCTTTAGATTTATTTAGATACTTCTAGCTACATGGAGAGTGCTTAAGAATATTTTTATAGAAACTGTACATTGAGGTAATACATGGTTAGACGTGTTAAAGTATGTGTTATTGGAGCTGGTCGTGCAGGAGAAGTCCATGCTTTAAATCTTGTTAAAAGAATTACCATAGCAGAGCTTGTAGCAATAGTAGATACCGACCTCGCTTTAGCTAAACAACTTTCAGAAAAAGTTGGTGGAGTCAACTGTTACCGGACATTAAGTGAGGCATTGAAGAATAAAGAGATTGAAGCAGTCTTTATAACTACTCCTACTTTCACCCATTCCCAATTAACGATCGAAGCTGCAGAAGCAGGCGTTCACGTTTTCTGCGAGAAGCCTATGGCTTTAAGTTTAGAGGAAGCAGACAAAATGATTTCAGTAGCTAAGAAGAATAATGTAAAGTTGCAGATTGGTTTCATGAGAAGGTTTGACCCAGAGATAAGAAAAGTCAAATCTCTTATAGTTGATGGAGTTATAGGGAGACCTGTACTAGTTAAGAGTCTTACAAGGGGGCCTGGTTTACCGCCTAGATGGGCTTTAGACCCGAAAACAGGTATTGGCATGATAGCAGAAGTAAGTAGTCATGATTTTGATTCAGTTAGATGGTTGATGGGAAGTGAGCCTAAGACTGTTTACAGCGAGGCAGATGCATTGATAAATCCAGATTTCAAGAAAGAATATGAAACCTACCACGATGTTTATGTAAGTATTATCAGGTTCGAGAATAATGGTATAGGAGTCGTAGACGGAGGATGTCCAGTAGGCTATGGTTATGATGCAAGATTAGAAATACTTGGAACAGAAGGTCTAATAATAGTGGGAGATGTTAAAGGCGGTTCTCTCATGCTATGTAAAAGTGATAAGAAGGCTGTAACAGAAACATTTCCAAGTTGGAGGAACAGGTTCAGCGAGGGATATATTGGCGAGGCGGAGAGCTTTCTAAGAGCAATAATAGAGGACAAGAACCCAGAAGTAACTGGAGAAGATGGAAGAAAAGCTCTAGAAATAGTATTAGCCGCTTTAGAATCAATGCGAACTAATAGACCAGTAACACTACCTTTAAGATAGAGTAATCATAGCAAATTTTCATCTTTGAGATCTCTCGAGAGCATCGAGAGATAAAATCATGTAGTTTAGTAATAGTTAATAATTTACACAATCAATACTTTATAGAAGGATATGTTAGCTTTAAGATTATATGGTAAAGAAGACCTGAGGTTGGAGGATGTTTCTGAGCCTAAACTAGATGGAGCTGGAGCCATCTTGAAGGTTAGAGCTACATCCATCTGTGCAACAGATGTTAAAGCTTATTCAACTGGTGCTCGAACAAAGATCCCTATAATCCTAGGTCACGAATTCTCAGGAGATATAATTGAAGCAAGTAACGAGTTTGTAGATTATCTTGGAAAGAAAGTTATTGTAAATCCTAACATATTCTGTGGTAGATGCGAGTACTGTCTTTCCGGAGAACATGTTCTATGTCCAAACAGGTACGCTATTGGAATAGATGTTGATGGATCTTTTGCAGAGTACGTTAAGATACCTGCTCAAGCATTCCATATAGGCGGAGTACTTGAGATTCCACCTCATTTAAGTTATGAAGAAGCATCACTAATAGAGCCGTTAGCTGCATGTTTTAGAGGACAACTAAAACTAGGCATCCATCCAGGTGATGTAGTAACGATTTTAGGTGCAGGTCCTATAGGTTTACTACATTTTTTGCTTGCAAGAGCATTCGGAGCATCAAAGATAATCATAAGTGAAGTAGACGAGAGGAGGAAAGAAGTAGCTAGAAGGCTAGGTGTGGAATATGTGGTTGACCCATTGAGAGAAGATATTGAGAAGAGTATTCTATCTCTAACGAATGGGAAGGGTAGTGATGTAGTTATAGTTGCGGTAGGATCTCCACAAGCTCAGAGAGATGCTTTGAAGATTATACGTAAAGGCGGTAGGATAAATTTCTTCGCTGGGCTTCCAGCTGGAGTAGAAGAAGTCTCGATAAATACGAATATTATACATTATAAACAGATAATCGTGCTTGGAACATCTATGCAGACACCTATGGAATTTAAGAAGACGTTAGAGCTTGTAGCCTCTAGATTAATAGATGTTAAACCACTTCTAACTCATAGGTATAGTTTGAAAGATGGGTTAGAAGCTTTTAGTAAAACTCTAAAAGCAGAAGGATTAAAAGTAGTAATTAATCCATAAAGCTCGAATTCGAGTAGAATTTACAATGTTTTCAGTCAGATGTTCCACGGTATCTTGGATTATCTATTATCTTCAAAGACTTCCCTTCTTCAATAACGATCTTTGAAAATCCTTTCTCTTTAACAATCATGTAATCATGTCCAGCGTCTGAAGGATAAGCGAAAAAGAATACAAACTTACCTCTTCCTATGTTTATCGTTCTATGCCCCCAACCTACTGGAACATATCCTATAGAACCAGGTTCAAGCTCTATTGTAACAGCTTTCCCTTCTTTATTCTGCATTAGTAGAATACCCCTACCTTTTAGACAGAGATAGAGCTCAGCTCCATCTTTCTCATGGAAATGACCTTTAGTCATATAGTATTCTTTCCCAATCTTTCCTGGATATATCACTGTCAATCCAAAGTTGATGTTTCCAGACGTTTCCGTCGGCCCGTACTCATAATACTCATAAATAATGGGATCTCTACCTTCAGATAGTATCTTCTCTGCAGCTTCAGGGTAAGCACAGTAATCTTTTAATTCACTTAGTTTAACTTGCTTCTTCCGAGTATACGGTTTTACAATTATTTTCTTGAAATCTAATATTACCTTCGTGGGCTCAATTATTGCAGACATGACCTATCCCACTTGTTTAAGGTATGTTTAAAGCAAGTTTTATACTTTGAGATACTATGCCATCTCTAGTCCATCCCCTAGCATCATAATATTCATCAAGCATAGTGTTGAAGATCTCTGGTGAGAGTACGTGTCCTTTTGCCGGACCATCTGGTATAGGTTCACTCATAAGTCTCTTTGGCAGCATATCGTCTTTACGTGTTATCCCTTCTCTATTCAGTATCAATCTCTCGAGACAGTATACTCTCTCACCGATAGTAACTAGATCTTCTTTCAACTCCATCCCTATAACATATTTTAATACGTCTGGCTTCGGAGCGTCTGTGAAGTTTAAGGATCTTCTTGGTATAGTACAGAGTCCTATTGAGTCAATGTAACCTCTAACATCTTGTGTAGTCTTTACCAGTATCCCCTTCCCTTTTACTGCATATCTATCGATCTTGGGCTTCAGCAACTCATCTCTAATCGTCCATCCACCAACGTTGTGGCAAGCTCCTCTAGAAGATGTTGCAAATGCTAAACCCATACCGTAAAACGCTCTAGGCTCATAAGCTGTAAGCTCCATACCTTTCACATGTATTGCATAGTATTCCGCTCCTCTACCAATGGCTTGAGCAGCTCTCACAACCCCTTCAGCTAAGATATTCCCAAAATTTTTTCTTTCTCCAATCTCCTCCGTCAACTCTACTACTGCCTCACCATTACCGAATCTTAACTCTAAACCATCGAGATCATCTTTACCGATTATACCTTTCTCATATAATTCCATGCTAAATCCAATTACGTAGCCAGCTGATATACCATCTAAACCATAGTCATCTGCTAAGTGATTTGCAGCAACGATTATATCGTAATCGAATACGCTGCAATGTGGACCAAAAGACCAGATGGTTTCATACTCTGGCTTACTTGCAAGGTTTACGTAATCATCTTTACGAGGTTTTGCATATTTACCACATGCGACTGGACATCTAAAGCACGCTACATCTCTAACTACAAATTCTTCTCTAAAGACTCTTGATGAAAGTCTCGCCATAAGGTCGCCTTCTACACGTGTCCTGGTAAAATTCATCAACGGATAAGCACCTAACTCATAAAGTGAATCTACATACTGCGCGGTCCCATATTTTGTATGGAGCCCAGTAGTTTCCTTCAATAAGCTAATATTCATTCTAAGGTATTCTGTTAATTTATCAGGATCAGCTATCTCGACTTCTTTAGATCCGTAGGCTACAATACCTTTAAGATTCTTTGAACCCATAACTGCTCCAACACCACCCCTACCGAAACTCCCACCTCTCCTCACACCTGGAAAATCTACCTGAACACTAGCTATCCTTGAAAGCTTCTCTCCAGCTGGTCCGATGCAAGCGACAGTAGCTTTCTCTTCACCTACTTCTTCTAAGAATGCTCTCTGAGCTTCACTAACCTTTAAACCCCACAAGCTTTCAGCATCTCTAACCGTAACCTCTCCATCTATTATCGAGATATAGCTAGGCTTATCTGCTCTACCCTCTATTATCAATCCATCATAGCCTGCTCTCTTAACATTCGCTCCAAAATCTCCTCCAGCGTTAGATACAGTATAGATGTTTGTTAACGGTGATTTCGTAACGATGTGAGCTTTAGAGGAGCCCCAAACTTTTGCACCCGTAAGTGGACCCGTCATGATGAACAGTTTATTCTCTGGAGAGAATGGTTGTATTTCTGGGCCTACTTCTTCATAATAATATCTTGCAGCTAATCCACGGCCTCCTAGATACTTCATTAACCATGGTCTCGGGACCTCTTCAATTACAGTCTTCTTCTTAGATAGGTTGATGCGAATTATCTTGCCATTGTATCCGTACAACTTCTCTGAGCTCATATCATCTTTACCAAGAAAAATACAATATATTAGGATTACTAACCGACTTAGACAAGTCAAGTTAATAAATTGATAGACAATTATTGGATTAGAGTTTCATGTCCTTCCATTATGTAATCTATCCGGCTGAGTAATTTCTCATAGAATTCAGAATATATCTTATACTTTTCATGTACTTCTTTATTTGGTTGTATTCTCTTAAGTGGTTTAACCCACTCATTAATAGTCTTTACAAAATCTTTCAATACTTTGACACCATATCCACTTATAGCTGCCAACGCTGTTACAGCGTATTCTTCTCTATTTAGTAAAACATATGGTATACCGAGTATGTCTGCTTTTATCTGATTCCATAACTTACTCTTACTCCCACCACCTATTCCTCTAACTTCATCTATTCTTACATCTTTCAGTAATTCTCTAAGTATCTTGAGATAATGATTGTATTCAAATGCTATTGCTTCAAGTATAGATCTAAAAAGATGACCAACTGTATGCTTCCAAGTAAATCCAACCCAAATACCTCTAATCCGTGGATTATATGGATAAGCTCTACCTCCAAGATGTGGTACAAACACTACCCCCTCACTTCCAGGAGGAATCATAGAAGCTTCTTCATCAAGGACTTCATATGGATCTTTGTCTAGATCTTTTGCTTTCTTCTTCTCTTCCTTTGCAATCTCATCTCTAAACCACCTTAAACACAATCCACCTCCATTTATGTAGGCGCCGACACACCATAACTCAGGCACTACGGATTTTAGATATAATAGAGTTCTATGCTTTGTGTCTGGAACTACCTTGTCTATTGATACGTAGAATGCTGATGCGGTACCAGCTATATCTAAACATAATCCAGATTTTGTTAATCCTGCACCGAAAGTACATGCCATGCCATCTCCAGCTCCAGCGATTATTGGGATACCTTTCCTCAACCCCATCTTTTCAGCTTCCTCTGAAGAGAGTTCTCCAATAATCTCCCAAGGTTTAACTACTCTCGGCATCTTATCTAATGGTAGTTTGAATGTTTCTGCAAGTTCTTCTGACCAGTCCATCTTATGAACGTCAAAAAGCCCTGTAAAGGTTACATAAGTATAATCGTAAAAAGCATCTTCACCTTTAAGTTTAGCTAGTTTACCAGCGACGTAGACAGCTGGAACAGTGAATTTGTAAATCTTATCAAATACTTCAGGTCTCTCTTTCATCCACCAGATCATTTTTGGAAGATGATCAACTGTTGGAGGAACCCCAGTCTTCTCTATGAGAAGTTCTTCGTACTCTGCTTTTAAGAAATCTATGTAATTCTTACATCTAATGTCTAACCAAGAGTCATAGGGTATGACGGGTTTCCAATCTCTATCTATGGCGAGTATACCTGCCATCTGACCGCTAAATGCGATTGAGGCCACCTCAATAGGATTTATACCAGATTTCTTTACAATCTCTCTAATAGTATTTATAGCAGAGGTGTAGAAATCTTCAGGTTCTTGTTCAACCCAACCAACTCTCGGATAATATAGCTTTGATTCTTCATAAGCTACAGCTAGCTGATTCCCTTCTACATCGAATATAGCAGCTTTAGTTCCAGCAGTTCCAATATCAACACCAATCAAGTAGCTAGAGTACATTGTATCTCAATAAATCTTTTAGCTTAACGTAGGTAATATGTTTTATTATAGAAAAAATATCTTGTTCAGATTCAGCTACTGTCCACCAAGTTCTCCTTCATGTCTCTTAGCATATCTTCTATCAACTACTTCATCTACCCTTAACAACATAGTGGCTACCTCGAATGATGTTTTTAAGACTTGTTCTTTCACCTTGTATGACTCGATTATTCCAAGTTCAAATGTATCAACTATCCTTCCAGAATATGCATCAAAGCCATATCGACTATGACCGTCTACATGTTTAGATCTCAACTCAGTTATTAAATCAGTTGGGTCGTATCCAGAATTTCTTACTAGAAGTATTGGTATAGTTTCAAGAGAGTTTGCAAAAGCATGCATCGCAATCTGTTCCTTACCACTATACTTTAATGATTCATTTCTTATAGCTACTGCTAGAGCTTCTTCTACAGCACCTCCACCAGGAAGATAAGCAGGATCTTCCAATAGTGATGAGATACATCTTAATGCATCTTTTATAGCATGCTCAGTTTCATCTAGTATTCTTTCTGATCCCGCTCTTAACAATAAGGTTACTCCACCACGATCTCCACATCCTTCAAATACTATTACTCTATCTTCTCCTATCTTCTCCTCCTTGATAATTTTAGCTCTTCCAAGATCTTCTTCTCTGAGATCATTGAGGTCTGAGACTATGTTTGCTCCGGTAATTTTCGCAACAGTTGTGAATGCCTCTTCATTAAGTAGTCTGCTTATGCCCAGCACGCCCGCTTCTGCTAATAGCTGTTTAGCGATTTTGCCTATTCTCTTCCTACAGACAACTACATTAGCACCTACGGATAAAATCTTATTGACCATCTCTCTAGCAATATTCTCTTCTTCTTCTAAGAATTGATTGATAAGATGAGGTGCTTTTATATCTATCTGATATTTATATGGTTGGAGATGTCTGAATTCATCTATCTTTAAGGCCATGTTAAGAACAGCTATCTTACCATTCTTCACAGCTCGAGGCATAGAAGGGTGAGCAATCTTTTTATCAATAATCACCCCATCGATTAATCTGCTATCTCTTATGCTTTCTCCCAGCTTCTTCACGATCTTTACAGCATCTCTTTCTAGAATGATCTTCCCATCTCTTTCTTTAATAGCATTAAGTATAGATTGAGATGTTAACTCTGTGAGGTATTCTGCATGATCAACTCCCCTACTCATAAATAATGTTGATATGAGGTTTCTCAGAATTTTCTTATCGAGAATATTGAAAGCTATACTTATTTCTCTTAAACGTTTTAAAGCAATACTGTATGCGAGCATGTACCCATCAATGATTTTATTAACCTTGATCTTATGAGCTATTAAGCCTTCAGCTCTCTTTAACAGTTCCCCGACTAATATAATCGTAGTCTTCGTCCCATCGCCTACAAAATCTTCAACGGTTTTTGCAACTTCTCTAAGAACCTTTGCTACTGGATGATGAAGATCCATCTTCTCCAAAATTATGGCTCCATCACTCGTAATAGCAGTTTCATCAAATTTATCTAAGACGAGTTTAAGCATTCCTTTAGGACCTAAACATGGTTTTAAAACTTCAGCAATATATTTAGTCACAGAAACATTGTCTTTCCACGTATTAAGTCCTCTACTCTTTATTACACCTTCTCTATGTAATGCGAGAGGATCACGGATAACAAACTTCCTAGACATGATAAGACTATCTCCGAAACTATTCATCGATATCTAACTTATTAATCTTGTTTAAGAAGAAAAAAGTAAGTCCAAGGTTTTGTATAATTTAGATCTTAGCAAAATTAAAGTAGAAGTTGTTGTTAAGATTAGGTTGTATTAGGAAGATTATATCCTCTCAACAGCAGCTATCGTCATCCCACCATCTACTGACAATCTCTGCCCAGTTACATATGCTGAATCATCGCTAGCGAAATATAGAGCTGCTGACGCAATATCTTCCGGCTTCGCCAATCTCTTCAAAGGTGCTCTCTCCGACATCCGTTTCCTATCCTCTTCTGTAGTAGCAGAGTATAGTAGATCAGTCTCAGTCGGCCCAGGGCAGATAGCATTCACTCTTATCTTATAAGGTGCTAGGTCTACCGCCATCGCTAATGTTAGTGAGAGGATCGCTCCTTTCAGTGAACTATATGCTGCGTGTCCAGGCTCTCCTGTAATTGCTGCTTTCGAGGAGATGTTAACTATTGATCCTCCACCTGCTTTTATCATATGGGGAACAACTAGTTGAGAAGGTATAACGGTTCCTAGAACATTTATCTTAAACTGTTTCTCCCAGTACTCTAATGGTTCTTCATGAAATGGTTTTCCTAAATGTATCGCAGCATTATTTACTAGTATGTCTATCTTTCCAAATTTCTTTACAACCTGTTCTACACCTTTCTTAACTGAATCAAAATCACTTACATCTACTTGTAGAGCGATAACCTCAGCCTCCTCTACTTCTTCCTTAATCTTTCTAACAGCTTCTTCAGCCTTGAAAATATCTATATCGAAGATTGCTACTTTCGCTTGTTCTTTAGCAAACCTAGAAGATATTGCGAAACCTATCCCTCTCGCACCACCAGTAACTATCGCAACCTTTCCTTTAAGCTTCATGAGCATCTCATATGCAAACTCCTTAAAATATTTTATAAAGAAAAATTTAACAAATTTTGAAAACTTAGAAGATTCAAGAAAACTCGAGATATAAGTATATTAAAGTTTTACCGGTAGGATGAAAAGATTAAAATGTCTAGGTACAGGGTCTAAGAATTTTTTATATAATCTCGAGAAGCTGAAGACATTAGAGTTATCTAGAATAAGATTTTAAAGGATGTTTAATGAATTAAGATTAAACTTCAGCAAAGAGGAGTTGAACATTGAATGGATAGTAAACATTAGAGAAAGATATTCTCGTCTAGTATGATATGAAATCTTTATCTCTTTCTTTAATTTATAATATCTCTCAATTTCCTCAATTATTCTTCATGCGGTTTAACGATCGTTTTTAATCCTTTTCTATTTATTGCTAAGTTAAATCCTTGATTTATCTTCTCAAGTGGTACCACGTTGGATATTAATGGCTTCACCTTGATGATTTTCTTCTCGATTAGATTTAGAGATTGAGTAAATTGTCTCGGTGTATGTTCTGATGCTCCTATTATCGAGAACTCTGAGTAGTGTATGAGGTTGGGATTGATACTAAGAGCAGTTTCTGGATAAGTTCCCGCGAAAATTATTATCTTACCGTTTTTACATACTAGTTTTAGAGCTGAGTCTATAGCTTCAGCACCTTGAACAGCAACTATCACAGAATCAGCACCACGTCCATCTGTTATCTTCTTAACCTCCTCAAAAACATCTACTTCTCTTGAATTTAATGTATAATCTACACCAAGCTTTTCAGCAACACTTAACCTTTCATTATGATGTCCTATCATCACTACTTCCGCACCTCTCAACTTAGCAAGCTGTGAATGCAGTATCCCTATAACTCCATCACCTATTACAACTAAAATATCACTAAAGGATGGTGATGCTTTCTCGATTGAGTTTATGCAGCTGGATAATGGTTCAACGAAACATGCTTCTTCAAATGATAACTTCTCTGAAAGTTTTAGTATAGTTGGAGCATATGCTAGACCATACTCTGCAAATCCTCTAAGATAGTATCTCTTCTCTATACAGTGATTTGTTTGACCTCTCCTACAATATCTACATTTACCGCAGTAAGCTATATGGTCTATTACCACTCTATCATCTATCATGAGGTCTTCAACATCTTCACCTAACTCTACAACTACTCCAGACCATTCATGACCTGTTAAACCATAACTCTCTTCACCATATGGTATAGGTCCACCATATCCGAGAAGATATCTAACATCAGTAGGGCAAATTCCACAAGCCATTATCTTTACAATAATCTCTCTTCTAGAAGGTTTAATCATATCTCTATACTTTAAATACAATTCTCTAGAGTGGTTTACATAAGCTGCAAGCATACTTCTAGACATAGTTTAGCATCTCTAGGATTGATTAGTTAGATACTCTTTATTTATATATTAAGACCTGGAGGCTAGTATGGGTAAGGGGTTAAACAGAAATGCATATACAAAAAATTAATTAACCCAAATGTTGTTACATCAAGTTATATCCTGAACTCCTTGAAGGCCAAAAAATTTACTAGAAAAACTTTATCTTTCTGTACACTTATTATTTACTCGAGAAAAATATGAATGAGGAAAACATTTTGAATAAAAAAATTTCTAGAAGAGCTGCTGTTGGGACTGCTGCTAAGCTTACTGGTGCTGCAGTAGCCGGGCTCGTTGTAGGAGGAGTTGCAGGGTATTTTGCAGGCTCAGCAGCAGCACCAGCTGTTGAGAAGACTGTTACGGTCCCTACAACAGTAAGAGAGACAGTTTTGACAACAGTTAGGGAGACCGTGACAGCACCAGCAGCAGTGGCTCCGGGACTTGCTGAGCTTAGAAGAGAATTAGCACGAAAGTATGCTACAGGTAAGCCGAGAGATAAATTCCTCGTAGGATACGTTACTTGGACTCTAGCTCAGGAAGCACCGAAATATGATTATCAAGGTGCTGATCAAGCATGTAAACAGCTTGGTTTAGATTTTAAGGGTATAGAGATTGGAGCTGAAGCATTAAAAGCTGTTGAAGCTACAGATTCATTAATTGCTGCTGGAGCTAAAGGCGTAGTTTACTGGGCTCCAGCTCTAGCTGCTATGGAAGAGATAGTTAGATTATGTGAAGCAAATAAGGTATTTGCAGCAACTGCTTGGTGTAGGGATCCAGCACTATTGCCTGGAGATAGAGGGCCACACTGGTTCCTAGAATTTAGCACAATGTCAGATGAGATGAGCTTTCACTGTATGACATTACTATATGAAAAAATGAGAAAGTATGGTAAGAGCAAAGTTCTACACGTACAATCTTCAAAGACAATCGCTCCAGACTCTACAGCATTAATCAACCAAGGTATCGCAATCTCTTGGAGAAGATATCCATTCATACAGTTGCTAGGTCACTATTGGGGTGAATGGGCTTACCCAGGAGGTAGAAAAGCTGGAGAAGATGCTTTAGCTGTTAGAACAGATTATGAAGCAGTCTGGGGTCATAACGATGATCAAGCAATGGGAACAGTCTCAGTCTTTAAAGAGAGGGGAATCAATATCGGACCATTCGCAGCAGCGAGAGATGCTATAGTTGCATGTACAGACTTAGTCGCTAAAGGAGAGTGGTTTATAACTTCTCTTACAGAGTTCCAGTACTTTGGAGGAAAACGTGTTGCAGAGACCTACGATGCAGTTACAGGATATTCATACCCGCTTAGAGATGAAATGGTACAATCGCCATGGGTTACAACAGTTATAAACTTATCGACACCTAAGATCAAAGAAGAGAATGAAGAGCTAATTAAGAGTTCTGGATTATGGTGGCATCCAAACTTCGTCGCTGTAGATGCTGCTAAGCTATTAGACTTCTTAAAGATCAGCGAAGTCTATCCAGCCCAGACCTATCCATATGATTTCAGAACACTATCTGTAGGTAAGTGTCAAGAACTTGGTCTCACATATGATAGACATGCAAAGAACTATCTAACAGCTAATGACTTCTATTATGTGCCGATGATGAAGAGGATGAAAGTCACAGAAGATAGAACGAAGGGTCAGAATCTTGAATCATTCAGAAAACAATTCGGATTAACGATGAAATACTTCCTCGAGCTCAATTGGGATACATGGTCAGACAATGAAGCCAAGATAAAGGCTGCTGAAGCAGAAGGATTAAAGCTCGAGCCAGTCTGGGGTGCCTTAGAGTAAACCAACTACCTAATGAAATATTTTTTAACCTCAAATCTTATTTTTTAATCGGGCTAGGTGAATGATTTAATGGAAGGAGCTAAACCTCTATTAGAAGTTAGGAATGTTACAAAAACTTTCGATAAGGTCGTTAAAGCTCTTGATAATGTAAGTATAGAGGTAGGAAAGAATGAGATAGTTAGTGTTGTCGGCGAGAATGGTGCAGGCAAATCTACGTTTATGAAGATAATGGTAGGAGTCCACCAGCCAGATAGTGGAAAAATGTACTACATGGGTCAAGAAGTACCTTTCCCAAAAAATCCTCTAGATGCTTTAAAGAGGGGGATATCGATAGTATACCAAGAAAAAGGAGTTATACCACATCTAAAAGTATATCAATTCTTGTTTCTAGGGCTTGAGGAAAAATTTACTAAACTCGGGAGATTACAATTAGAAAAGATAATTAGTTTAGCTAGATCGGTCTTTGAAGAACTTGGAATAAAATGTGATCTAGTTAGTAGCATGTATGAGCTCCCTCTCTCTACACAAAAGATGGTTGAAATAGCGAGAGCTATTCTAAGCATCAAGTTAGTAGTAGGAGAAGAATCTAAAATCACTCCAATCATAATACTAGATGAACCTACAGCACCATTATCAATAGAAGAAAGAGATGAATTATTTAGTTATCTCTTAAGCTTGAAGAAGTCGAACTCATTCATATTTGTCTCTCACATAATTCCAGAAGTAATGAAGTTCAGCGATAGTATATACGTTCTAAGAGATGGTAAGCTTATTGCACACCATAATGTGAAACTTGAGAAGCTTTCTGAAGAACAGCTGTTTAAAGAAATAGTAGGAAGAGAATCTTACCATGAGGTATATGCTAAATATGAATCTGCAAAAATAAAAGATATTGATAAAAGATTAGTTGTACTCTCTATAAGAGAGCTTACCAAGAAAGGATATTACGAGAACATATCTTTTGATCTACATGAAGGAGAATGTATAGGACTTTTTGGACCAGCTGGATGTGGTAAAAGCGAGATTGCTAGATCACTCTATGGAGATATCGTGGCCGATAGCGGTAAGATAATAGTAGATAATAAAGTGCTAAAGCTTAAAGGTGAACCACATACAAGAGTGAAAGCAGGTATAGGATACTTCTCAGGTGAGACCGGGAAGGAACTACTCTTATCATGGCCAATAAGAAAGAACATATCACTTGTGAACTTTGAGAAAGTTACAAAAACTCCCCTAAAGATAATATCTGTAATAAGTTTTAAGGCTGAGAAGTCTTTAGCTGAGAAGATTATGAATAAGCTTAGAATTAAGGCTCCTAGTGTAGAAACAGAATGTTACTCATTGAGTGGAGGAAATAAGCAGAAGGTATCTGTAGGTAAGTGGCTTGAAAGAAGTCCAAGGATAATGATACTAGAAGATCCAACTATCGGTATAGATGTTGGAGCGAGAGAAGATATCTATGAAGCTTTGCTCGAGATGAAGAAAAACGGGATCTCAATGATTTTGGTGAGTGATGATCCTAAGGAGTACGCAATCCTTTGTGATAGGATAATATCTATTAAGGATGGAGTAATACAGACAACATATACGAATGAAGATTTTAGAAAGGTGATAGAACTGTGAAAAACAATTTAGAGAAAGCTAGGATAGGTTCTCCAGTAATCACATCGACGCTGAGACTTATAAAAGGAAATCCTGCTATATGGGCTATCTTTGGATTAATAATGATTTTCTCAGTGATCGTTCCTGAAAAATTCTTATCAACAGGTAATTTGATTGCTATCTTGAAGAATTTTGCAGTTACATCTATGTTGGCTGTAGGACCTACATTTGTTATACTACTTGGATCTATAGATGTATCATATATGGGTATATGGATGTTCGGAGGAGCACTAGTATGGTTACTCTACCCATATCTTGGATTAGCATCTATATTGATATATCCGATATTTGGGCTAATGATAGGATTATTTAACGGGGTAATTCACGTTAAAGCAAAGATTCCTTCATTTATATTAACACTTGCTGTAACAGCAGTATTTGCTTTCTTGACAACCTATGTAAGGAACATCTCAGGAGTATTAACATTAACAGTTCCTGCTTACAACTTCTTAAGAGAATCTCCTATACCATATCTCCCTTCACCATTCCTACTAGCCTTGCCAGTAATTCTAATAGCATTATTCTTAATGTTTTTCACAAAACTTGGAACATATCTCTGCGCAATAGGATCGAATGAAGAAGGTTCAAAATTGGCTGGTATTAACGTTGAGAAATACAAGATCTTAGCATTTACTATCAGCGGTTTACTGACAGGATTAGGTTCTATTGCAATCTTCGTACATTTAGGATGCCAGACAAGAGTAGACTTCGACCCTAGTGAGTTAGTTAGAGGGCTTGCAGCTATAGTTCTTGGAGGAACACCTCTTGCAGGAGGTATGGGTGGACCGCATAGAACGCTACTCGGAGCATTGGTATACGTATTGATATTTAATGGACTTTTCCTCTTACCAGGAGTAGATCCAAATCATCTTAAACTATACATAGGCACATTATTACTTGGAGCTGTTGTTGTTGCTTCTAAAGCTCTTAAAGGTGCTCTAATCGCGTAGGAGGTGTAATGGATGACTCAGATAGGGTTATCTCGTGAATGGGTTCAAAGAAATCTCAATACAATAATACCTATCTCTGGATTACTAGTCTTGATAATAGCGCTTAGAATTGCTAATCCCTATTTCTTAGCTAGTTGGGATAGTGTAATAACCTTAGTTTATGGAATGTCCTGGTTCTTGATAGCAGCCTGTGGATTAACTCTAGTAATCTTAATGGGTTCTTTCGATTTCTCAGTACCAAGCGTTCTAAAATTATCTGCAATGATATTTGCTGTTCTATATCCATCACTAGGCTTCTTCTCTATCTTAGTATCATTGATCGTCGGACTTGTTTTCGGTCTCACTAATGGAATATTGCTTGCGAGATTTAATATACCATCATTTATGGCGACGTTAGCTACTTCTATGGTAGCTGAAGGCTTAGCACAAGTAATCTCAGGAGGTTATACAAGAATGATCACGGACCCAGCGTTCCGAGCGATCTCTACTACAATGTTTCTCGGATTACCATCGATATTCTACTGGGCTATACTAGTTTGGCTCCTATCTATATTTATGACCTTCACTACACCTTTTGGAAGAACAATCTACGCTATAGGTGGAAACATAATTGGAACACGTTTAGCAGGTATAAACGTAAAGAAAGTTAGAATCTTGGTCTTCATGCTATGTTCTCTATTAGCAAGCTTATCTGGAATACTATATGCTGCACAGATCCAAGGAGCACATATGCAGGTAGGGGTATTAGATATGATACCATTATTTGCAAGCGTAGTAGTTGGAGGTACAGCATTGACTGGAGGAGTTGGTGGAGTTCATAGAACTCTTCTAGGAGTATTGATAATTAGATGGTTAGACTCAGGGCTAAGTATGGTTGCAATAGATCTAAATGTTAGGATGATAGTATTCGGAGCAATAGCAATAATCATGGCCATTCTAACCATAGATAGAAGAAGGATAAAGATAATGAAGTAGACAATGATCACATAAAAGATAATACCATTATCATAGATTTATCTTCAAATTTTAATACTTTAACAATATCCACCTATAACAAGTACTTCACCAGTTATGTATGAAGATTCTTCTGAAGCTAAGAATAATATTGCTTGAGCCACTTCTTCTGGTCTACCTAATCTACCGAAAAGATATCTTTCCATCTTCTTCTTTAATTCTTCTTCACTTCTGTAAGCTCTAAACATCTCTGTATCTATTGCTCTAGGAGCTACAGCGTTAACTCTAATATTATAAGGCATCAAGTCTTCTGCTAGTGCTTTGGTAAACCCTATTAATCCAGCTTTAGATGTAGCATAAGCTATGATCTTGTCTCCACCTCTTAATCCAAGTATAGAGGCTACATTAACAATAGATCCAGACCTATTCTTTATCATATGTGGAATGATGAACTTACAACATAAGAAAGCAGATCTAAGATTAATCTTCATTACTTTATCCCAAGTAGCTATATCTGTATCGAGAATTGTTCCTATAGGCTGTATGGCCGCATTATTAACTAAGATATCTATCCTTCCATACTTTCTCACTATTACATCACTCATATCTTTTACATCATCTACTTCTGAAACATCTGCTCTAATGAATAGTGCTCTATCTTCACCTATATTCTTGTTAATCTGATCACATGTTTCTTTACCTTCTTTTTCAAGAATATCAACTATCACTACTTTCGCTCCTTCTCTTGCAAATAGTAGTGCAGTAGCTCTTCCAATACCTCTAGCAGCACCAGTTATAACCGCTACCTTATCCTTCAATCTTTCCAAAATTAAACCTAAAACATTAGAAGACTTGCCATATTTAATTCTTATTTCTCTAAATATTTATATGGTCGTTCTTTATAACAAATAGAATATTCATAAGAAACTTAACTATTATTTTGTGTGATCTTCTATGGGGCTGTATGAGAAACATGAGGTTGTTGCAAAAGTTATAGAGGTAGGACTGATTCCAATATTCTATCATGGAGATGTAGAGGTTGCCAAAAAGGTTTCTACTACTGTTGCTGAAGCTGGTTCAAAATTATTAGAATTTACCAATAGGGGAGCACGCGCATTCATGGTTTTCGCAGAGCTTGCTAAGTGGAGAGATTCTGAAAGACCTGACCTAATATTAGGAGCTGGAACAATACTTGACCCAGCAACTGCAGCATTGTACATAAATCTAGGAGCAGACTTCATCGTTGGACCAAGTTTCAATCCAGAGGTTGCGAAGATATGTAATAGGAGACATGTACCATATGTTCCAGGATGTAGTACTCCAACAGAGATAGCTTATGCTGAAGAACTTGGTGCAGATATCTTCAAGATCTTTCCAGCAGAAGTCTTGACACCAAAGTTTATCAGGAACTTGCTCGGTCCATGTCCATGGTTGAAGCTTATGCCTTCAGGTGGGTTGGAGCCTAAGAAAGAGATGATTAAAGAATGGATCGGGGCAGGAGCTGTTGCCTTAAATATGGGTACATCTCTACTAAAACCAGAATTGATTAAAGCAGGCGATTATGAATCTTTGAAAAAGCTAGTGCAAGAATGCTTAACATATATTCAAGAAGCAAAAGCTGAATTGAAAACAAAGAAGAAATAAAAGAAGGATCGATGATAACCCTCTTACAAACTATCATAAGATCTTCAACAATTTTTTAAATAATCTATATAATAGAAAAGTATTATTAAGTAGCTTTAAAGTATATTCCCATAGCCTTAATTACATAATGTATCAATTCTTAAATATGGGCAATCTGTTAAGTGATCATAATGACGAAGTATAAGATTTTAATAACATCGAGGTCTTACGGTAGATACTTCCCCGAACATTTAGAAGCATTGAGAAAAATTGGAGAACCTGTATACGCTGAGAAGGTTCCTATGAAGGAAGACCAGTTAGCTGATATCATAAAAGAATACGATGCATTACTTGCTGGAGTAGATGAAGTATCTTCTAAAGTGATTAAGAAAGCAGAGAATCTAAAGATTATTGCTAGACATGGTGTCGGGGTTGATACTGTTGATCTTAAAGCTGCTACCGAGAACGGAGTTGTAGTTACATATACTCCAGGTGCAAATACAAATGCTGTAGCAGAACATGCACTAGCATTAATGTTGGCAATAATAAGAGATATTCCAAATGCGCATTCACGTGTTAAGGAGCTCAAATGGGGTGGAGGAAAACTTACCATAGAGCTCAGTGGAAAAGTTCTTGGAATAATAGGTCTTGGAAATATAGGTCGGAGATTAGCAACTATCTGTAAATGTTTAGGTATGGATGTTATATCTTATAGTCCTAGAGCTAGACCTGAAGATGCTGCAAAAATAGGTGTCAAGCTTGTATCCTTAGAAGAACTCTTAACAAGATCAGATGTTGTTGCAGTAACTACATCATATTCTCCTGAGAAATATCATTTAATAAATGAAGAGAGATTGAAGATGATGAAGAAGAATAGTTACATAGTTAATGTTGCACGTGGTGAGTTAATCGATGAGAAAGCTTTAGCTAAAGCTTTGAAAGAAAACTGGATAGCTGGAGCAGCGTTGGATGTTATGGAGAAAGAGCCGCCTTCCCCTGATAATGAGTTACTCCAACTTAGCAATATTGTTATCACTCATCATACTGCATCTCATACATTAGAAGCCTTAAAGAATATGGGAGATATAGTTACTGAAGATATACTACTAGCTCTAGGAGGGAAGTTGCCAAAGAATATCGCTAACCCAGAAGTTCTAGATAATCCAAACCTTAGGATAAAACTATCAAGATAATGTGAAAACTCTCTGCTCATTATTTTTTATCATGAAAAACTTTCTTTGAGTTATATCAATTAATAATGCTTCTCCCGATAACGATTTATTTAATTCTCTTCAAGACCTAATTATACTAGATGAAAAATAATGTAAATTCTTGATAAATTGCTAAACCTACTTCTCTGTATCAAGATTAAAGTTAATATCTTCTAAATATCTATATTTACTAGTATGCCTAAGGTTAGGAGTAGATATCTTGCATTCTTGAGAGAAGAAACTAAGAAGTTGGAGGAAGAGATTGAGCTTTCATCTAATTCAACTATTAATGATTATATCAATGAGTTGTTTAGAAGATATAATGGGTTAAGGAGGTATCTTCTAGATGGTCAGGGTAATCTTCGAGATGGGATAAACGTTGCAGTGAATGGAGATGTAATCCGTAGAAGCGAGTATGGAAACACTATTCTGAAAGATGGGGATGAGGTAGTCGTGATACCGCCTATAGCTGGTGGATCCTCATTCTTCTAACCAACTGTAGCTCCCATCTATGTACACTTCTTTCTTAAATAGTGGAGGCTCTTTTTTATATCTTTCAACTAATTCTCTCAAAGCATTGAAGACTTCTTCTCTACTTCTTCCAGCAGCAAGAACTACTACCAATGGTTCACCTACTTCAAATCTCCCTATAAGATGCCAGATCCCTGCATAAGATAGACTATACTTCTCTTTTACTTCTCTACAGATATTAGAGATAGTTCTATCTGCGTATTCTTTGTATGCTTCTATTTCTAGATGTGATACTTTTACGTTCTCCTTACTCAAACTCTTAACTCTTCCAATGAAGATGAGTGTAGCTCCAACTTCTCCATTAAAACTCTGATTAAGAAATTCTTGAAAGAGGGTACTTAAATCTAGCTCATCTTTCTCATATACCCCTACTTTGTATTTGAAGCTTCTAACCTCCATACCCTAACACCTTAATCTCCTCAGTATTTTGTAAACGTTATGTTTAGGTATCTTCCTCTATAAATCTCTTATAAATTCTCAATTTATTAAGTAGAAGCCTATTACCCAGTACACAATATTCTAGAGAGATATTTTTATCTTAAAGATGGTTTTAGAGTTTTTTGATCTTTTCAAGTATCTCGTTAGCTCTCTCAATGAGGTTTTTCTTAAAGTTGATTGATAGGATAGAGTTAACTCCATAATCTTCTATTGAGATTGATGCTGCTGAAGCTCCTATTGAAGATGCCCAAGCCAAGTCCCTTGTTTTTAAGAATTCTACGAGGAATGCTCCTCCTAAAACATCTCCTGCACCTGTAGGGTCGATCACCTTGATGTTCTGGTATGGTGGTATGAAGTATCTCTTCTCTCTGTTCATCGTTATCAATCCTCTCGAGCCCATGCTAAGAACTACATTCTCTACTCCAAGCTTCAATAATCTTTCACATGCTTCAACTGGGTTAACTGAATCTGTTAGTATCTCAGATTCTTCTTGAGAGAGCCTTAGAAGCCATATCTTACTTAAGATGTTAACATCAATCTTCTTCTCTAACTTTATCCTTCCACAATCATCTATTGATCTTAATATTCCCTGAGGATCTAGAACGGTCTTAAATTTTCTGCTAAGATCTATAATATCATCTTCAATTAATTCTCCAGCAACGGGTCCTAAGTATAGTGCATCTGAATCTTCTACTGCTTTAACTTCTATTCTAGGAGCTCTATGTAGAAGACGCATCTCTCTAAAATCATCTCTATACTTTATACTATATCTTGTTGTTCTGCACTCTACATCTTTGATGACTTCGCAAATATCTACTCTATTCTTTGAGAGTTCTTCTAAATACTCATCTGGATAATCTCCACCTACTATAGAGTATATCTTCGTAAAAGAGCCTAGGATAGATGATGTTATAGAGGTGTAGAATGTAGTACCTCCTGGAGCTATCCTTGTATTACCATCGGTAAACTCTATCTCATCTATTGTTAGATGTCCAATTACCGAGATTCTCAGTTTGTTCATCTCTTAAATCAAGATAGCTATAAAGATCTTTCTCATCTTTCCTAGTTTATTCTCTTCGTAATGCTACTCCTTCGAGGAGGCCTGCGCCAATATGTACTCTATCTATATGTTTTGATAGTTCTTCACGTGTCTGGAAAACTGAACCACAGTAAGGACATTTTAATCCTTCATGAACTTCTATGTCTGGAAGTGTTATAGATTTCTCGACTACATCTCCAACTATCGCTCTAAGAACAAATACTCCTAATACCATGTCTGATTTTATTACTGGTAATCTCCGAATATCTTCTTCTACCATTAGTTTAATTGCATCACCAACCTTTGTCTCAGGGTCAACTGAGATCAGTGGTCTAGAGATTAATTCTTTTAATCTGGTTTTCCTAGGGTCTTTTCCTTCTGCAACAACTTTGTAGACAATGTCTTTTAGCGTTAGCATCCCCATAGGTTTCTTATCTTCTACGATAATTATACACTCATGTCTCTTTTCTTTCATCAACCGAGCAGCATCAACGACATTACTGTTAGAATCTAGTATTAGATAATCTTTTACTATGTATTTCACGACCGGCTGATCTAGAAGATTTTTATCAATTATTGCTTTAGACATCCAATATTATTGGGAAGGTCTATAATATAGGTTTACGGTAATCTCCTCTAGTATCTTTTCTCAGATATTGTTAAGATTATTTAAAAGGATAAACTAAAAATATTTGTTTAATCTTGCTCATTAGGGCTCTGTAAGTTCTTTGTTCCTGGAAGAGCTTTATAGTATGTATATCGTCTAGGTGTTCCTTCTCTTACTAATGCTCTCTCTCTTACAAGATCAAGTAAAGAATGGGAGACAGCTGTAGAATCATAATTATATCCTCTTCTGGCCAATTCTTGAACAGTCTCTGAGAGCGTTCTAGGTTTATCAAACCAGCCTTCATCCATTAAATTCTTGAGCAATATTGAACATGTTGGAAGACTCTTGGCTTTACCTTCTTTAATAGAAGGTTTCTCTTCTAATCTTAATTGAGGTAATAATGATTTTAAAGCTGATATTACATTTATTAAAGCTTCTTCCAATTTATCTGGAGAAGCTTCTATTCTAACGGTTGCCGGTCCTACCGTTACTTCTACTTTAACTTTTTCTTGATCGCTCATTCTTCATCATGCTCAAATTGAGCAACATTTATAAGCACATCAATAATATTAATTATGGGGGCAGATGAGGTGTGGAGCATCTTCAACACCATATAGATCTAGATGAAGGGTTTTTTAAGGCTTTCTCTGAAGTTGGTAGGCAAACCTTTGCCTCACTAGATAGTCTAAGAATGTATAATTGTTCTCGGGAAGATCTTGTTAGAGAGTATCTAGATGAAGTCTATATTGGATTCAATTCTACTCTAGATGAATACTTCTTCGAAGTTCAGGAGGTTGAGATAGGTAGAGAGCCGAGAAAGGTAATCGCTATAGATACATCATCTATAAAGATAGCGGAATCAGCTAGAGGTGTAGTTATATCTGTTAAGGGAGCTATAGTCATAAGAGATTTAGATAAATCTACAATAGTAAAGACTGTAGGACCTTTCATATTCTATATCACTAGAAAAAATTCTAAGAAAGTTTTTGGAGAATACTCTGAATTACTGAAGTCCACTAATAGATATGATTTTTACCTTTATGCTCAAAAGATCTTAACTGAACTTTTAGAAAAGAGACTGCAAGAATATACTGTAGAAAAATATAAAGATTCTATTATTTTATTCGATGGATCTCTAACCACTACGACTTTCAATTGTTTTCTAGATAGCATAGAAAAGATCTTGAAGAAGACTTTAGAGAATAAGAATGAGATACTTGCTTTTTCTAAGACTAGTTTCCTCCAGATCTCTGGAGAGCCTCTCCAAATAATTCACAGTGAGAAGAATCCTCCATACATAATAGATTTAACGAAGGCCTTAGAATATTCTAATCTAGGTAGAATTAGAGTATATGGAAGAGTATACCTAGCTCGTTTAGTAGAAGGTTCTCTAGGATATAGGGTAGATGCTTATCTACAGAATGAGGCATCAACTGTTTTCGGACTCCTCCTTAAGAATGATCCTCTAATATACGGTTATCCTGAAACACTAATATTAGCTCATGATTACTCTACTTTTACTAAACTAGATACAATAACTCTTCAGACGATGTTGAAGAAGATGAATGTAGAATTACTTTACCCAGAATCTGTGAGAGACATTCTCTTCAACCCTTTAGATGGAGGATAAAATGTGAAGATCTTATCTAAGAATAATGATACTATCGAGCTTCTAGCATCTCCTGATGAAGAACTACTTGAGCGTGGAGACTACTTAGTAATAGAAGATAATGGTAGAAAACTTCTAGTCCAGGTAATCGATATCGAGTATGCAGATCTACCGGGAATTCTTGAAGATACTCTTAGAGAGCTTTCAAGTGAAGATGTTAAGAAGATCTCTATGATCGATCCATATTCTGTTGGTTCATTATTAGCTAAGCTTAGAGAAGCTAGACTGATAATCGCTAAGTTTAGAGGTGTATTGATTAACGGTGAGCTTAGAAATGATGTACTCTGGCTTCCATCAAGGCTAAATTCAAGAATCTATAAAGCTTCACCATCTTTGATAGTAGAGTTATCAAAAAGTTGTGGAAGAAGGGTTATATTAATGGGCGAGTTCATGGGTGACTGGTTCACTATCAATGCAGAATCTTTAGACGGTAGGTTAACGATAATAACGGGGAAGAAGGAGATGGGTAAATCACATCTTGCAAAATTATTAGTTACAAGTCTTGTAGAATACGGTGCTAGAGTAGTAGTCTTTGATATAAATGGCGAGTATAAGGGATTATCTTTGAAGATAGATGGCTCTGAGAGTGAGTTATCTGAAAGACTAATGGTATTAGTTCCCGGAGAGAACTTCAAGGTATCTATAGAAGAAGCAAGTCTAAAAACCCTCCTCGATATACTTCGATACGTCTATGATACTCCTTCATCTAGTCTTAGAGAATTCAGTAGGATATGGTATCTCGTGGAGAGAACATATAAAAAAGTAACTCTTAAAGGATTGATAGAAGCAGTTTCTAAAACTCAGATGAATGAATCTATTAGAGAAGCATTATTGAGTAGGCTATTATCTTTAGAGAGTTTAGAATTCTTCGATGATGGAGAACCGGTTAGCTTAGAAGAACTTTTTAGAGATTTAGAGTATGGTGGTGCGTTAATCATAGACCTCTCTAGAAGTCTACCTCATGGTAGGAGGGTGGTAGTAGAGTACGTATTGAGTAGATTATCATCAATGCTAAAAAACAGTCTACCAGTATTCTTACTAGCTGAAGAAGCCCATCTATATCTAAGAGATACATATTGGGATGACCTAGTAACGAGGATGAGACATATAGGCATCTTCCCAATATTTGTTACCAATCAACCTGATATGATACCGGATTCCGTATATAGACAGGCAGATAACATATTCCTCTTTAATTTTACGAACGATTCAGACCTCGATTATCTAGCTAAAGCTTCGAGAGTAGATGCTGAGACAGTAAAGAGGATCGTAAAAGCATTACCTCAGAGGAAATGCCTTGTAATCGGTAGAGTTGTAAACGATCTACCCATTGTTGTGAAGGTTAGAGAACTCATGTTGAAGACCATGGGTGAGACAAAGCTATTCTTTACATCTATTAGAGAACAGTGACACTTTTAGCTAAGTTTCTAGGTTTATCAGGGTCAAGCCCTTTCTCGATCGTCATATAGTATGCCAATAACTGGAAAGGTATAACGTATATTATTGGAGAAAGCAGTTCATGTACAGATGGTAAACCGAGATACCAATCTGAAAGCTCTCTTAATTCTCTATCTCCCTCATCTCCTAGACAGTATATCTTTGCTCCACGTGCCTTCATCTCCATCACATTTCCTATCACATGTTTTCTCGTATTATCGTTTGGTGCAATAAAGAATACTGGATATCCTTCTTCTATAACGCTTATTGGACCATGCTTACTTTCTCCAGCTGGATAAGCTATACAAGGTATATAGCTCAACTCCATAACTTTTAGTCTTGCTTCTAGTGCAGTAGCATAACTTATACCTCTTCCTAGGAAGAAGATGCTGGAAAATCTTGCCGCTTCTTTTGAAAGCTCTGCAATAGGTTTCTCCGACAACTTTATTACATTTTCAACTAGATTTGGAAGACGTCTTAACTCATCTTGGAATTCATCCATTTCATTTTGTGAGATCTTCCCTCTCTTACGGGCAAGTCTTAAAGCTAATAATGCTAGAACAGTTAACTGAGATGTAAAAGTTTTTGTTGCCGCGACACCTATCTCAGGTCCAGCATTCTGTAAAATGTACGCTCTAGCAATCCTAGTTAGCGTTGAGCCAAGAACATTTGTTAAACCTATTATTGTGGCCGCTCTATATCTTGCATAATCCAATGCTGTTAATACATCTGCAGTCTCACCCGATTGACTTAGAGCGAAGATAACAGTATCTATACCTATCGAGCTACCATAGTTCTCTATAAATTCAGAAGCTATAACTGGATAGGTTGTAAGTCTAGCGAGTTTCGAGAACATATAAGATCCAACGATGCATGCATTATGAGATGTCCCAGAAGCAACTAAGAATATCTCTCGACCTCTATCTAGAAACTCAGTTAAAAGATCTAGATACTTCTCTTGAATTCTTAATGCTTCTCTAATTGTATGTGGTTGTTCGTATATCTCTTTTAGTAAGAAATGTGGGAACCCACTCTTAGTAGCCATATCTAATGTCCAGTTAAGCTCCATACTCTTTCTATCAATTTTAATCCCTGTATCTATCTGAATTATCTCAACTTTCTCTGGAGTTACAATAGATAGATCTCTATTCTGGAGAAAGATGACCTCCTTAGTATATTCAATCAATGCTGCTACATCGCTCGCTATCAACTTCATATCTTTAGCTAGACCTATAACTAAAGGTGATTCATTTCTTGCAACAACTATCTTATCTGGTTCACCTGTATAGATTACAGCTATAGCAAAACTTCCTCTAAGTTTTCTAACAGATTCTAATACTGCTTCAGATAGATTCTTACCTATCTTTAAGTATTCTTCTATGAGGTGAGCTATAACCTCTGTATCAGTTTTAGACCTGAAGATGTGCTTCCGTGCTTCAAGTTCTTGTCTTAGCTCTAAGAAATTCTCTAATACTCCATTATGAACTACAGCTATCTTCTCTTCACAATCTAAGTGAGGGTGAGCATTCACTTTAGATGGTGCACCATGGGTTGCCCATCTAGTATGAGCTATACCCAGGTTCCCACGCATATCTAAGAAATTCAGCTTAGAGTGTATCTCATCTATCTTACCTACATCTTTCTTTACTATCAGTTTATTATCGTATATTGTTGAGATTCCCGCTGAATCATATCCTCTATACTCTAATCTCTTGAGAGAGTTATAAAGTATATTGGCCACATCGCCTTCTCTAACTATACATCCAGTTATTCCACACATATTCAGTCTAAATATTGTTTTAAATAGCAGATTTTAGAGATTGCTTTTCTAGAATATTAAAGGCTCTAATTCTGATCTTTAGAATTTTTCATGGCCAATCACTCAATATATACTCAGTATTTTCTAAGTATTCTTCTTAGAATCTATCTTGACTTAACTATGAGTAAGGGATAAAATACAGTTAAGATGTGGCCTCGTAGATGGATGGAATGAATAGAGATTTAATAGACGAGGAGGTTAGAGCAGAGTTTAGGAGCAGGCTGGAGAATTTCCTCAGTATACTGAATGCTCAGATTGAGAGGCTTAGGCTTAGATATGTTGAGATGGAGTCGAGAGGTAGAGAATACTTTGAGAAAGTTGTAGAATGTTTAGTAAACATGGATGAAGATAGAGCGAAGATCTATGCTGAAGAGATAGCTGAGATAAAGAAGTTAGCTGAGATGGTTAAGAAGAGTCAGCTCCTCTTATTACAAGTAAAGATTAGAGTGGAAACTATAGTGGAGATAACAGAGGTAATTGGCTTGATAATTCCAATAACCTCTCTACTAACTGAGATAGAAGATGAACTTAAGACAATTGCACCAGAAGTAGTTCAAAACCTACACGATCTCTCAATCTGCATAGAAGAATTCACTTCTACTACACTTTATAATAAGTTTGAGCCAGTAAAATATGAAGAATTAAGCAGAGAAGCAGAGAAAATCTTGATAGAAGCTCAGAAACATGCTGTAGAGATAGTTAAAGATAAATTCCCCGATATACCAAAACTAGATGAAAATGAGAAAAGAGTTTATACATACCTCTCTAAGAATAGTAGTGAGATAGATTTAGAAAAGTGTTCTAAAGAATTGAAGATGGATATAAGAGAAGTAAAGAACATACTAGCATCACTTGAAGAGAAAGGATTGATAGAAGTAGAAGGAGAATAGCAATGAACATTAATGAGTATCTAAAAATTACTTAATAACAAAACCTAATCTTTTAAATTCTCTGAACAAAATTTCTTACCAAAAATAGACTTACCATAATATTCTCCATCATCAACGGTTCTCACTATTTTCTACATCTTACTCAACTATGAGATATGTTGAAAAATTTAAAACCCACACATTAAGAAATTATTAACTTATTTTTAAAAAATAATTTTCTTACTGAAAAAATGTTACACTCAAATGAATGTGAATTCGAAAATTTTAATTATGAATAGGTCATAAATATAGTTTGAGAACGAGAATGTCAAAAAGAAATACATTAGCATCTAAAGATTATGTTGGTGATACTACTGCTACTATTGAGGTTCCAAGACAGAGAGAAGCAATAAAGATTATTGAATCTAATCCTGATTTAGTAAGAATACTTAGAGATTTTGGAGATGTTGTTTTTGATTGTAAAATTTCTAAAGGAGCTAGAGAACTCTGGAAGATTGACACTGGGATAAAACTACTAGATAAACTAATCTACTTGATCTCACATTATTCTCGATTTAATATTGAGATGCTCGTTAAATATAAGTCTGAGAGACCTAGTTACAGGATTGTCGAGTACTCTGGTAGAGTTTTAGGAGAAGCATTTAAAATTTTAGCTAAAGAGCGGGTGAGAAAATACGGTATTCATGGACATGGATATAGTCAGGGAATCTTTAAAGAAGCATTCTCTGAAGCAAGGTTATCTCTTAAGTCTGGATTTGGATTCTGGATTAGTAGAGGTAGCTCATTAAAGATTTTTGGAAGAGTGGGAGAATTACCAGAAGAAACTATTAAATTGTTCTTTGAAGAATTTGCAAGAGGAATTAATGGAACCATTCATTTAGACTTAGTTAGGTCTGAGAGTCCATATAATTTATGGATTTCCGCTTTCATCGCATTTGGTGAAGCTCTAGGGCAGACATTTGCAGAAGATGAATGGTTTAAGGAAGAGAGTAGTATGGAGGAAGCTCTCGCATAAGTATTCAAAATAATCTTGAAACATACAGATTAAAACTGTTTAACCCTTCTCTCTTTTGTTAAGAAGACCCCTAACATCAACAGCATAGAATTTATCATCTTTAGCTATTAGCGGGTTTATCTCAAGCTGTTTTATAGATGAGTTCTCAAAGATTATTGATGAGAAGCTTGTAATTGCATTAGCTAGTTTCTTTAGATCAACACGAGGTGAACCTCTATACCCCTCAAGCATCTTCTTCATCTTTAATTCATTGATCATTTCTTCAGCTTCATAAGGTTCTATAGGTGCGACACGTACTGAGAAGTCTCTTATAATCTCTGTATAGATTCCTCCTAAACCTATAGTGACTACTGGACCGAAGATAGCATCCCAGCTTGAGCCTAGAATTAATTCTACTCCTCTAACCATCTCTTGAACAGTTGCTCCTTCCCACTCTACTCCAAGATCGCCAACTCTCTTCTTAAGTAATCTAAATCCTTCTACTAGTTCTTCTAATGTATTTATCCCTAATAAGACACCTCCTACATCTGTCTTATGAGTAATCTTACTAGAGGAGATCTTCAAGACGAGTGGAGGGGAAAGATGCTCCATAATTTTCTCTAATTCTATCTCTTCCATAATTCTAAAAGTCTTGGGAGCTTCTATATTATACTCTTTTAATATCTTGATTGCACTGTCTTCTGATAGTGGACCATCGGGTAAACTATCTATCCATCTAAGTCTATTTTCCTTTATAGGATATTTGAAAGATCTTTCAATAGGTCTTTTATAAGATGTGAGAGCTGAGAGAGCTTTTACAGCTCTTCTAATATCTGTGTATGAAGGTATCCCAAGCTTATCTGATCTTTCTCTAATCAGCCTAGACCATTCAGATTCTCCATATTCACAAACTACCATAGGAACATTATACTTTCTGGCAACGCTTGATAATCTATCAACAACTGTATCATCTAATGATGGGGGTTGATGGCTAGGCATCACTAGGTAGAGATCATATAAGCTACTTGAAGCTACTATTCGAAATACTTGCTCAAATGATTCAGATGATCCTTGTGCAGTTAAGTCTAGAGGGTTTTGGACTACGGCTATCTGAGGTATCAATCCATGTTTCTTCAATTCTTCGAGATCTTCTTTCACCTTGACCGGCATATCGGGTATTGCTAAACCATATTGTAAAGCTAGATCAGAAGAGAGTACGGCTAGACCGCCTGCATTAGTTAATACAAATAGTTTATTTCCTCTCACAGGATTCAACATACTGAAAGCTTTAACTACGTCAACCATCTCCTCCATATCTTCCACCTCTACTACTCCAGCCTGCTTGAACGCTCCTCTGTATACTTGGATACTGCCAACCATACTCGCAGTATGAGTATATGCAGCTCTACTAGCTACCTCTGTCTTACCAGCCTTCATTACTACTACAGGCTTCTTACTAGAAGCTTCTATCAAGGCATTTAAGAATCTCCTACCATCTCTTACGCCTTCTAGATATACGGCAATAACCTTTGTTGATTCATCATATGCAAAATATCTTAGAAAGTCTTCAGTGCTTAGGTCGATCTGGTTTCCTACGCAGACTATAGTTCTAATACCTACTCCTCCAGCCTTAAGACAATCCATCAGTATTTCGCTTAATGCACCACTCTGAGAGATTACCGCTACATTTCCAAGTATAGCTTCTGGAAGATTCTCAGCCATTCTCCCATTTGATAAAGGCTTCTGGTGAGGTAGGAAGAATGTATCAACTCCTGAGATTAAGTCGAGCACTCCTAGAGTATTTGGTCCAAGTACTCGTATACTTGACTCTGAGATCGCTCTCCTCAATTCTTCATCTAGATCTTTCCTACCAGTTTCAGCGAATCCTCCACTAATAATGATAGCGGTTTTAACCTCGTTTTCACCAGCTTCTCTTACAATATCTACAACTACTTCTGCTGGAACAGCTATTACCACTAAGTCTATGCTCTCACCTATCTCCGATATTTTAGAATATACTCTTGCTCCATCAAGATCTCTTATTCTCGGATTGACGGGATATACTTCTGCTTTAAGTATTCCCAGAGTCTTATTTCTCATAAGTTTATGATAGATTATGCTACCTAGTTTTAGCGGATCTCTTGATACTCCTACTACAGCGATAGACCTCGGGTTGAACAAGAACTTCAAACTTTCTATATCTCTCTTCATATACCCCGATCCCATATACATAAGGGACGTAATGAACTTTCTTAATCCACTATCTTGGCTTATTTATTTAATCTGTTTACCGGTTCTCACTCTTCTATAGTTGGTTTGATATCTCTCCCTAATGCTTTCTTTGAAGTAATCTCACCTTCTTCAACTATCTTTACTCCACGAAGTATAGTATACTTTATCTTTCCACGTAATCTCCAGCCATCATAAGGAGTTATCTTATGTTTACTATGAAGTTTCTCAGCTTGAATTACATGCTCTCCTTCTGGATCAACTATTACCAAATCTCCCTCTGCTCCAATACTCAGAGAACCCTTCTTAGGATATATTCCAAAGATCTTAGCTGGATTCTCGGAAAGAATAAGAGGTATCTTTTCTAAAGGTAGCACTCCTCTTAAAGCAGCGTCGAGCATAAGTGGGAAAAGAGTCTCTACGCCAATAAACCCTGAAGCGGCTTCCCAGATATTTTTCGTCTTCTCCTCAACCGTGTGGGGAGCGTGATCAGAAGCTACGCAATCTAGTATATTATTCTTTATCCCATTCCATAGACTTTTTTGATCTTTTCTGCTTCTTAGAGGTGGATTGATCTTTACGAGTGAACCGTATTTGAGATGATCTTCACTAGTCATGAATAGATATTGAGGACAAGTCTCTCCAAATACATGAACTCCTCTAATCTTAGCTTTAGCTAGAAGTTTTACAGACTCACTAGTACTCATGTGAACTATCAATGCTCTTCCCCTTGTTTTCTTTGTGTAGATGAGTATTCTAGATACCGCTTCTTCTTCACATATATTCGGTCTAGCATCTGAATGTACGAGTGGATCGTTTCTACCACTATTCTTCACTTTCTCAGAATAGTACTTAACGAGCTCATAGTTCTCTGCGTGGAAAGCTAATGTAAAACCATTTCTACAGCTCTTCTCTAAAGCTTCGATGATAATTTTATCAGGAGGAGAAGGTATATCCCCCGTCGTTGGACCCATGAATACCTTGAATCCTATAGCTCCTTCAAACCACATATCTTCTATCTCATCTATATTCGAGTCGTGGAGGACGCCGTACAATCCATAATCTACATATGCTTTACCCTTTAGGATCTCTTTCTTCTCTCTTAATCTTGAAGATGAATCTACAGGTGGGATAGTATTAGGCATCTCTAAAACTGTTGTTACACCACCCACAGCTGCTGCAGTAGTCCCCGTCTCGAAATCTTCTTTGTAAGTTAACCCCGGCTCTCTCATATGTACATGTTCATCAACAACTCCTGGAAAGATTAGAAAACCTTTAGCATCTAAGACTTCTACACCCGAATACTTAAGGTCTCTACCTATTGCTTCTATCACTCCATCAACTATGAGGATGTCGAGCTCTCTTATTCCACTAGAAGATACTAGTTTACCATTTTTTACAAGTAAACTTCCACTCAACCTCTTTCTCCTACGAAATATTTAGATGAGCTTTATTCTTTATACTTATCTCTCCTTAACCTTTTTCATCATTTTATCACTAGACACCTCATCCTTGATCCGTAGTCTATCGAGACCAGCATCTTATATCAGATAAGTTGAAAAGTTTAGGATAATATTTATTATCGAAGAGATAAACTATCAGTAAAGGTATGAGCTCTAAAAATATAGCTGTGATCTTGGCAGGTGGAGAAGGTAGTAGGCTTAGACCTTTAACCTATTACTTTCAGAAATGCATGATCCCTATTGGTCCTAGACAGAAACCATTACTTGAGTATATTATACTAAATCTTAGAAAACATTCACTGAATGATATCTTGATCTCGGTTGGATATAAGGCAGAGCAGATAGTCAACTACTTTAAGGATGGGAGATGGTATGGTGTGAATATAAAATATGTATACGATAAGATAGATTTGAAGGGTACGGGTGGATCGTTACTGAACATCTTCAGAGAAGGATATCTTCAAGATAAGCAGACTATATTTATTCATTATGGAGATATACTCTCAAATATCGATTTATCAGATATACTTAGAAGATATGAAGAAAGTGGTGCAGATGTTATGATCGCATTGTCTTCAAGCTATCAGCTTCCCGTTGGCGTAGCGGAAGTAGATAGAGAAGGTAAGATAATATCTTTTGTAGAGAAACCTTTAATAAAAATATATGTAAGTGTAGGCATCTTAGTATTATGTTCTAGTGTTTTACATGAATTAGATAAACTAGCTATTGAGGGGAAAAGCTTAGACATAATGTCAGACTTTATCCCATACTTGATCAAAATTGGGAAAACGGTTAAAGCATACATAACGGACGCTTTCTGGTACGATGTAGGATCGATAGAGAAGTATGAAAAACTAACAAATGAGATGGTTGAGAAGTATCTATCTGACCTAGAGACCTAGTTAAGAACGTTATACGTAGTTAGAAGCATCTTCATCTAAAATTCCATCCAAGTATTCGACCAAAGAAGTTAAAAAATAAGAATAAGCATAATTATCTTTTAAAGAGTGAGTATGGGATTGAGCCAATTATATCGTAAAGATATAATCTCCGCTCTTGACTTTACTAGAGAGATAATGGATTCTCTATTTCAAGAAGCAGACAATATTAGAAGAGAACTTAAAGATAGAAAATTTCTAGATTACTGTAGAGATAAAGTCATGGTAACAGTTTTTCTTGAACCGAGTACGCGGACGAGGTTAAGCTTCCACTTTGCAATGATTAGGCTTGGAGGTCATGTTGTAGACTTTGGATTAGAGCAAGCTGCAAGTATTGCTAAGGGAGAAAGCTTTGAAGATACTATCAAGATGGTCGATGGATACAATCCAGATATAATAGTTCTTAGACATAGAGAGCCTGGATCAGCAGCTAAAGCTGCTGAGATATCTTCAGCACCCATCATCAATGCTGGAGATGGATGGAATGAGCACCCTACTCAAGCATTACTAGACTTGTACACTATAAAGAGAGAGCTTGGAAAGATAGATGGTGTAGTAATCGGTATTATGGGAGACCTGAAATATGGGAGGACTCCAAGTAGTTTAAGTTATGCTCTCTCAAAATATAGAGATGTTAAGATATTCTATATAGCTCCTAAAGAACTACAAGTTCGTCGAGAAGTAATAGAGAGGATAGAAGGATTGGTTGAATGGAGTATGGTTGAGAGGGTTGAAGAAGTTATAGAAGAACTTGATATATTGTATGTAACACGACTCCAGAGAGAACGCTTCTCTAACCCTGCAGAATACGAGAGGTTGAGGGGAAGTTATATCATAACGAGTAGCTTGCTAATGAAGTTTAAGAAGATACCTCTAATAATGCATCCTCTCCCTAGAGTTGACGAACTCTCAAAAGATGTTGACGTTCTTCCAACTGCACGATACTTTACACAAGCAGAGAATGGAGTATACATAAGAGCTGCATTAGTAAAAAACATATTAGGTGTTTAAGACATTCATCATTACCGAGCTGTTCTATAATAGTGACCACATTAAGACAAGTTAATCAAATTGGAGATGTAAGTAGAGGTCATGGATCTGAGGTTTAGGTCAATCTTCTATAGAAGAGAGAAGAAGACTATAGATTCTATCGAGGAGTATATTGAGAAGGTCGTAGAGACTGTAAAATATCTTAGAATGTTTGCTGATGCGGTTAAAAATGGAGAGATGGGAGAGATAGGGCAACTCTATAATACTATACACTCCTTGGAGAGTGAAGCAGATAATATGCGGAGGAGAATATCGGAAGAGCTATGTAGAGGAGTATTCTTCGCTCATCTTAGAGAAGATCTATTAAATTTTGTTGAAGAGATAGATAACATAGCAGACTTTACTAAAGATGCTGTAAAGCTTATAGTAGAAACTACCCCTAGCTGGGATCTACTATACTTCACCTTCAACATCCCGGAGATGGATAGGTATATCCAGTTATGCATCTCGGCTTCAGAGAAGCTGTACCAGTCTTTCAGAGTATTTAAAGAAGATGTAGAGAAGGCGAAACCATTAATTCGAGAGATAGAAAATATTGAAGAAGAAGCTGACGAGCTTAAGACGATCGTGATCAAGACTATTTTCAGAGAAGCCGATAATTATAGAATAATAGATTTAATCTTAGTTAAGGAGATGATAACAATGTTAGATAATATCTGTGATTCAGCTGAAGATTCCTCAGACATATTAATCCAGATTATAGCAGAAGGATATGGGTAGAATATTTCAATAACCAGTTTATTGAAAACGTCATGGAAGGTATTTTGATTTTTACTTTAATCTTCTTTACTTCATTATTGTTTACTTGGAATAGTAGCTCTCTATTTATAAGTGGGTTAACAAGTTCAAGTATTGCCAAGTTTAAGGTTGCGGGATCGTTTACAGCGCTATCTATGATCTTAGGATTAATTGTTGAAGGGTGGAAGATGGAGCCCGAGAACCTTGTAGTAGAAGATGCATTCTATCCATCGCTCTTGACAATCTTGATCATTCTATCTATATCTAACTTTTTGAGTATCCCAATAAGTGTATCAAGCATCTCTGTAGCATCTCTAATAGGAGCATCAATCTCATTGAGTACTCAGGTTAATCTCATCTTTCTCATTACAACAGTTTTGGCCTGGTTTGTAGCACCACTATCATCTATACTTCTAACATCTATCTTATATAATGTGATGAGAAATGTGCTCAAACTTCTTAGCCTCGGTCTTCTCAGTCTACTTAATAAGATTATAGCTTATACCGCTACCTTCTATGCTGCTTACGTCTTATCAGCAAATAATCTCGGATTCTTGTTGTCTATGTTGGATAAAGGTTCTGGACCATCATATTTAATAGCTTTAATGGGGATAGTTTTTGGATCTCTCTTCTTCTCAGAGAGGATCTCTTACATTATTGGAGAAAGATTAGCAATACTTAGTCCCGTTAAATTATCTTCAAGCCTTCTCTCATCATCTATTATCTTATGGATCCTTACACAGTTCAGCATACCTTCTGCAATTACACAGATAATTCTAGGAGGATTAATAGGGACTGCTGTATCCTCACCTTCATCTACGATCAATATCAAGCTCTTCAAGAAATTGATAATATCTTGGATCATAACAACATTTTTAGCTATCCCATCATCCTATATACTAAGCATCATCACGCTAAGATAACTACAAATCTTCTCAACATTCTCCAAACTCTTCAACTATTACAACCGACACTTAAAAATACCTTGTATCAACGTATAGTTTAAAGTTCAGAGATATCTCATCGATATTAGAGCGAAGATTTTAAAGATTAGATTGATGAAGATACTTGTAGAGTGTATGCATAGAGTAAGAGAGACGAAAGTACTTGTAGTCGACCCATCTAATCTCAACCTAGACCATCTTAGAGAAGTTGCTAAAGTAATTAGAGAAGGTGGTTTAGTAGTTTTTCCTACAGAGACTGTGTACGGTCTTGGAGCAGATGCATTTAATAGAGAAGCTGTAAAAAGAGTGTACCATGTTAAAGGTAGACCAGCAGACAACCCATTAATAGTGCACATATCAAACATCGGTCAACTTGAGCATGTCGCAGAGACTGATTATTTAACAAATGATATCTACAAGATAATAGAGAAGTTCTGGCCAGGTCCATTAACACTTATAATTCCTAAGTCGAGAAGAATACCATATGAAGTTACTGCAGGTCTAAATGTAGTTGCAGTTAGGATGCCTGCGCATCCTGTGGCCATTAATTTAATAGAATTGTGCGAGACCCCGATAGTAGGTCCAAGCGCTAACCCAGCTGGTAAACCTTCTCCAACTAGTGGAGAACATGTTAAGAGAGATATGATGGGTAAGGTAGATGTAATAATAGATTCTGGAGAGACATTATATGGTGTTGAGTCAACAATCATCGATTTTACTAGAGAGTTTCCAGTACTTCTTAGACCTGGAGCAATCCCAGTAGAAGAAGTTGAGAGACATCTCCAGAAGAAGATAGTTATTCCAGATTCTGCTAGAGGGCTTATCGAAGCATCTGAAGCATTATCCCCAGGTATGAAGTATCGACATTATGCACCTGATACTCCGTTAATAATCCTTGAGTCTAAAGACTACTCTGACCTAAAGAGTTATAGTGAGAAAGTTTTAGAATATGTGAAAAATTTAAAGAGATCAGGGAAGAAGATTATAGTACTAGCTTCTAGAGAGACAAGAGACTATTATGGAGAAATAGATATTTTATTGTTAGGTTCTAGAAAGAACTTATTCGAGGTTGCGAGAAATCTATTCTCAGTTTTGAGAATTATTGATGAACTTGATGTAGATTTAGCAGTAGCTGAAGGATTTGAGGAGAGAGGATTAGGGTTAACTATAATGAATAGGTTGCGGAAAGCAAGTGGTTATAATATCGTAAAGATAGATTAGATCATTCTCTAGTCAAGTAACTGTGAATTATGTATAAAAGTTAATCTTAGAAAGATCAACATCGAGAGATAAATTCTATGAGAAGCCATCATGATTCATTAGGTAAAGTTGTGGAAAAGCGCCCCGGCCGGGATTTGAACCCGGGTCCCGGGCTCGACAGGCCCGTATACTAACCGGACTATACTACCGGGGCTCACTATATTTTATTCTCGGGGTATTTATCAACCTTTATTCTATTTTATATTCATCTTCTCATGTTTAAAGTTGGTGGATTTAGAAGATTCTAGAGATCTAGTTAAATGTTCATCAAGATGTTTTAAATCTCTTTCTTTCTTATTAGATTTCTTCTAGAATATTAATCTTTATATCTGGTCTCCCTTATATTATATCGGTTGGGAATTGAGAGAATCTACAGCTGTGGTTTTTGCTAATATGAAGGGGTTTAGAGGTTTTGAACGAGGTCTGGTGCCGATAGCTGGTAGACCTATGATAGAGTATGTCCTAGATGCACTCCCAGACCAAGTATCAAGTATATTGATAGCAGTAGACAGTGAAGAGAAGGCTGGAGCATATAAAGACTTAGCTGAGAAATACTGGGCTGAGATCATAATCTCAGATAATTTCTCTAAGTCTACTAGGAGGCAGATAGATTTCGCTATATCTACTGCTACGACAGAGAGCGTACTAATCTTAACATGCGATTCACCATTAGTTACAAGAGAGTTTACAAGCTTCTTAATAGAAGCTTCAGAAAAATTTTCAGCAGTTCTACCTAGGAACCAAGCACGTGAGACAGTATACACCATGGCAGCTTATCAGAGGAGACCATTGTTAGAAGCATTCGCAAAGAATCCAGATGATGAGATGGAGTCTCTAATAAAGAAGGTTCAAAAAGTCCTCTATCTCTCCAGCAATAGTTTAAAGATCTTTGATGAGAAACTATTAATGTTTCTAAGAGTATGCAACCCATCAGATGTATATAGAGTAGAAAATATCTTGAAGAAGAGATTGTGAAAGAACCTTCTGTATAGAGATTTAATACATAAAGATGGTTTAGAGAACAGCTTGATCTTCTAGACCCAGTATACTCTTTAAGGAGAAGAGATGATCCCTATCATGAAGTAATTTGAGGTTGAGACTTGGAAAGATCGATAGAAAATTACTTGAAGAAGTAGTTTACAAGAAACTTGGAGTAGAGAGGAAGGATATAGTTCTCGGTCCATCTTTCGGTGAAGATGCTGGAGTAATCAAGAGTAGAAGTAGATACATCGTTGCTTCATGTGATCCAATAACTGGAGCTGTTGAAAAAGTTGGATGGCTTGCAGTACATATTAACGCAAATGATGTCGCAGTATGTGGTGGTGAGCCAAGATGGTTCTCTCCAATAATACTCTTACATGAAAAGTCGGAGAGAGAAGAGTTAGAGAAGATCGTAAATGAATTACATAGTGCTTGTCTAGAACTCAATGTTGGGGTGTTGACAGGGCATACTGAGGTCGCTCCGGGAATTTCTCATACAGTAGTATGCGGGTTTATGATGGGGCCGCTGGTCTCAAGTAAGCCGATCAGTTCTAGTGGCGGTAGACCTGGAGATGTTTTGGTAATGTCTAAGAGTGCTGGAATCGAGGGAACAGCTATACTAGCTAGAGATTTTAGAGATAGGTTAAGAGATAAGATATCTTCTGAGATCTTGAATAGAGCTGAGAGATACTTTGAGAAGATAAGTATTGTTAAAGAAGCTCTAAGACTAGCTAGAAGAAAGATAGTATCAGCTATGCATGATCCCACAGAGGGGGGAGTACTTGGTGGAGTATATGAGATGGCTGAAGCAAGCAATACATCTTTCGTGATCTATGAAGATAAGATACCAGTATCGATAGAGACTAGATCAATATGTGAAGTACTTAGATGTGATCCTCTGAGATTAATTAGCTCGGGCGTTCTCCTAGCTGCTATTCCTAAGAAATATCTAAGAACTGCAACCGCTTACGGATTAAATGTCATTGGAGAATTGAGGAGAAAGAGTGAGGGAAATATCTTGGTAAGAGTTGATAAGAGTGAAGAGAAGATCTTGACACCTATACAAGATGAACTTTGGAGACTCTATGAAGAATCTTAAACACATCTTTATAGAATAAATTATTATCGATTTATTTATGCGGATATTTAAGATGAAGTTTTATTGTAGTTTAACGATGGTTTGAAGGGTGATGAACGATGCCTCTGGCTTCAAAGATCTTCGAGGTTAAACCAGATGTTCCTCTTGAAGAGATAGCTGAGAAATTGAAAGACTATAGAGTTGTTGAAGAACGTGAAGAAGAAGGTATGGCGTTTGAACTAATTACCGAGGTTCGAGACCTAGATCTGAGAAGGAGCTTGCTAGAAGGAGTTTTTAGTAAAGATAAGATTATATTAGTACCACAGAGAGGTAAGAATATTCCAGTTATCAAGACTACTGAGGCTAGGATAATTTTTAGGAAAGAGCATGGTACAACGCTACTGACAATCGTTCAAGAGAAACATTTTGCAAATGCTGTTGCTTCTCTATTATCAAATCACTTGTTTCTCAGCTATCGTTCAATAGTTGAAGCAAGGATCTCTCCAGAGGTTATGAGAGCATTCCACGAAAAGAATCCTGAAAATACCAAGGTTATCTACTTCGATGATCTGGATATCCCTGAAGTTAGTAAGTTAGCTCTGTATGGTGAAAGCGTTAAGAATTCTGCTCTCTACGAAGAGTATCTTAGACATGGTAAAGTATGGTACATAGTCTACCAAGTTCCAGGTACAGCTAATGTTATGGGTCTTACGAGAAACTGTGTTGTAACTTCTTTCACAAAGATGGATGAATCAGACTTCATTAATTATATCTACAGAGAGATACATCCACTCATCTATCAAAGTATGAGGAGATGAGGGTAGAGAATAAATATATCTTCAAAAGTATTTTAAGATTAGAGCTAGCGTGTGTATGATGTATAAACTATCTAATGGAGATAAGATATTTCTTGGAGGTGTCGTTTAAGATGGAGAAGGCGGCTGCATCTGCACCTGGTAAGGTAATCTTATTCGGAGAACATTTTGTAGTTTATGATAATCCTGCTATAGTCTCTGCAATAAATCTAAGAGCTCGGGTAGAAGTATCTACATATGATAGAAGAGGGGTCTGGCTAAGAGATAGAAAAGTGGTCAATCATCCAGCTGTTAGAGCTGCTGAATACATCATCCAGAATAAGGGTTTTAGTAAAGGTTTAAACATCAACATCTTCTCAGACATTCCTCCTAAAGTAGGTCTTGGGTCATCGGCTTCTGTATCAATTGCATCAGCAGCAGCTGCATCTTTAATCATTCAAGGTAGAATCGATCGAGAATTAATCGCGGCAGCGGGATTTGAAGGTGAAAGGATCGTACACCATAATCCTTCTGGGATAGATACTTGTATAGCATTAAATGGAGGTGTAGGGATCTATAGACGTTCAAAAGGTTTTACAAAGATACACATACCCTTAGAGACTATTCTAATAATTGATACTGGTAGGATGCGTAATACGGGTGAAATGGTTAAGAAGGTTAGAGAATACATGGAGAATAATAGAGAGAGGTTTAATGAGATCTTAGTAGATGCAGAGGAATTGGTAAATATCGTGTTAGACATGTTTAAGAATGGGGATCTCGAAGGGGTTGGGAAGCTTATGTTGAGGAATCAAGCACTTCTGAGAGAGGTTGGCGTATCATCAGATGAGATCGAGGAAGCTGTAAGACTTGCTTTAAAATCAGGTGCATATGGGGCCAAGCTTACTGGAGCTGGTGGTGGAGGATGTGTAATCTGTCTAGTCGATGAAGACAAAATTGAAAGAGTGTACTTGAATATCTCAAATAGATTCAAAGTGTACACAGTAAGATTATCGGCTGAAGGTGTAAAGGAGGAAGAAATTTGAAAGAGCTAGTTATTTTAAAACTTGGAGGTTCTTTAATAACTGAGAAAGATAAACCATTCTCTCTTAGAAGAGAAGTTATAGAAGGTATTGGTAGAGAGTTGAAGGAAGTTTCATCTAGTTCACTAATAATAGTTCATGGTGGAGGGTCTTATGCTCATCCAGTAGCTAAACGCTACAAGGTATTTGAAGGTCATAGATCTCTAGAACATCTTAAGGGATTCATAGAGACTGCTAAAGTAGTCCGTCAACTAAATAATGAAGTTGTTGAGATCTTAGTAAGTTCTGGCTTTCCATGTATCGGCATCCCTGCATCAACCTTCATCATAACGAAGGGTGGGAGAATAGTTACATGCAATCTAGACCCTTTCTTCTCTGCACTAGAGTTAGGGGTTACTCCAGTAACATGCGGAGATGCAGTATTTGATAGAGAGATGAAGTTTACAATCCTATCAGGAGACACTATAGCATCGTATTTATCGATTAGGCTTAAAGCGAGAAGATTAATCTATGCTTTAGATGTTGATGGCGTATACATAAGGGATAGAGTAAGTGGAGAGATTAAGTTAGCTGAAAGACTTACTCCTGGTATGCCTATTGAGTTATTCAAGACATTTGAAGAAGATGTTACAGGAGGAATTATTAGAAAGATTGAAGAAGGATTTACAGCTGTAGAGAACGGTGTTGAAGTAATATTAATTAATGGTCTAGATAGAGGTAAGATTAGATCAGCTATTCTCGGAGAAGAGGTTATAGGTACTAGACTAGTATTCTAGACTTCTGCAACTTGCTCTGCAATAAATTCTTCAAGCTTTATATTATCAGCTAATTCTTCAGTGATTATTCCTCTCTCTATTAAAACTCTCTGAGCTAGATACCAGAAAGCACATGGAAGAGCCATTCTTCCACGATTATTCATTGGTATCACTAAATCTATATCATTAGTAGTATTATCTGTACTGCACATTGCTATTACAGGTATCCTAGCGATCTTGGCCTCGAAGACTGCTTGAGTATCGTATCTAGGATCTGAGACGAGTACTAGCTCAGGCTCCATATATGTTTTAAGCATGGGGTTTGTAAAGATTCCAGGCTCAAATCTCTCTGTTATCGGTTTGCATCCTGTTAGGTCGCAGAACTTCTTAACTGGTCTAACCCCATAAACGTGAGTTGAGACTACTACTACTTTCTCAGGAGGATAGAATGAGATGAATCTAGCCGCTATATTCAGTCTCTCAATAGTTTTACTCAAATCTATTAAGTAGACTCCATCTGGTCTAAGCTTGAAGATGAATCTCTCCATATGCCTAACTTTTATCTGAGAACCGATGTGTAGACTACTCTTAACCAGTAGCTCTTTTATCTCTTCAGCTTTTAAAGATTTACTATCTCCTGACATGATCTACATCCTCATTACCTTGTTTACTCCTATCTCTTCTCCAACTCTTATCAATTCATTTGCTTTAGCAACTCTCTCTCCACCCATAATACCTGCTTTAAGAACTTTCCCACCCCAAGCGATAGCAAGATGGGCTAGATACCCTTCTGGAGGCTCTCCAGATCTATGAGATACAACTGGTATTATCTTCTCTTTATGGGCTATCTTCACAGTCTCCATCGCTGTAGTTAAGAAGCCTACTTGATTAGGTTTAACTATTAATGCTGAAACAGCTTTCTTCACAATAGCTTCTTTAAGTATTTCAGGGTTTGTAACTATTAAGTCATCTCCACATATGAGTGCTTTTCCTGAAAGTTGTTTATTTAATTCTGCAAAACCATCCATATCATCTTCCTCTAGAGGGTCTTCAACATAAACAATATTGAAACGTTCAACCCAGTCGATAACTCTATCTATCTGTTCTCTTCTAGTAAGCATTTTACCTTCATTACTGTATACGTACATTCTCCTCTTACTATCCCATAGGCTTGATGCAGCTACATCAACTCCTAACCCTATCTTAAACCCGAGCTCATCAGAGACATAATCTATAGCTTCACGTAAAACTTCTAATCCTTTTTCTGTTCTGATAGGAGGAGCATAAGCTCCTTCATCTCCTTTACCTAGAGTAAATCCTCCGAGAACTTTATCTAATAGCTTACCCGTATACTCATGAACTATGAAATTTGCTCTTATAGCAGAATAGATATCAGGTGCTCCAAGTGGAATGGTTAATAGTTCTTGCCAATCTGGCGCCCCTCTCCCAGCATGTCTTCCACCTCCAATTACGTTCCCTAAAGGTAAAGGTAAGTAGAAGTCATCAACTATCTTCAAGTATTTGTATAGAGGTATCCCGAGGCTGCTTGATACAGCTAGAGAAGTTGCTAGAGAGAGAGCGTAAACAGTATTTCCACCAATCTTACTCAAATTCTTAGAATCATCGTATTTTTTTAAGACCTCTTCAAAATTCTTGATATCGGAAGCATCCACCCCCTTCAATCTACTCGACAATTCATCATTCACTATTCTTACAGCTTCCCTTACACTATCCTTAGGATAGTATACTACTTCTTTACCTCCTTTACTCTTACCCGCAGGTGCCGCAGCTCTTCCAAGACTCTTACCAACTATAACATCGACCTCGATCGTTTCCTCTCCTCTACTATTGTATACAAGACGCCCTCTTAAATCTCTGATAATCGTCTCTGACATCTTGAGAATTACTTT
>JANXDW010000015.1 GCA_025058515.1 Aigarchaeota archaeon
AAGTTAGTATTTAATATGAATCAGAAGATAAAAAGGTATTAGAAATAGATTCTATGATATGGTTTTAAACTATTGTCCATTTTGGAGGAAGAATATTTTTACATGTATTAATTTATCTCATTAAGTTATGTTAAAGAGAAGGATGTTCTTGAAGAAGTTGGACGACGTATCTATGAATTATTTGGAGGAACTCGAACATATTTAAATAAGGCTTAAGAATCATTAGAAGCATGAATTATAAAATTAGGTCAGAGAAAAGATTAGGTTTCATAGAAAAGTATCTAACATTCTTGATATTTCTATCTATGTTTATCGGTGTTGCTATAGGATATCTTTTTCCAAGTATAGCGAAGGTATTTGAGTATTTGAGTATCGGAACAACTTCTATCCCGATTGCGATTGGATTGATATTGATGATGTACCCTCCATTAGCTAAGGTTAGGTATGAAGAAATGAGCAAGATATTCTCTAATCTAAAGTTATTATCTTTCTCATTAATCCAGAATTGGTTTATCGGACCCATAGTTATGTTCACATTAGCAATAGTTTTCTTACGTGGATACCCTGAATACATGATGGGAGTAATTCTTGTAGGTCTAGCTAGATGTATAGCCATGGTTATTGTCTGGAATGAGCTGGCTGAAGGAGATAGAGAACTAGCAATAGGCTTGGTAGCTTTCAACGCCATCTTCCAAATCTTGTTTTATGCAGTATACATATACCTATTCATCACGGTAGGGCTGAGACTAGTTGGATTAGGTGGAACAGAAACAAACGTATCCATGATAGATGCAGCAGTAACTGTTTTCATATATCTAGGGATACCATTTATGATGGGGGTACTTACACGGTACGGATCTTTTAAGCTAAGAGGAAGAACATGGTTTGAAAAAGCCGTTGCTCCCAAGATAAGCTTGATCACACCTATAGCTTTACTTTTCACTATAGTCGTCATGTTCTCTTTCAAAGGAGAATACATCGTTGAACTACCATTCCATGTACTCATAATCGCCATCCCCCTAACATTGTACTTTCTCATTATGTGGTTTTCAACATTCTTTATAGCGTATAAACTCAAGACAGATTATCAGAAAGCTACAGCTGTCTCTTTTACTGCTGCTAGTAATGATTTCGAATTAGCTATAGCAGTTGCAGTTGCGATGTGGGGTATAGCTAGTAATCAAGCATTCGCTACTGTGATAGGACCATTACTAGAAGTCCCCATACTAATTAGCTTGGTAAATGTTGCAATCTATCTTAGGAAGAGACTCTATAGAGAAAATCTAGATGAAAGAAGGTGAGTGAAGAGTATTAGGTTAGAATCTTCTCGATGATGATTACTTATGTTTTAATCTGTATCTGTTAATGGAAGCAGTCTATCTTCAATAGAAGATGTCTATCAAGTTGTACAACTCTATGTAGGTTAACCACTTTCACTTGCCTTCTGTCTATAGTATTCTATCGTTCTTCTCAATCCTTCTTCTAAGCTTACCCTTGGAACGTAGTTGAGTAGCTTCTTTATCTTCTCTATTGATGGATAACTTCTCATAGGTTCCTTCTCCGCATCTGTTCTAGGTGGAAGTATCATTATCTCACTATTAGAGTTCATCAATCTCTTTATACTCTCAGCAATCTCTCTTATAGAGACCTCTCTTCCCGTACCTATATTGAAGACCTCTCCTACAGCTTCTTGTTTAGTAAGAGCTAGTTCTACTGCACTACAATAGTTCTCAATATATGTTGGGTCGGTCGTATCTCTTCCACCATTGTAGAGTTTTATAGGCTCATTCTTTAAACACGCATTTATGAAGCTGGGTATAGCTGTGGTGGGAACATCATGTTCTCCGAAAAGCTTCCAACTTCTAAAGATCACGATAGGTAGTTTCTCTGTCTTCCAGTAACTCTGAACTATCTGCTCAGAAGCTACCTTAGAATAATCGTATGGAGTCCTAGGATTGTATGGAGTATTCTCATCTACTGGTAGCTTTAAAGGCAGCCCGTAAACATTAGCGGAGGAAGCATATATAAACCTCTCAACTTTTTTCCTAGAAGCTACTTCAAGTATATTCAATGTACCGTAAACATTTATCTTAAAACATTTGTAGATCTCTTTAATACATTGCGGGATATTGGCTAGAGCAGCTAAATGTACAACAGCATCGAAGTCTACAGTAGATAAACTATTCCAGAGTCTATCAAAATCTACAATATCCAATCTTAACCCATCTACTTCATCTATATCTAATCTAATAACCTCGAACCCCCTATTCTCTAGATACTCTACAAGATTTCTCCCAACAAATCCTCTAGAACCAGTAATCAGAATCTTCATAGAATACACCAATTATCTTCTAAATTGGTTAGATTAAACTATTCTTCTCAAAAACTTAATACTAACTTTACACTGGTTCTTTTAGATGACATCTCTAGGAGAATTGTTAAAGAAAGCCATCAGCAAGTTTACATCATCAACAGTTGTTGATGAGAAGACTATCAACGAACTAATCAGAGATCTACAAAGATCTCTCTTAATTGGAGATGTTAATGTCGAGCTAGTTCAAAAGATCTCAGAAAATGTTAGGAAGAGAGCTCTAGAAGAGAAGATCCCACCGGGTCTATCTAGAAAAGACCAGGTTATCAAGATAGTCTATGAAGAATTTGTTAAGTTGCTGGGTGAAGAGCCTGCTAAACTTCAGATACCTAGAGACCGTAGATACGTGTTGATGATGGTTGGAATACAAGGGTTTGGAAAGACTACCAGTATAGCTAAACTTGCATACTATCTTAAGAAGAACGATTACAGTGTTGGAGTAATCTGCGCAGATACATATAGACCTGGAGCATGCGACCAGCTTACACAACTCTTAGCTGAAACAAAGATACCTGTATACAGAAGTGATGGTGAAAAAGACCCTATTAACATTGTAAAGAAGGGTTTAGAGAAGCTAAGTCAAGAAGGGGTTAAAGTATTCTTAATAGATACAGCTGGAAGACATAAAAGTCAAGAAACATTGATGGAAGAAATAAGGATGCTTCAGAAAGAGATAAAGCCAGATGAGGTTATGCTTGTATTAGATGCGGGAATAGGTCAACAAGCAGGAGCACATGCTAAAGCTTTTCATGAAGCTGCTCCAATAGGATCTATATTCTTAACAAAGATGGATACTTCTGCTAAGGGTGGAGGAGCACTATCTGCTATAGCTGTAACAAAGGCTAAGATAAAATTCTTAGGAACAGGTGAAAAGATCGATGATATAGAATTGTTTAACCCATCTGGATATGTAGGAAGATTACTTGGATTGGGTGACATAGAAGGATTAATAGAGAGATTTAGATTAGCTGAGCTTGAGATGGATAAAGAAAGGATGGAAGCAATCGTACGTGGAGAGTTCACTCTAGAACAGTTTGTTAAACAATTAAAAGATCTTAGGAAGGCCGGGCCATTTTCTAAACTTCTCTCTAAACTACCTCTTCCAAACATACCTCAGATACCAGATGAAGCTTTAAAAGATGCAGAGAAAAAAATCAAGAAATGGGATGCAATAATATCTTCGATGACTACTGAAGAGAGAGTTGACACCCACATACTCAATTCTTCGAGAATAAAGAGGATTGCAAGAGGAGCCGGAGTCTCTGAGAGAGATGTTAAAGAATTAATAAAACAGTATAGATTAGCGAAGAAGTTTATGAAGAGCGTTAAGAGACTTCCAAAGAAAATGCTACCATACACATAATGAATTTTAGTAATGGAGAGAGGATTTTTGGAGATCTCGGAAATAGTTGATCTAGCTATAAAGATACTATCTAAGTATTCTCTATGTGACTACTGTTTAGGTAGACAGTTTGCTTCACTAGGAACTGGGATCAACAATCTTGAGAAAGGCAGAGCATTAAAGACGATCATATTTATGTGGGGTCAAAGTATTTTGAGAGAATCCCCTGAAAGAGGATTAAACATAATAAAAACTCTATCATCATGCGGATTTCGTCCTGCAATGAAGTTTCTTGAAGACTCTGGATATGAGAAAACTCAGCAAAAACAATGCTATATCTGTGGAGGAGCCTTAGATACTAGTAGATTTAGAGAGATTACTAAAAAGATCTTAGAAGAGTTAAATGAGTATGAATTCCAGAACTTCTTGGTTGGAGCAAGAATACCTTCAAGCATAAGAGAGAAGGAGGATGCAATACGTTCAGAGTACATGATAACTACTGGTGAAGATATAAAGGAAGATATCACTAGAGAGATAGGTAGATTAATCCAGAGAGAGGTAAAAAGAGAGATAGAGTATAAAACTCCAGACATAGTAGTAATCGTAGATATATACTCGGATACCTATGAACTACAGATAAATCCAGTATTTATTAAAGGTAGATATAGAAAGCTTAGAAGAGACTTGCCTCAAACCCCATGGTTTTGTAGAAGTTGCTGGGGTAGAGGATGTAGTAAGTGTGACTATACTGGTAGAGAATATCCAGAATCTGTAAGCGAGTTGATAGGTGGTACAGCAGTAGAGTTCTTCGAAGCTATAGATTATAAGTTTCATGGAGTAGGAAGAGAAGACGTAGATGCAACTGTACTAGGTTCTGGGAGACCCTTCATTCTAGAATTGAAAAATCCACGTAAAAGAATTGTAGATTTAAAGAAATTAGAAGAAAAGATAAATAATGAAGCATTAAATAAAGTCGAGGTATCAAACCTAGAGTATTCGACTCGGAGAGAGCTTAGATTATTGAAGAGTTCTTCACCAGTATCTCCTAAAATCTATGAGGCCATCGTAGAATTTGATGGAGATGTAGAAGATGATTCATTGAAAATTGTTGAAGAAGAGTTGAAAGACAGGATAATTGATCAGTGGACTCCGATGAGGGTTTTGAAGAGAAGAGCAGATAAGCTTAGAAAGAAGAAAGTATACTATGTCGAGGCTGAGAAGATCACTTCAAAGATTGTTAGGTTTAAGATTAAAGCTCAAGGAGGATTGTACGTTAAAGAACTTATAGATGGAGATAATGGTAGGACTAATCCAAGTATAATGGATATAGTTAAGCGGAAGCCATTAAGTATCCAGCTCACAGTCCTCGATGTAGAGGTTCTCGGAGAACATGAAAAAGATAAAGATACTAGTACATAATCATAATTATACTCTAGCTGGGATAGCTGGAAGGATTACAAGCATATTATGTTCATGATCCTTAACGACCTTTACATCTACATCGTAAACTTTCTGGAGAACCTCTTCTGTTAATACATCATCTGGTTTTCCTGAAGAAACTATCTCACCATTCTTCAAAATTATCATCCTATCTGAATATATTGAGGCCAGGTTTAAGTCATGAAATACTGCAACAACTAGAGCACCATTCTTAGCCATATTCTTTAGTATGCTCATTATCTCTACCTGATGTTTAAGGTCTAGGTGTACAGTCGGTTCATCTACTAAGAGTATTCTAGGTGTCTGACTAAGAACTCTAGCAATCCGAGCCATCTGCTTCTCCCCACTACTAAGATTCTTCAGTTTTCGATTTACCAGATTACTTAAACCAACAATCTTTATAGATTCTAAGATTATCCTCTCATCTTCTCTACTCTCCCACCATATACTCTTCATGTAAGGTGTCCTACCACTTGAAGCAATCTCAAAGACCGTTAACTCATCCATTGATGAATCTAATTCTGATGAAATATAAGAAAATTTCCTGGATAATGTATTCAAATCTATTCGAGAGAGCTCTTCACCATCTATGTAAATTGCTCCAATAGGTTTAAGAAGCCTACAGAGACATTTTAGTAAAGTCGTTTTACCAGAACCATTCGGACCTATTACTCCTACAAACTCACCATAAAAAAGATCAAATGAAATATCTTTCAGAACTTGTAAATTCCCATAACTAAAAGATAGCTTTTTCACACTTATCATGACATATATGGATGGATGAGCCATCCATATAAATATTCTCCTATTAGTATAGAAGAAGTGACTGATTTTTAGGTAAGTGTAGGTCAATAAGAAAAATTATTGAAAGATTACTTGAGATTTATGTGGACCGGGCGGGATTCGAACCCGCGACCTCCCGCGTACTCGGTTCTACATGCGAGGCGGGCGATCTCCCACTGATCTACCGGCCCATCAATAATTTATCAATACATCTTCTTAAAAATTACTTTATAATTAACTCCTCTCTACTCTTGCACCTGTCGGTGAAGGCTTCGTTATCATTCCCATCACTTCTAATCCATTTCCACTAAATTTCTCTAAGATCGCTTGTAGAATATTCTCTGCATCTTCTGGATATGTTAAGGCGAAAACTGACGGTCCTGCACCACTTATACTAAATCCTAAAGCTCCAGCCTTTAATGCTTCATCTTTTACTTCATAATACTTGGGTATCATAATACTTCTAGCAGGTTCGACTACATAGTCTCTACAAACTGCTTCACCTATCATCTTTAGATCACCATTCATTATCCCTACTATCAAGTTAGTTAAACTAGCTTGTTGTTTAACCATCAATGTTAGGTCTACCTTCTCAGGGAGAAGGCTTCTAGCATACTCTGTCTTATTCTTAGGTAACTTAACTTTAGGTGTTACTAGAACTATAGAGAAATCCATTAATGGTTTTATGTTGAAGATCTTTGGTTTATCTATATCGAGAATTATTGTAAAGCCTCCATAGAGTGATGGGGCCACGTTATCGAGGTGGGGAGAGCCACATGCAACTCTCTCGCCCTCTGCAGCTAACTTCACCAAGACCTCCATAGATAGAATATCTCCAAGTAACTTATTCATTCCATAAGCTGCTGCAGCTGCAGATGCTCCAGAGCTCCCGAGCCCAAACCCTATTGGTACATTCTTGATCAACTCCATCTTAAACCCACATTCAACATTAGCATACTCTATCACTTTCAATGCAGATACAGATGCAGAGTTCTCCCAAGGCTTTGAAGCAATATCTACTCCAGTATTATTCTCTACTTTTAGTTCTATTATACTTTCTTCAACAAGCTCTATCTTAACCCTATCTCTATACCCTTCAATAGCCAACCCAACAATATCAAATCCTGGACCGAGGTTTGCGATGGTAGCAGGTGCAGAAACTTCAATTGTCTTCAAATCCAGAAATTATAAAGTATCTAGGTTGTTGATAAAGGTAATCCCATGAATTAAGCAATCTTAATAGCTTCCCCTCAAAAATTAGTTAACGGTGTAGTATGAGTAACGTTGATTATGATGTTATCATAGTTGGAGGGGGGATAGCTGGATTATCCGCTGCACTTTATGCAGCTAGACAGAAACTGAGAACTCTTATAATTACTAAAGACGTTGGAGGACAGCTTACTTTAACACCGAGTATCGAGAACTTTCCCGGATACAAGAGTATTTCAGGATATGATCTTGCATCTAGAGTTTTAGAACAGGTACAGCATTATGGTGTAGAGATGTTATTCGATGAAGTAGTAGAGATAGAAGAGAGAGGTATATTTATCTTGAAGACTCGTGATGGATATGAGTTGACATCTGAAGCAGTAATCTTAGCTTTCGGAAAGACTCCTAGAGAGATGAACGTACCGGGAGAAGAAAAGCTTAAGGGGAGGGGGGTGAGCTATTGCGCTATCTGCGATGCTCCACTATATAGAGGTAAGAATGTGGCCGTGTATGGATGGGGACCTCAAGCTTTTGAAGCAGTAACACTTCTCTGCGAATACGATAATAAAGTGTACTTGATCCATAGAGGGAAGAGTCGCATTGACCCCAACACTCTATCAAGAAATTGTAAAGAAAGATTCGAGGAATATCCTGAAACGATCGTTAAAGAAGTTAGAGGTGAAGAGAAGGTCGACTCTATAATTTTGGAGAGCTTGGTAGATAGAAGGGTATGGGAGCTGAAAGTGGATGGTATATTCGTTGAGCTAGGATATGAGATGAAGACAAAATGGATTAAAAGTTTTGTTGAGTTAAATGATAATGGAGAGATAATAATAGATCCTCTCTGCAATACTAGTAAGAGAGGAGTATTCGCAGCTGGAGATATAACGAATATTCCATACAAGCAAGCTATAATCTCAGCGGGTCAGGGAGCTATCGCAGCTCTCTCAGCATACAACTACATCCAAGAGAAGAGGGGAGGGGTAAAGATAAAATCTGATTGGAGAGAACTTCTCAAAGATTAAGATTCAATCTTCATCAACAACACATTACAAGATACCTCCATTTTTCCAAAGTTACTGAAAAATGAAATGAAGATCTCAAAAATCTCTCTATATTATGTTAGTAGAGCTATTACTCCGAAGATTATTAAAACTATGAGTAAACTTATTGTGATGATATTTAGTATAGGATATGTAAGTGGAAGAGTGAGTGTGAGGTATAGAAAGTATGCTGAGATAACGATAACGACCAGACAGAGAGCCTTCAAGAATATTTTAAGAAATCTGGAGATCCTTATGCTCATACCTGTTTAACCGAGATTAATGAAAACCTCCATCTTATTAAACTTCAATGAATATTCTTGGATCAGATTTAAGAATATTAAAAATTATAACAAGTACTTGAGCTGTAATAGAAAAAATAAGGAAAGATTTAATTATAACCTAGTTGAGAATATATGCAAGCTCCAGAGGTAGAAGATAGATGAGATCGAGAGAGAATAAAACCAAGGTTGTCTTCTTCACCTTCTGGAGCTACTTCTATTTTGCCCTAGCGTAAGCTAGGGCGCTAAAAATTCTCTATATCTATCGGGGTGTTCTGGTTTGGTGAAGAATATAGTAGTTAAACTGGGTGGATCTGTCTTAAAAGATGTTGCAGCTATTGCAGATGCTGCAAACTGGGTGAAGAAGCTGGTTGAGAATGGGTACGGCGTCGTCGTAGTAGTCTCAGCATTGAAGGGGGTGACAGATGAGCTGATAAATACCGTTAAGAACTTATCAAAGAACCCTGATCCTTCATTGATGGATGAGATACTAGCGATGGGCGAAAGAACTAGTGTAAGGCTTTTCACCTTAGCATTAAGAGAACATGGAATAAACGCTCTCTTCATAGATCCATCTGATGAAAGATGGCCAATAATAACTAATGATAGACATCTAGATGCTGAGCCGATCTATGAAGAAACTAAGAAGAGAGTAGAAGAAAAATTGATACCACTGATATCTAAAGGCGTTGTACCAGTGATCTGTGGATTTATCGGAGTAACACTTCGTGGAGAGATAACAACTCTAGGTAGAGGGGGGAGCGATACTACAGCAGTCTTACTCGGAAGCTGTCTAGATTCAGAAGAGATAGTACTGGTTAAAGATGTCCCAGGAATCTTCTCCGCAGATCCAGACATAGTTGAAGATGCAAGAATACTTAATGAATTAGACTTTAAAGAAGTTCAAGCTTTGATTAGAGGAGGATCGAAGATAATTCATACAAAAGCTTTAAGATATCTGCGAAAGAAATTGAAGCTCAGAATTGCTAGTCTAAAAGAATTATTAAGTGATAAGGGGACGATTATCAAAGGCTACGATCCTGAGATCGAGGTCTACTCTCCTCCACTCAGAATTGTTATGGCTACGATAATTGGGGAACATCTAGATGGAGTACAAGTCTATGAGAAGCTAATAACAAAGTTAAAAGATAGAGGGGTAAAGATAATAGCTTTAACCAGTGAAGAACAGTCCATGATACTCTACGTTGAAGAGAAAGATGGAATAATAGCTGATATACATTCAAGCTTAGTTTCAAATGAACTTGGAAAAGCTGTAAGCTTCTATCAAGATCTAGCCATGCTAGTAATCTCGGGTAGAATGCTCGAGACCAGTCCAGGGATAATATACAGAGTTACCAAACCACTTGCAGAAGCTGGGATAAACATCTATGGATTGCTAACAATAAGCTCATCGATAAGATTAATAATATCGCGTGGAGATATTGAGAAGACAAAAGAAATGCTGGTTGAGGAACTGAAAAATGAGAAGGTGGGAGAGTGAAGACGATAAAAGTTGGAATACTTGGATCGACTGGAATGGCTGGAGTAGAATATGTAGACCTCTTAGTAGGTCACCCATGGTTTAAGATCTCAACTTTGACTGGGAAGAAGAACGTTGGAAAGAAGTATGGTGAAGCAGTGAGAACAATAAAAAATATCCCTAAAGAAGTAGAAGATATAGAGGTGGTTGAACCTGACCCGAAGCAGGTGGATGCCGACCTAGTCTTCTCTTCACTACCTTCAGAAGTTGCAAGAGAGGTAGAAGCTAAATTCTTAGAACATGGATTCCCAATAGTTAGTGAAACTTCAGCATTTAGAATGGAGCCAAATGTACCACTTATAATCCCTGAGATAAATCCAGATCATCTAGAGCTTATAGAGATCCAGAAGAAAGATAGAGATAGCTTTATTGTGACGACGCCTAATTGTACTGCTGTAGGTCTAGCACTCTCACTTAAACCGATCCTAGATAACTATGGGATAGAGAAGGTTGTCGTATCAACATATCAAGCTGTGACTGGTGCAGGCTTCCCAGGAGTACCATCATACTTGATACTTGGAAACATAATTCCATATATTAAGAAAGAAGAAGAAAAAGTATCTTCAGAGACAAAGAAGATCTTAGGTAGACTTGATAGAGGTAAGATCGAGCACGCCAAATTCCCTATCGAGGCATCATGTGCTAGAGTTCCAACTATAGATGGACATTTAGAAGCAGTATATGTTGAGACAGAGAAGAATGTCAAGATAGATGAGGTGATAGAAGTATTCAGGAGATTTAGAGGTGAGCCTCAAGAACTTAATCTACCCACTGCTCCCAGAGATCCAATAATTGTTACCGATCTAGAGGATAGACCTCAGCCTAGATTGGATGTTATGTCTGGAACAAAACCTGGTATGAGCATAGTAGTTGGGAGGGTGAGACATGGAGAATCAAATAATACTCTAAAATACTTTGTTCTAAGCCATAATAGGATTAGAGGTGCTGCAGGCGTGGCCGTCTTAACTGCTGAACTACTTTTCGTTAAAGGATATCTGGAGGGTAGATGATGGTTTCTGGAAAACGTATCAGAATATCCAGGATAACGTTCAACGATAAGATGTTATGTGTTCCAATGGATCATGGAGTTACTGTAGGACCGATTAAAGGGATTGAGCAGATCCATAAAACGATGGAGAAAGTTGAGAGAGGTGGAGCTACAGCAGTATTAGTGCATAAAGGAATATTGAGAAGCTTGCCGAATCCATTAAGGATAGGGGTAATAGTACATCTTTCCGCTTCAACTAATTTATCATCTAATCCTAACTTAAAGGTAAGGGTAGGAACAGTTGAAGAAGCAATAAGATTGGGAGCTGACGCAGTATCACTTCACATCAATATAGGAAATAAAGATGAGCAAGAGATGTTGATTAAGCTTGGAATGACGGCGGATATATGTGATGAATGGGGAATCCCACTAATAGCGATGATGTATCCAAGAGGAGAGAACATAAAGAATCCGAATGATCCACAATTAATCGCACATGTAGCAAGAATAGCAGCAGAACTTGGTGCAGACATTGTAAAAGTACCTATGCCTTCATCCGATCCAGATGAGATAAATGTAATTGTTAGAGGATGCCCAGTACCAGTAGTTGCAGCAGGTGGTCCTAAGTTAGATGATGATAAGCAAGTACTAGAGCTTGCATATGCGGTAATGAAAGCGGGAGGATATGGTATAACATTTGGTAGAAATATCTTCCAACATGATGATCCAGAGCTCATTACAAAGGCTCTCAGAAAGATAGTGATAGATGGCGGAGAAGTTGAAGAAGCTCTCAGAATACTGAAAGGATGAGATGATGAATAAGCATATAATAATATCTCCCAGTCATCTTGATAAAAAGATGTTAGACTATGCTGTATCTCTAGGAATAAGAGACTTGTACTGTAAATATAGAGAAGTATCTGAAGAACTCATCAAAGGCTTCAATGTATATGTAGAGAAAGAGGATGGAGAAGTCGAGTTACTTGGAAGAGAAGATACTAGGAGAATTGTTAAGATAAGAGTAGAAGAAGCTAATGATATTGAGAAGGTTTTAGATACAGCACGTGCTGGTGCAGATATAATACTCGTAGATACACCATCATGGAAGATTATACCTTTAGAGAATCTTATAGCAGAGCTTCAACGTACTGAAACTAGACTTTACGCATATAGTTCAAGTCTTGAGGAAGTCGAGACACTTCTAGGAGTATTAGAGAAGGGAGTTGATGGGGTCGTGGTCAGAGTAGAGAGTATAGAAGATGTAGAAAAAGTTGTTGAAGTATTCAAAACAATTAAGGAGATAAAATTAGTTGATGCAGAGGTTATAGATGTGAAGAGCATCGGGATGGGTGATAGAGTATGTGTAGATACAGCCTCTATCTTGAACATCGGTGAAGGGCTATTAGTAGGCAATACTGCACAATTCTTCTTCCTCGTACATAATGAAAATATCGGGTCTATCTTTACATCGCCTAGACCTTTTAGAGTTAACGCTGGCGCAGTCCACTGTTATGTTATGATGCCCGATGGATCAACTAAGTATCTATCAGAGATCTCTTCTGGAATGAAGATACTCGTAGCATCGAGTAATGGTCAAGCTAGAGCTGTTACAGTAGGTAGAGTTAAGATTGAGAAGAGACCTATGAAGCTTGTTAGAGCAAGGTTTAAGGAGATAGAGGGATCAATCATACTTCAAGATGCTGAAACCATCAGACTGGTTAAAAGCAGTGGCTCATTGATCTCTATAACTGATCTAAACCCAGGAGAGAAGATAGTTGTATATATCTCAGAGCTCAAGGCTAGACATTTTGGAAAAGCAGTAGAAGAATTCATTATAGAACGATAAGTATGAAGCCTAAGATCTGCGTTAGTCTGAAGGCCAAGACAGTTGATGAATTAGAGTGGAAAGCTAAGAGAGCTCTAGATATAGGTGGAGATCTAGTTGAGCTTAGATTAGACTATCTAGCCAATCCTTTCTCAGAAGATCTAATAAAACTAATTATAGATATTGGTGATAGAGCTATAGTAACATTTAGACCTTGGTGGGAAGGGGGAGAGTATAGAGGAGAAGAGAACCTTAGAGTGAAGCTTTTGGAGGAGTTAGCGAGATTGAAGCCTGCGTACGTAGATATAGAGCTCAGAACGATAAAGAAAGAAGTAAATCTTGGTAAGAAGACTCGTAGAATAATCTCATGGCATAGTCTAGATAAAACTCCAAGCTTCAGCATGCTTACTGAGACCGTTTCAGAGATGCTCAGACTCGGAGATATCTCAAAGATAGTAATTAAAATTAATAGTTTTGAAGAGAATCTGAAGATACTTAGACTTTTCAAGATATTTCCTCCAGAAAGATTGATAGCTTTCGGGATTGATGATAGTGGTATCGCTTCCCGCATACTCTCGATGATAATCGGCTCCCCAATAACTTACACATGTCTTCCAGGAGAAGAAGTTGCTCCAGGTCAATTAACTGTTGGAGAAGTAATCGAGGTCATGAACCTTCTAGAAGGTAGAGGATTATGGAGATAAATTCAAAGACCAAGCTTTTCTGTTTGATAGGTCATCCAATAGAGCACTCAATCTCTCCACAACTACATAATACTGCTTTCAAATACTTTGATTTAAACTGCGTATACTTAACATTTGATGTAGAACCTACTCAATTATCTAGAGCAATTAAAGGATTGAAAGCTTTAAGAGTATCAGGCTTCAATGTCACCATACCTCACAAAGTATCTATAATAAGATATCTAGATGGACTTGATATATCTGCGAAAGAAACGGGGGCGGTAAATACGGTAGTTCTTAAGAATAATAAATTAATTGGTTACAATACCGATGTAGAAGGAATAAAAAAATCTATAGAGAATATTGAAGAAGTTAGAGATGGGAGAGCTTTGGTAATTGGAGCTGGTGGAGCGGCAAGAGCGGCTATAGTAGCTTTAAAGATGCTTGGATTTAAAGAGATAATAATTGCTAATAGGAGACTACTTAGAGCTGCTACACTTGTTAGAAGATTTAGAGATGAAGAATTGAATATGAGGTCAGTAAGTCTTTTCGAGATGAAGAGATATTCTAAGACATGTTCAGTTATCATTAATGCAACACCTATAGGGATGTGGCCACATATAGATGAGACACCACTAAACTCTACAGAGATCCCAAAAGGATCCTTAATTCTCGACTTAGTATACAATCCTATGAAGACGAGACTTCTAGAAGAAGCAAAGAAGGCGGGTGCTACTATAGTGTATGGAGTAAACCCACTTATTGAACAAGCTATAAAATCATTCCAGTTATGGACGAACTTAGAACCTCCTCGAGAATTGCTCTTGAAAGTTGCTGAGCAGAGCCTCCAAACATGGGGTAGAAATGAAGGTTAGAGCCACAGTCCATGGAGCAGTATCTATTCTAAATGCAATTCCAGCTGGAATAGGTGGAGCAATCGGTATAGATCTCTACACTATAGTTGAGGCAGAGAGAATAGAAGAGAAGAAACTTGAAGTCGAGATCAAGGTTGAAGATGAAGAGGTGGGAGATACATCTCTTGTAGAAAAAGCTGTAGATAGAGTTTTAAATCTCTCTAAAGTTCGAGATTTAGGTATTAGTTTAAAGATCTTTTCAAATATTCCCGTTGCTAGAGGGTTGAAGAGTTCTAGTGCAGTAGCAGATGCCGTCGTCTTATCTGTTTCGAAGCTACTAGGTGTAGACCTCAGTCTACATGAAGCTGTAAATCTAGCTGTAGAATCTTCTATAGATGCAGGAGTAACTATTACAGGTGCATACGACGATGCTCTAACATGTATGATAGGAGGAGTAAACATTACAGATAACATTAAGAGAGAAATATTAGCTCACTGGGAGATAGAGGAGAGATTCACAATCTTGATCTCCATACCTGAGAAGAAGATTTATACAAAGATGGTTGATGTAACAGCTTTAAAGAATGTTAAGGAACTTTCTCAAAGAATTGCTGAACTCGCTTTGAATGGATGGATATGGGATGCTATGATACTCAACGGTATATTGATAGCTTCAGCTCTAGACCTAGACTACAGACCAGCGATGATAGCATTAAAGAAGAAAGCGATAGCTTCAGGGATCTCTGGGAAAGGTCCAGCGATAGTAGTTGTAACATCACCTGAATATGAGAGAGAACTAGCGAGAGAACTAGAGAACTATGGTAAGGTTATAAAGACGAAACCTAACAATATGCTCGCTAATGTCGAAGTAATAGAATGATCTCCTACATGATGAGGGATAATAACCGATCATAAAAATTTCTATTAGATTCATAACTATATTCTTCCAGACAGGTTTATGTTAAGTTGACAAGTATGTATTAAGAAAAACTCATAACAAGGATATATCGATCCATTAATATGGATGAAAGAAGTCTAAATAAGAAACTTTCAAGAAGAGATTTTCTAGGGATAACAAAGACTGCCGCTATTGGAGGTGTGGTTGCTGCAGGAGTAATAGGTGGAGTAGCTGGATATGTAGCTGGTACAGGAGCAGCGCCAGCACCACTAACCGTTACGAAGACTACTACAGAGGTTAAAGAAGTAACTAGAACTGTTCCAGAGCCTGTCAAGCCATTGAAGGTAGGTTACATCTACGTTGGACCTATAGGAGACTATGGTTGGAGTTATGGTCACGATAGAGGGAGGAGATGGGCTGATGAAAGGTTCGGTAAACCTGTCGAGAGCATCTACATGGAGTCTGTACCAGAGGCAGAGGTTGGTGGAGCGATAACGAGCTTGATAGAGAAAGGGGTTGACCTCGTATTTACTACGAGCTTCGGTTACATGGATCCAACAGCAGAAGCAGCAGCAAAATATCCTGATAAGCATTTTGTACATATCAGTGGTTATAGAAGTGGTGCTGCTGGAAATGCTCCTGAAAATATGAGTGCAGCTTTCGCAGAATTCTATCAACTATATTATCTGAATGGTTTAGCTGCAGGAGCGGTTACAGAGACAGGTGTAGTAGGATATGTCGGTGCTTATCCGATCCCTGAAGTCGTAAGACATATAAATGCATTTGTTCTAGGAGCAAATTACGCATACAAGAAAAGAACTGGGAAGAACATTAAGGCACATGTTAGCTGGATATTTGAATGGGTAGCTCCTGAGAAGGCGAGAGCTGCAGCGATAGCTTTAGTTGAAGAAAAGAACTGTGATGTTTTAGCATTTACAGAAGATACTCCAGCAGTCTTGCAAGTTGCAGAAGAATATCAGAAGAAAGGTAGGAGAGTCTGGAGCTTCAGCCATTATAGTGATATGAAAGAGTATGGGCCGACCGCACACTTAACTGGGCAGATAGCAAACTGGGGGCCGATCTACCTAGAGTTCTATAGAATGGTTGCAACCAATAGTTGGCAATCTGTAGACATATGGACTAGAATTGGAGATTATATGCCATGGAGATGGAGGCTTCCAGAAGAGAAGAGCACAGCTGGAAAACCAGAAGGAACAGTCTATCTAGCACCTTTGAATCCTGTGATCCCTAGTGAATGGCAACGGGAGATAAAGAGAAGATATGAAGAGATGAAAGAGCTGTTATTCGAGCCATTTAGTGTTGAAGGAAATCTAGGTGAACCGATAAGAGATCAAGATGGAGAAGTGAGGATTAAGGTTGGTGAGAGAGCAGATCACGATATGCTCTGGAGCATGGATTGGCACGTAGAGTATATAGAAGAGCGTCTACCAAGATAAGCCCTTACCAAACATCCTACATATTTTTATTATTTTAAGACCATATATTTTAATGGTGGAGAGGTTGGAGGAGCTCGTACATCTTCATGGTATTGTAAAGAGATTTCCAGGAGTAATCGCTAATGATAATGTTGATTTTACTTTGAAGAGGGGGGAAATCCATGCTCTACTTGGAGAAAATGGTGCAGGAAAGACTACGCTCATGAATATTCTATACGGGCTCTACAAACCAGATTCTGGTGAGATATACATAGAGGGGAGGCGTGTAGAGATAAGATCTCCTAAAGAAGCAATAAAACTAGGTATAGGTATGGTTCATCAAAACTTCAAACTCATTCCTCAACATACTGTACTTGAGAATGTAATTCTTGGGTTAAAAGATGTGGGATTCATAATAGATAGTAAGAAGATTGGAGAAGAGATAAAGAAGTTAGCAGAACAATATAATTGGAAGATAGATCCTCACGTATTTGTCTGGCAGCTCTCAGCTGGAGAGAAGCAGCAGGTTGAGTTGTTAAAGATTCTATATAGAAAGGCCAAGATACTGATCTTAGATGAACCTACATCTGTTCTAACTCCTCAAGAATGCAAGTATCTATTTTATGCTCTAAGAATGATGGTGAAGGAAGGTAGAGGAGTCATCTTTATTACACATAAGTTAGATGAAGCTCTAGCTATCAGCGATCGAGTAACTGTAATGAGAAGGGGGAAGGTCGTAGCGACAAAGAATACTTGGGAGACGGATATTAAAGAGCTTGCGAGCTTCATGATCGGTAGACCAGTACTCTTCAATATTGAAAAGAATAAAACATATTCAGATGAAGAATTAGTTATAGTGAGAAACTTGAAAGTTTTCAACGACGCTGGTGTACTCTCATTGAAGAACGTAAACTTAACGATAAGGAAGAATGAGATCTTCGGTATAATCGGTGTAACTGGGAATGGGCAGCAAGAATTAGCAGAAGTCTTAGCTGGTTTAAGGAGACCAGTAGATGGAGAGATAATAATTGATGGTATAAAGATTGTTGATCCAAATCCTCAGAAGATGATAGAACTCGGTGTAGCATATATCCCTCCAGAACCTATGAAGTACGGGGTAGCTCCAAACCTCTCCGTAATAGACAACCTATTTCTAAAAGCTTATAGGTATAGACCATACTCAAAGAAGATATTCATAGATATAAAGAAGATGGAGAAGAAAGCTGAAGAAATTGTAGAAAAGTTTAACATAGTTTGTCCAAGTCCTTCTATCAAAGTTAGGTCACTATCTGGTGGAAATATACAGAGGTTAATCCTCGCTAGAGAACTCTCAGAATTGATCGGAGGAGTAAGGTCGAAGCTTATTATTGCAACTTATCCAACTAAAGGTTTAGATATAGCTGCTGCAGAATTCTTAAACAAGAGCTTAATAGAGTATAGTAAGCTAGGTACAAGTATACTCTATATCACAGAAGATATAGAAGAAGCAATGATGGTTTGCGATAGAATTGGAGTTATTCATGATGGAAAGATCGTTGGAACATTTAAGCCAGGTGAAGTAAGTGTAGAAAAGATAGGTTTGATGATGGCTGGAGCAGATGCTTCAATCTCATCTTAGTGGTGGTGAAGTTGATTAAATATCGCTTGAGACCAAATGTAGTAGTCAAGATAGAGAGAAGACTCCATTATCCTCGTAAACTATCAGTCTTATCAACGATATTAAGCATCTTGATAGCTTTCGGAGTAGCTGGAGCTGCACTTACTATACTAGGTGCAGATGCATTAATAGCTTATAGCCAGATAATCGCAGTCTTCATTACACCTTCACTACTGATCGAGACTATCAAGTACGCTATCCCAATAGGATTTGCAGCATTAGGCTTAAACATAGCCTTCAGAATGAATTTCTGGAATATCGGGGCAGAAGGCCAGATATATCTAGGAATGTTTGCATCTACAGGCATAGTTCTACTCCATGTATACTATGGAATGTTCCCAGAGTACTTTGTACTCCCAATGATGATCGTAACATCGTTTATAGCTGGAGGTGCATGGTGTGCCCTCCCTTCTTTTCTTAAAGCAAAGATGAAGGTAAATGAGATACTTACAACATTGATGATGAACTATATAGCTATATACTTTGTAGATTACTTAATATATGGACCGTGGAGAGATCCAAAAGGGTTTGGATTTCCCTTATCAATACCTTTCCCAGAATATGCTAAACTAACCTTAATCTTTGGCGAATCCACCTACCTAGGGTCGATCCTCTTCATAGCTATGGCAACACTAGTCTACTGTATCTTAAAGTATACTAAACTTGGGTTTGAGTTAAAGATTGTTGGAGAAAGCCTAGATACAGCAAGATATGCAGGAACCAACTTAACTAAAGTTATTACTCTTGGAGGTTTCCTATCTGGAGGTTTCGCAGGATTAGGTGGATTAACGATAGTGAGCGGTATTATCGGGAGACTTAGACCTAGAGCATCGGCTGGGTATGGCTACACAGCGATAATAGTAACTCTTCTATCAACGCTCAATCCATGGTTAATAATACCTACGAGCATCTTCTTCGGAGGATTATTTGTAGCTGGGAACACACTTCAAGTAACATTAAACATACCTGGAGCTACCATAGAGATGTTACAAGCATTAATATTCTTATTCATATTATTTGGAGAATTGTTCAAGCGTTATAAGATAACTATACTCACGGGAGGTGGTAAACCTGAGCCTTGAATGGTTTGAACAAGTATTTCAGCTAACTGTCCAGATGGGTACAATATACCTTATAGCATCTCTTGGAGAAGTCTATGCGGAACGTTCAGGGGTCTTAAATTTAGGGTTAGAAGGAATGATGATCATGGGTGCAGCAATCTCCTTCATATTCACCATAGCTTACGGTCATCTTGTAGCTATACTCATGGCCGCTCTGATTGGAGTATTGATGAGCCTTATTCTCGCAGTCATGGCTATACATCTAAGGTTAAATCAAGTAATAGTAGGTTTGGCTTTAACATTACTTGGACTAGGTTTAAGCGGTCTCATAACATTTCCAGATATAAGAAGAAGGATACTATCATCTTTAAACCCATCTTTACCTGAGAGTATGTTGATGATACAACAAGCTGAGAAGCTTCCGGAGATCCCTATACCATTACTCTCTCAAATACCTTTAATTGGAAAAACATTCTTTACACATAATATACTCGTCTATACCTCACTTATACTTGCAATAATTATGTGGTTTATACTCTTCAAGACTAGGTATGGACTCATTATTAGATCTGTTGGAGAAAACCCTTCTATGGCTGATTCTCTTGGTGTAAACGTTTTCCTAGTAAGATATGTAACAGTAGTGATAAGTGGATTGTTTGCAAGTCTTGCTGGAGCTTACTTCTTTATAGGTTTCCACCCATTCTGGAGAGAAGGAGTTACCGCTGGAAGAGGATTCATATCACTTGCACTCGTTATACTAGCTACATGGAATCCACTAAGAGCTATACTAGGAGCATACCTCTTCGGAGGAGTCGAGACCTTCCAGTATAGACTTCAACTATTCGGTCTAGGCGCTCAATCTCCTTACTTTTTAGCTATGCTCCCATACATTATAACAATAATAACATTAATCTTGATCTCTATCGAGAGTATTAGGAAGAGGATAGGAGTACCTGCTTCATTGGGAACACCCTACTCTAGAGAAGAAGCTTAGTAGAGACCGCCATCAAGTAGATTAATTGAGAGAAGTTCACTTTATCAGATGGTTAGAGATTTACATCTAGAGGTATATTCATTAAACCAGTCGCAAATAATCTAGCTTTAAGAATCGTCAAAGACGCTTCCAGCAACTCGATGGGTATTTTATTCTTTCTTTTCTTCTTTTAATTCTTTCTCAAGTTCTTTCTCAATCTCTTCGATCGGCTTTGGTGGAGGAGTTGTTGCCAACGTATATCCTATCCATGCGAGTACAGCAAGCACGCCTGTTACCGCTATAAATGCTGTAACCTTCAACACTATCATCCCCCAATCTGTGAAGAATAGTAGCCAATTATAGATTATTATCCCTATGATAGATCCTATTAAGATCAATAAACCAATTAACATATCTCTATTCAATTTCTGATTCCACTCCAATATTAGAATCCATCATAGGGTTACATTTATACGTTTCCCATTTCATATCACAAAACAATATCAAGGAAATCCATCCCACTTTTGATTTCTCATACACTATTTAAATAAACCCATCCACTTTTGATTTCTCATACTAATTTTCCCCTATAAGGCTTAACCCTGCATAATCAATTCTTTCATAGCTACATAATTTCTCAATATAATTTAACCTCGTATATGATAATACATTGGTTCTTTGACCTTCTCTAGATGGAGAGTGAAATGTCAGAAAAATACTTGTGAACTCAATATTTAGAGTTTATATCTTTGTGATGCAGTTTAAAAGTCTAGAGAAATTGGATAGATTATATGTTAATCCTTCAGTTATGTGTGGTCGAATAAGAGCTCCACCTAGTAAGAGCTATACTCATAGAGCTTATGCCTTATCTCTACTCGTAGATGGAAGAAGTATTATAGAGAGTCCACTTAAGTCGGGGGATACTCAAGCAACTTTAAGAGCATGTAAACAGTTTGGAGCCATGGTCTTTGAAGAAAATGAGTCCACCACCATCATTGGCAGTAGATTAAATTTACCTGAAGATGTAGTAGATGCAGAAAACTCTGGAACCACTCTCAGAATTTTTACAGCTATATCTACTCTCGCTCCACCAGGATACGTAGTATTAACAGGTGATGAAAGCTTAAGGAGAAGACCTATGCAGCCACTTCTCGATGCTCTTAAACATCTAGGAGTAGAATGTTGGTCAACTAGAGGGAACGGATGTGCGCCAATTATAGTTAAATCAGGAGGTCTCAAAGGTGGAGAAACGATCATCAGGGGAGATATATCTTCTCAGTTTATCTCAGCATTATTGATAGCTTCTACAAAAGCTAAAGAAGAAACAAGAATAAAGATTGAAAGCGATATAGTTTCAAAGAAGTATATTGATGCAACTATAGAAGTTTTAAAAAGATATGGATATACTGTTAGGAGAGATGAATACCAACTATTTATAGTAGAGCCTAACCAATCTGGACGCTCAACACATTTCAAGATACCTGGAGATTTTAGCTCTGCCTCTTTTATTCTTGCTGGAGCATACTTAACAAATGGAAAGGTTGAGGTAGAGAATCTTAGCCTAGAGCTTCCACAAGCAGACTCAGCAATAATCGATATTCTTAAAGATTTTGATAATAAAGTCTACATCAATAGTTCTAAGATAGTTGTTGAAAGCTCTGGGATAAGTTCAGGTGATAGAGAATACGATCTTAAAGATTCTCCAGACCTTGTCCCAGTAGTTGCGGTAATGGCCTCCAAGTCTATTGGAGAAACGATTATTAAAGGTGTTAAACATGCAAGATTTAAAGAGAGTGATAGAATTACGTCAACTGCGATAGAATTGAGGAAGCTAGGTGTAGACGTAGAAGTATATGAAGATGGTATGAAGATACGTGGTAAAGAAGAGATCGAGGGAGGAGTAGAATTGGATCCACATAATGATCATCGATTATCTATGGCCTTCTCGATACTAGCAGCATCTACAAAAAGAGGATGTATAATCAGTGGATTAAGGTGGGCTGAGATCTCTTACCCAAACTTCTTAGAAGACTTAAAGAGATTAAACATCTCATTTAGAGAAGTTTAAAAACTAAGATATTATCGATAGAGTTTAGATGTATCCATCTTAACGTAGAAAGTCGTGATAGCATTTAACCAGTAGATTTAGAATAGAACTGGTCAATATTTGGTTAGAAGAATTCAAAAGCATTATAACTAGAAATCTTGATAAATTTGGAAAATATGTTATTAAAGGGTAGGTGTGACTGGAAACATTTTTGGTAAGAGATTTGTAGTAGTAAGCTTTGGTGAAAGCCATGGTAGATGTATTGGTGCAGTAGTAGATGGATGTCCAGCTGGACTAGAACTCTCAGAAATAGATATTCAAAGAGAGCTGGATTTAAGGAAGCCTGGAATCTCAGAAGTCTCTACAAAGAGAGTAGAAGAAGATAGAGTAGAGATCTTATCAGGGGTCTTCAATGGATTTACTACAGGTGCACCGATATGCATGATCGTCTGGAATCGAGATATAGAGAGTAGAGATTATGAAGCATTAAGATATAGACCTAGACCAAGTCATGCAGATTATTTTGCATACGTAAAGTATGGAGGATTCAATGATTATAGAGGTGGAGGAAGATTCTCTGGCAGAATAACAGTAAGCTTCGTTATGGCGGGAGCAGTAGCCAAGAAGCTTTTAAAGAAGTTGCTTGGCATAGAGATTCTAGCCTACTCATTAGAGATAGGTGGAGAGAGAGCGGAGAACTTCACACTTGAAGATGTTAAGAATATAAGGTATGAGAATGATGTAAGAGCACCGACCCATGAATCTGCTAAGAGAATGAAAGAGAAAATTTTAGAGGTTATGTCTAAAGGAGACAGTGTAGGTGGGATAATTGAATGTATCGCAATAGGATTACCTATAGGGTTGGGTGAACCGGTATTCGATGCTCTTGACTCTGATCTAGCAAAAGCACTTCTCTCTATACCAGGAGTTAAAGGTGTAGAATTTGGAGCAGGCTTTAAAGCATCTAAGATGCTCGGCTCTCAACATAATGATCCCATGACGATCCATGATAGAGAGATAGTTATCCAGAAGAATAATGCTGGAGGAGTTGTTGGAGGACTCTCAACTGGAGCACCATTAATCTTTAGAGTTGTAGTTAAACCTCCATCATCTATAGCCATAAAGCAGAAGACAGTAGATATCATAGAAAAAAGAGAGGTAGAGATCATTGTAACGGGTAGACACGATCCATGTATCGTTCCAAGAGCAGTACCAGTAGTTGAATCTATAACAGCTATAGTATTAGCTGACCATGCTATAAGAGGAGGGTTTATTCCCACAGTCATAAAAGATTGATCTCGAAGATAGTTGGTGAAGTCTGTGGTATGGGTTTCAGTAGGAGTAGATTTAGCAGGATCACAGAAGAGAAGAACTGGATTGTGTAGGATGTCCATGAACCTCTACTCTGAAACATGTGTAAAGAAAAGTGATGAAGATATTTTGAGCTTTATCTTATCATCAGACCCAGAGATCGTAGCTGTAGATGCACCTCTCAGTATGCCTAAAGATAGAGAGTATTTTCGGATCTGTGATAAAAAACTATTAGAGATGGGCATACGCATAATTCCACCAAGATTTAAAAGTATGAAGATGCTTACTGAGAGAGCGATAATCTTGAAGAAGAAACTTGAAGAACATGGATTCGAGGTGATTGAAGTTTATCCAAGTGCTGCTCAAGATATCTTGAAGATACCGAGGAGGAGTGAAGGGATAGATTCTTTAAGAGAAGGTTTGATGAAGATAGGTGTTAAAGGATTTAGATCAGATGAATGTATCCACGAACTCGATGCGGTTACATGTGCTTTGACAGGTATAGCTTATCTAAGAAATTGTTATATTGCAGTTGGAGATCCTTCTGAATGCATAGTTATCCTACCCACGTATGATATAATTGAAAAATCAAGAGTTGGAATACACTCACCTAACCATCAAATCTCGAGAAAAGAGAAAAATGATTAGTTAAACTTAGCTATTGGATCGCTATCTCTCTAAAGATATGTATGTATAAATTTTCTAAATTTACCTTGGAGTTAGAATTAACTCTTTTTATCTTTTTTAACTTCATTTGAGATCCATTCGAGATACCTACTGTATCCAGAGATGATCGGTAAAGCTATAATCTCAGGTACTTCATAACTATGTACTTCCTTAATCGTATTCTCTATATCAGCATATTTACTGGACTCCGTCTTTATCAAGCAGATCCATTCCCGAGCTTCCTCCATTTGATCTTTCCACCAATACATAGATTTAATAGGACCTATAATCTGTACACAAGCTGCCAACCTATCTCTAAGAAGTCTTTTAGCAATCTCTTCTGCTTTAGCTTCAGAATCAATCGTTGTTAAAACTTGAATATACTTGCTCATACATGTAGGTTATAATTAAAGCATCATAATAATATTATCATCATCTCTATGAATCAAAATATTTCTAATGCAAAAATTTATACCGTAAAAAGATTTTTTAAAGTGACTAGTAGGTATATGTTGGTTAATCTTTTCTAAAATAAGGTTAAATATTGGATGGATCATCCATCCATCATGAAAAAATATCTACAACTAGCTCTTTTAGTAGTCTTAGTAGTTAGCATCGGGCTAAATCTCTATCTAGCTACATCTTTGGGAAACGTTAAGACCGAAACCCAATATGTTACGTCTCAGACAACGGTAACAGTTACCACTGAGATCACTTACACCAAGACAACTAATGTTAGAGAAACCGTTTATCCATTGAGAATAATAGATTTTATGAATAGAGAAGTTATCATAACTGATAAACCTAGAAGGATAATCTCATGTGCTCCTAGTAATACTGAGATCTTAGGAAGTTTAGGATTAATAAGCTACATCGTAGGTGTAGACGAGTTCAGCGATTATCCTCTTGAGGTAAAGAAACTTAGAGATGAGGGTTCTATAGTAAATATCGGTGGTGTAGTCACTCTTAATGTAGAGAAGATCGTAGAACTTAAGCCTGATATCGTATTCATTAGCGCAAACCTCCAGGGAAAACTAGTACCCATCTTAGAAGAGAAAGGATTAACTGTAGTAGCTCTAGAAGCTAATAATATTCTCGATGTTTATAGAGGGATTATACTCATTGGAAAGATTATGAATATTGAAGAAGAGGCATTAAAAGTTGTAAACAATATTAGAGATAAGATAGACTCCATTCAGTTAAAGCTTGCGAATGTTCAATCTAAGAAGAGCATCATCGGTGTTATATGGCTTGAACCCATATGGGCTAGTGGAAGCAATACCTTCCTCAACGATATCATTAGTTTAGCAGGTGGATACAACTCTCTAATAGATTCTAATGGATGGATTATGTCCAGCCCTGAGACTATTGTAGTTAGAAATCCTGAAGTAATCCTCGTTACAGCTATGTCTATTGGGTTAAAGCCTGATGAAGTATTGGAAAAGATCAAGAATATCCAAGGAATGAGCTCTGTAGATGCAGTAAAAAATGATAACATCTACTTATTATATGGACAGGCTGAGAACATATTTCTTAGACCTGGACCGAGAATAGGAGAAGCAGTAGAATTATTAGCTAAGATACTTTACCCAGAGGTATTCAAGGTGAAGATTCCAAATGTTATTGGAGATGATTATAGAGAATACTTATCAGTAGGTTAAAGTAAATGTGAGCTGAGTGTTCTATAATGAATGATAACTTTTCAATCATATCATTAAAGAAGAAGAAGCTGATCCTAGTACTGATCTCTGGAATATCTTTAACCATATTTTTCAGTTTAACCTCATTATTTATTGGTGCAGTAAAATTAGATTTAATCAACTTATTATTCGGTAAGAGTGATGTAAAAAATCTTGAACTAGTAATGAATGTGAGAGCTCCTAGAATCGTCACTGCAATAATAGTTGGTGCTTCTCTCTCAGTAGCTGGAGCAGTGATGCAGAATATTTTTAGAAATCCTTTAGTAGACCCCTACATCACAGGTGTTGCTTCTGGAGCTGCATTCACTACTTCTCTCTCAGTACTTCTCGGAATAACCTTCTTATCCCCTGCATCACTATATGCTCTACCAGTAATGGCTTTTATAGGTGCTATCATTGCTTTAATCTTAACTCTCTTCTTTGCACGGTTGGCGGGCGGTACATATCTCAGTCTCCTTCTCTCAGGGATTGCGATCAGCTTTCTCTTCTCATCTGCTACAACTATAGTCGTCACTACATCTGCTGGAAAGACTTACGGAATTATCTTCTGGCTCTTTGGAAGTCTTATTACATCTTCATGGAAGTTTATCTATATTATGGCTCCTATCTCTATAGTCGTTCTATGCTATATATTGTTTAATGCTAGAAGAATGAATGTTTTGATGTTGGGGGATGATGAAGCCCGTCAACTAGGTGTAAACGTATCTTCTCTTAGACGGAATTTTGTAATATCATTATCTCTCCTTACTTCTATTAGTGTAGCATTTAATGGTATTATTGGCTTCATTGGATTGATCGCACCACATATCTCACGACTACTAGTAGGAGAAGATCATAGAATATTACTACCTTCAACTATCTTTACAGGAGGGATAATACTTATCTTAGCAGATCTAGCTGCTAGGACTTTCATAGCACCTGCAGAACTACCGATAGGAGCTCTAACATCATCGATCGGTGCACCATTCTTTCTATTCCTCTTAATAAAGATGCATAGAAGACATAGATAAGATAATAGAGGGTTCTATGCTCTATATAATGATTCAATATAGTTATTATACTATTCTAGCTTGGGAAGAGGTTTTTAAATTAGGTGATGTATTTGAGATAGAGGAATATGAGTCGATACATGTCCTCAACACCAGGTTCTCGTGAACTATTCAAGAGGGCTAAGAGATCTATCCCAGGTGGTGTAACATACTCGATTAGATACTTCGAGCCTTATCCACTCTACGTCTCTAAAGCACGTGGACAGAAGATATGGGATGTAGATGGAAATGAGTATACAGATTACTGGATGGGTCATGGAGCGAAGATAATGGGTCACTGCTATCCACCTGTAATAGAGGTCGCTCGGAAATACTTGGAACTAGGAGTACACGTAGGTCTTCCCCATGAATTAGAGATTAGACTAGCTGAACAGATTTGTAGGATGGTTCCAAGTGTAGAGATGGTTAGATTCACCAATAGTGGTACTGAAGCGAATATGTATGTAGTTAGACTCGCAAGAGGATATACTAAGAGAAAGGAGATAGTAAAGTTTGAAGGGTGCTGGCATGGAGGATACGATGCTCTACATATCGCTGTTAAACCACCTTATGAAAGACTAAACTTAGGAGTAACAGAAGAAGCAGTAAAAGATACTGTAATCTTACCCTATAATGATTTAGAAATAGTAGATAGAGAGATTAGGAAGAGGAGAGTAGCAGCAGTCTTCGTTGAACCAGTTGCAGGTGCTGGAGGCATGATCCCAGCAACTCCTGAATTTCTAAAAACTCTCAGAGAAGCATGTGATGATACAGGAGCACTACTTGTATTCGATGAGGTTATAACAGGTTTCAGGTTATCGCCTGGAGGTGCACAGCAGATCTATGGAGTTCGCCCAGACATAACTGTATTCGGTAAGATAGTTGGGGGTGGAGAGTTTGCTGTAGGAGCATTCGGTGGAAAAGCTGAGGTCATGAGCTTACTCGACCAAGATAAGTATCCGAGCCCTCATGATAGAGTTTTTCAAGGTGGGACATTCTCAGCAAACATATTGACGATGGCTGCTGGATATACTCTCTTATCAGAACTAGAGAAGAGACCTGAAGTTTATGTTCATATAAATACGTTGGGTGAGCGGCTGAGAAGAGAGGTTAGTGAATTGTTCGAGAAGCATAGAGTAACTGGATATATGACTGGCATAGGCTCTCTAGTTGGAATCCACTTTACACCAATATTTCCAAAAGACATCAAGACAGCTCAATTGATGAAGAATGAAGAGATGCATAGAAGATACTTTAGACATCTATTAGAAAATAGGATAATAGCGTTGACACAAGAATCACAACATTTCTTCATCTCGAATTCTCACACAGTAGAAGATCTTGAAAATCTAATTAATGTAACAGAAGAATTCATAAAGATTGAAAAGCATAGATGAGAAGATCCACGATGGCATAAGTAACCTCTAGAGATAAATAGATCAGCTCTGATCATTTAGCATACCCTTCTGATGAGCTATCGAAAACATGATAAAGGCTATAATTATAAAACTGGAGAAGGTTTTTAAGAAACTCTACAAAAGAATAGAATAGCCCCGGTAGCTCAGCCCGGGAGAGCGCCCGGCTGAAGACTGCTTAAATTAAGGTGCGGGATCATCGTAGAAACCGGGTTGTCGCAGGTTCAAATCCTGCCCGGGGCACATCTTACATGTATAAATAATAAAGTTTAATCAAAATAATCAATATGAAATAGTTAAGCCATCCAATTATTCAATGAGTGTTTACTAAAAATTCAAAGAGAAAAAACATTTTGATGTATGAATGTCTATCTTTTCTCATTAAGAGCATTTTATCAACTTACTTCATGTGTAATCTTATCGTTTATTATCTTTTAGTTATCGGGTATAGAGATTCACGATATATCATTGAAATTACATCTTCATCTACTGCTACTGGTGTTGCTTCTAATCCAGATCTTAATCCAGGTGTTTCTCTAAATAATCTTAATAGTTCAGGTATATCATTTTCTGTAAAACCATAGTCAGAAAGCTTCTTTCTCAATCCTATATTGAACATCCATTCTTCAACTTTTACCGCTAGTTCATATGCTTCTCCTGGATTGGCCTTTAGATTAGGAGCTATTGGCTCGTAAAGCTCAGTTAAGATTTCTGGTACAGCTGGATAGATCAACTTCAATATAGATGGTAGTAGTATTCCGAGCCCTACTCCGTGAGGAACTTCTGGATTAAATCCACTCAATGGATGCTCCATACTATGGGTGAGATGAGTCCCAACATGGTCTATTGCTATCCCAGATAACATAGAAGCGTAGAGAAGATAGTATCTAGCTAGTAGATTTTCAGGCTCTATTAAAGCGATTGGAAGATATTTGAAGACTAAGTGTGCTGCTTCTCTAGATAGATGTATCGAGAATGGTGTATTAGTAGTCTTTGTAGCTGCTTCTGTAGCATGGTTTAAACTATCAATAGCAGTTGCGATAGTCTGCCATTTATCAAGCTTAACCAATAATTGTGGGTCATCTATGGAATACTGTGGATAAGTTAAAGACATACCTATCTTGTACTTCTTCTCAGGAATAGTCTCTACACCATATCTATTGATCTCTGTTCCCGTTCCATGAGTAAGATTTATCGCTATAACTGGAAGAGAGTTGCCTGGTTGTTCTCTCTTCATAAATAGTTCTCTAGCATTTCCATCAACTGCTAAGAGACAACCTACAGCTTTTGCTGTATCTATAGGGCTTCCACCACCTATACCTATTATTGCTTTAACATTGAACTCTCGACCTATATTTACAGCTTCATCAACCATGTCGACAGTTGGATTTGATAAAACCCTATCATAGATTTGATAATCAAAACCATGTTCTTCAAGAGAATTCTTAACGTAATCCCAAGCCCCTGAGATTTTATAGGAAGACCTACCAGTAATCAATAAAACTCTATCTATATCTTTGTTCTTAAGTTCACTGAATATGTTTGAGATATATCTTATACCTCCTACTCCGAAGAAGAGTTTTGTACCACCATAGGTTATGGTGAAAACACGATTAATGTTGAGCTTACTTTTCCAACTCATGCCTATATCAAGAGAGATACTGATATTTAAGAAATATCATGTCTATCTTTTCATTGAGTTATTATACAATCTCTTCTTTTCGATAAGACTATCTTAAGTTTATGTTTACTTCTTCTCCTTCTCTCAAGATTTCAACCTTTATGCCTCCTTCTTTCTCTAGAAGCTTTTTGAATTCTCTCGGATTCTCAGTGTGTATTGGGATTACAGTTTTTGGTTTTATCTGTTTAATAATCTCGATCAAGTCTTCTCTATTAGCATGTCCAGAAGCATGTATCCATCTTCTATCTAATCTCAACAATCTGATCCAATTCTCTACTTTCTCCCACTCTATCTCTTGTTCTTCATCATGCGGTTCACTAGTCGATTCGATAATTAGAGACCCTGGAATAGGATTCAGCTCGACTAATTCAGAGATATACTGGAGACCGCTAAATATGAATAAGTATTCTTCTTGATTTTTACTGATCTCTTCAGCTTTGATAAGAATATCTCTACTTTCTAAATTTTCGTAAAGTTCTTTTAACCATCCTCTATAATATCTCGATCCTAAAAAGTATCCATCATGAATTATTGATCTCTTCTCAAAATATACTCTTACATCTTCTAATCTAGGGAGGTTAACTCTGCTCTCAACATCTTTTAATGTTTTAATTAGGTGGAAGAGTCTAGGTGATAGAACTGGGACTCTATTACATTCTCTCGCCGCGTCTATCATTGTTTTAAGCCTATCTATATCGAGAGAAGAGATTACTACTGATATGAGTTTTCCTTTCTTCTTCAAAGATTCTGAGATCGTTTCATTCTTTACCTCTTCCTCAGACTTTATTGTTGAATCCTGTATCCTCGTACCCTCTATAAGTAAATAGTCTACATTTTCAACCTTCTCAATGAATAATCTCGTATATCTGCTTACAGTTCCATGTAACCTGATGTCACTGGTATATGCTATAGATGTTTTATCTACCTCTATATAGAGCCCGAATGTTGCAGGTACAGAATGGTCTATAGGCATAGGTGTAACATCCACTGGAATATCTTTGATCTTCTTATACTCTTCAAAGATTATAATTGGTCGCTCAACTTCTTCTAGACTCTCCCCAGCTTCTCCTATCTTCTTCAATTCTTCATATCTTCTATCTTTATAGATGAAGACTTCTCTATCTATCCCTGTTCTCCCAGATGTTTCGATAGAATGTTCTATCAATGCTTTCATGCTTCTACTTGTAGCTATACTAATCTCTGGTTTCAAGAAAACTACTGAACCATAGTGATCTAGATGCCCATGAGAGATTATACATCCATCAACATTGATCTCTCTAGAACTTTTTAGAAGCTCTTCATATCCAGCGATGTCTTTTCTATAAATCCCACGTATTTCTGGAAGTATACCTATTAGGAGATAATTTCTTAAGATTCTATTGATTCTCTCAAGACCATGACCTACATCGTACTCTCTCTTCTTCTTTAGGTTCAATCCGAAATCGATGAATATTGAACCATCTCTTCCAGAGATTAATATCTTGTTGCCCCCGACCTCTTCAACTCCACCAAGTAAGCATATAGTAGCCAAATCTATAAAGAGAGTTCTTCACTAGGTATTTAAGCCTATTAAGGTCTCCCCTTCACTAAAAACCTGTGTCTCCATAATATATAGTCTTTAGAGATATATGTTGCCACCTATATTTTAGATGTGGATACGATGGTCTCTATGTTACCTACTGTTAAAGAGTATATGAGGGAAGAGGTGTATTTTATTGATGGTGAGGATACTCTTAGTAAAGCAGTTGGGATATTTCGAGAGAAAGGTCTACCGATCATAGTCGTCTTAGCTAATTCTAAAAACTATTTAGGAATAATAACAGATAGGATAATTTTAAGGTCTACTCTAAACCTTGACGTTATCAAGGCGAAGAACGTTGCATTGAAGATTCCATTATTGAATATCGATGATACAGTTGCTAAAGCTGCACGCTTAATGCTTGAGAATACTGTTAAGGGGCTACCCGTATCATCAGAAAATAAGAAGATTATTGGAATTATTACTGTAGATGATATTGGTAGAGCAGCTGGTGAGAGACTTTACGCTAAAATGAAGGTAAAAGAAGTTATGACAAGGGATCCTATTACTATAACAGTAGACTCTACGATAGGTAAAGCACTAGTCTTGATGAGAGATAATGGTATATCTAGACTTCCAGTAGTTAGAGGCAATAAACTTGTAGGATTGGTTACGATAAGAGATATTATAGATAAAGTACTCATGCTTAAGAGTAGAGCTACAAGAGGTGAAGTATCTGGAGAGAAGATTAGAAGCCTAGGATATAAGGTCTCCAATATAATGACTAAACATGTTGTTCAATCTTCTCCAGAAGAAGACTTAACTAAGGCTATAAAAAAGATGATAGACCATGATGTCTCATGCTTAGTGATCACTCACTCTAATAGAGTAGAAGGGATCTTGACTTGGACTGATATACTAGAGATCGTAGCTTCTTTAGAAGAAAAAGAGAAACCGCCAATAAATATTCAAGTAAGTTATAAGGTTAAAGATGCATCCCCATCTGAGAAATCTGAGATCATTAAAGTTGCTGAGAGATATATCTCAAAACTAAGTGATGCATTAGGTAATGGGAATCTTCTACTCCACTTTAAGGAACATAAAGAGAAGCATGGAGAAGAACATCTAATACATTGTAGAGCAAGATTGAGAACAGATAAAGTAGACCTTGTAGGCGTTGGTGAAGCATGGACTTTAAGTCAAGCAGCTAGAGTAGCTCTAGATAAGATTGAGAGACAGCTACTTACGATAAAAGAATTAGCTGGGAGATACCCGTATACTGAAGAAGTATTTCGTAGTATTGTTGGAGAACTTTAAAAATTTGGCTCAGCTAAAGCTCTATACAAATTCTTATATGAAGATATAAGCTTCCAGAAGCTGGTGCGCATCCTAGAGCTAGAATAGATTAAGATTGAGAGTAAGGAGATTATTGAAAATACGTGAACTGAGAATGTTGCGAGTTCATAGTTCATCAAGTAGACCAGTGGTCCTATATAGTACTCCATCAATATAGGCCATAGTATAGGGTTGTAGGAATGATGTAAGAAATCTATAGATATGTGAGTTAATGCCCCAATACTTGAGATCAACCAAATCCTTAACCAGCTTCCACTTACATAATCATTAATCTCAAGAACCTTCTTTAGATATTTAGATCTATAGATGATCATCCCCGTTAAGATGGCTGCAAATCCATCTACTGTTAATGCTCCAATAATTGAGTGAGCAATACCTCTCGGTATCTCGAAGCCAGCTAAATTCATTAAAGGTATCTCGAGGTCGGGGATCATAGCTCCAGTAATCAAGAAGATTCTATCTTTTCTAAGAATCCTTAAGAATGGCCATATGAAAACAATGTGAAGCGGTGTAACAGGCATACATTGATTGGTAAGCATTCAGATTTAAATTTACCTTGAAATACGATTTCTAAAAAATTGTATCAAATCGATGGATGATTAAATGTCTTAACAGATTAGACCTGTAAATTATAGCGATGTATTCGATGATGTTTAGAATAGTGTAATTCTGTTAGCTTTAATATCTATATGTCGAAGTAGAGGTAGAATTCGTATGGATGAGGTTTAGAGTTTACTTCTATGAAATGTGACATCTCTATCTCTATTATCGTATCAATAAGTTCATCGGACATAACAGGTTTTAGGAACTCTCTATCAGATTTTAAAGATTCTACTGCATCTTTCAAACTTCCTGGGAGTTCTCTTACTCCCAGCTCCCTTCTCTTCTCAGAGGTTAGTTTATAGATGTCTTCATCTACTGGATCTCCCGGCTCTATCTTATTCTTGATACCATCTAGACCTGCTGCGAGTATTGATGCAAAGCATAGATATGGATTAGCAGATGAATCAGGTGTTCTAAACTCTATCCTCTTCATACTTGAATTATTTCCTCCTCTAAAGTATGCTGGAACTCTAACATTTGCAGACCTATTTGACTTGCTCCAAGCTATGAAGACTGGGGCTTCGTAGCCTGGGGTCAGCCTCCTATACGAGTTCGTAGTAGGTGCAACAATAGCAGATAGAGCTCTACTGTGTTCAAGTAGTCCACCGATAAAGTATCTTGCAAGTTGGCTTAGTTCAGCATAATCGTCATCTGGATCATAGAAGAGGTTTAACCCATCTTTCCATATGCTTACGTGGACATGCATCCCTGAGCCATTATCTCCATATAAAGGTTTGGGCATAAAAGTAGCTATTAAACCCATCCGCCATGCAACATTCTTAACAACATACTTGTATGTCTGAACATTATCAGCCATCTTCACTAAATTATCGTATTTTAAATCAATCTCACATTGACCTGCTGTAGCAACTTCATGATGATGTGCATCAACCTCTATCCTAAAGTATTCTGTAAGAATTCTACATACTTCACTCCGATACTCCATTAACGTATCCTGAGGGGGGACGGGGAAATATCCCTCCTTAAGTCTTATCGGGTAACCTTTACCAATACTACTCGAGCTCCATGGAGCTTCTCTAGACTCAATATAGTAACTCATTCCTCTACCTGTCGTTGAGATATCCCAGAAGACTTTATCGAAGATGAAGAACTCGACTTCCGGACCCCAGTAAGATGCATCGAAACCAGATTCTACTAAATATTCTTCAGCTCTCTGTGCAACGTATCTTGGATCTTTACTAGATCTACCTCCACCATAACCTTTATACACATCGCAGATCATTCTCGCAGTCCTGCCACCCTCTATACTCCATGGGAGTAATGCAAGAGTTGTGATATCCGGTTTCAATACCATGTCGGAATCGTATATCTCTGCGAAACCCTTGATAGAAGAACCATCAAGTTTAGGTACTCCTTCAGTGAATATTTTATCATCTAAGTAGCTACCTGTAACGGTTACGTGATGAAGTCTACCAACAATATCTGTAAAATGGAGATCAATAAACTTTACGTTATTCAGTTTAACATATTCTTTGAAGTCCATGGTAGAAGTCTCCGCCTTCATTCTTGATGGTTTATGAACAAACGTCGTATATAACTCTTGTTTTTCTAGAAAAATGAACAGAAATATATGTATAACTTTGCATATTCAATTCTCATTATTCGTTATAAACTAGACAAATTTTAACTAATAAAGTTTTTCATTCATTAAATTAATAAACCATCAAAGACCTTTGCTACTTTCACTAAAGAGGTTTATCAAAAAAACTCATCGTTAGAAAAATAAATGATCATTATGGAGTTGACCTTCTTGATTATACTAAACTATTTATATCGCTTTAAGAATAGTAGTAGCGAACTAAGTTTAACCTTGGGGGCGTGGCCCAGGCTGGTGTAACCTAGTTGTCTCCTAGGGTTTACATCAGGGGGATCAATCCACCCATAGGGCTGACGGTCTACGGCGCCGGGCTCCAGATCTATCACTACTGGTTAGAGTAGTCACCCGGAGATCCCCGGTTCAAATCCGGGCGCCCCCAAACTACATAATTTTTTCATCTAAAAAATAAGAGAGTATTATTTTTCATGAAGCCTCTTCCTTCAGTTCAAGTCTATTAAAGGTTCAGCCTTTCTATATACCACCTCTCTTTAGTAATCATCTGTTTTAAGATTGTTATCGATAAGTTACTGTTCTCAACTTGTTTTCTCTATAACTGTCCACCTAACACCCTTCCCCACATGTTTAGTCTTCTCCCAGAAAACATCTTTGAAGATCTGTTGATAGAATGCTCTTATCGCTGCTAAAGGCATCATGAAGTTCATGTAGAAGATCATATGAGGTAAATATTTGATTAAGGTTTTAGCTGTACCCATCCCTTCAAGTACTGCTCCCTCTATCCACGTATAGTAATAGATTACGTTGAAGGCTAATGGTAGTATAGCCCACCATGGAAATACATTCTCCATAAGATTGAGCGGGATTACCTTGAAGTATTCTAAGACCCAGTATATTGTTAGAGAGTATGCTAACCAATTGAGTAAGACCATGATAGGTGCAATAAGCATGGAGATAATAGATAAAGCATTTATCAAGCTTAACCTCTTTATAACAGTCGGCTTGATAAGAACTCTAAAATATTTCTCTAAACTCTGAATCCATCCTCTAAACCATCTAGTCCTCTGTTTCAACCAAGCTTTGAATGTTACCGGTGCTTCTTCCCAATGTCTAGCATCTAAGACCACCACCTTCCTACCAGAAAGATAAAATCTAACAGTTATCTCAGCATCTTCAGCTAAGTTTAATGGATCCCATCTACCAACTTCACTGATCGCATCTTTTCTTATGTAATTTCCTGTTCCACCTAAAGGTGTGAAGAAGCCTAGTTTAGACCTACCGTTAAGCATAACCCTAAACCATCCTGCATACTCCATAGAGAATATTCTTGTTATCCAGCTGTCTGATTCATTGCTTATCCTAAGGATAGCTTGAACGGAGTCAAGGTTATAGTTCTCAAATGCTGATGCGACTTTGATAAAAGTATCTACATCTGGAATATCTTCTACATCAACTATTCCTATTATCTCACCTTTACAGAGTGTAAGTGAATCGTTTAAAGCGCTCGGCTTGGTAGGAAAATATTCTCTTCTAATAAGTGGAACCACTCTTCCAGGATAAACTTGAGAATACCAAGTCGATATCCTCTCACCTACAGGGTCTTCAGTTACAACTATGAGCTCTTTACGGTCTAGAGGATATTCAACATTATTTAAGCAAACTTCAATCGTTCTCTGTAGTATCGGTTCATCTCTTGCTGGAATTATAAGAGAGATCTTTGGATAAGTTCTCAGCTTAGTTTCAGGGTTGAATGGTTTCTTTAATCCAATTATCAGTATAACTAGATGATATATCCCCCAGAGAATGTATATTATAGTTAAACTATACGCTGTGAATATTAGCACTGGCTTAGGATAGAGTATTAGTAGTAGGATGACCAGTGAGATGACTGTAAAGAATATTACTTGTTTAAATCTCACCAAGAATTCTCGCACCGACTATCTTTATAACCTCATCTACTACTTTATCTATAGAATTAGATAGATTTTCAACTTTAATTATTTTTACCTTCTCAGGGTTAAATATACTTTCTAACTCTGGTCTAAAGCTTGATGGTAATATTATTATCATTACTGAATTAGGGATGTCTACTGCTTCTATACTCATCAAGAGAGGATATCTCTCATCAATAAATTCTTCTGGAGCTATCTCGATTATCAATGATGGATCTCCTTTAACGTATACAGGTATAGTATAAGCTACTCCACTCACTCCCTTGAGACTAGCAAATTTTACAACGTCTAACCCAAGTTTTTCAAGTTCATAAGCGAGAATCTCTACTTGCTCAAATACTTGAGAAAGGCTTTTTGATTTCTCTGACAATCGATATACTGAGCATCTTCTAACTTCTAATTGCTGGACTCTATTCTTATGGTTCTTCTCACATTCCACTTCTACTAAAGGAACTTGGAAAACTGTTCTACAATCTCTACATATAAATCCGAATCCAGGTCTACCGTAGTCTATACCTACTCTCTTCATAACTTTACCACATTTTGGACAATGGTAAACACCTTCACTACTAAGTCTAAATTCTTCTACGCTATCTGTATATCCACAGTCATAGTGAATTAAGAGATCCTTCTTTTCAATATTTCGTGAATTACATTCTGGACAAACTAAGAAGATGTGAAGACAAGTGTCTCCACATATTGGACAAGAGGGAAATGAAACCTCGCCAACGATCTCGATCAAACCTCTATCATAATATATTTTGAGCTTATCTTCTGGAACATCAACTCCGAAGACATCATAGACTATCCCTACATCTTGCCTAATTCTAGGTTTAAACTCTACATGCTCATTTCTACGTAAAGCATGATAGACTGATGATAGAAAGTGTGTATCAATTGATCTTAATCTCTTAGATTGCTCAGCCAATTGATCTCTTCACTGTAATGTGATAGTTTCAAGGAGTATATATATCAAGCGGTTGTACCGTTTAAAGTATAAGAATGCTGCTGGGATTTGAAGTAGTATAGATTGATTATACTAATAATTGCCCTGTAGGTACTAGTAAGGTCGGCGGATTCATAAAGTTCGAAAACTAATTATCCTCATATATAAGATGGTCTCAGTTTCAAATACTCAAAGTAGAACAATAATAAGGATTCTTTTAAGAAAAACCCGAATTTACATAAGTTCTTAAAGATAAGAAGATTCTTAATAATCTTAAGGCTAGTCAAGAGGTATATATTAAGTAGAGATAAATTAACCCGATTTACTTATTATAAATTATAAATCTAAAAATACTGGGAACCGAAAATTAAGCGATGAGATTATCTAAGCTCTATCAAGTACCCTCTCACTCTCGGTATTATCGTTTAGAGGTGTCCGCTACTATAGTTTTCAGAAAGGTTTAGATACGATAAAATTACGATGGATTGGATTTTCAGATTATAGTTTCTATTCTCTCAAAGATATCTCTTACAGATAGTATCCCCACTATGTTGTTGTTATTATCTACGACTGGTAGATGTCTGATTTTATGCGTAATCATAATATTCCTCGCTTCATTCACACTTTTATCTTCCGTTATCCTGATGGGATTTACTCTCATGTATTCTTTAACAGGTTTAAGAGGATCAACTCCATCTTTAAATAATTTTAAAAAATCTCTCTCAGTTATTATCCCTAAACATTTTCTAGATTCATCAACTACTACAGCACTCCCGACGTTTCTCTCCATCATCATCTCTGCTACTTCTTTTAAAGACGAGTTAGGAGAAACTAACAAGATGTTCTTACTCATTATGTCCGATACCTTTACAGATGTTAATCCTCCCATTTTACACTATCTCCTTCTAGCATCATGTATTTTAAGATATATGTAATAAACAGTTTCTAGTTTTTCAAGTTAGATTATTATGAGAATACTTATATCTTTAAGAAAAGTTTAAGACTTTAGTATGACCGATTCATCTTTACAAGATGTATATGATATTACTATTATCGGTGCTGGACCTACTGGACTATATGCTGCTTTCTATGCTTCAGGGATGAGGGGGATGAAGACCAAGATCATAGAAGCTCTTGATAAAGTAGGTGGACAGCTAACAATATTATATCCTGATAAGTATATCTATGATGTAGCTGGTTTTCCAAAAATCCTTGCAAAAGACTTAGTTAGACAGTTAGAGTATCAAGCTCTCTCACACAATCCAACGGTCGTTTTGGGAGAGTATGTTAAAGAGATAGAATTCTTAAAAGATAAGATTATCATGTTGAAGACAGATAAGAATGTACATTATACGAAGACCGCATTGATCTGTACAGGTCGAGGAGCATTGAAACCTAGGAAGCTCAATAATCCATCTGTAGAAAGATTTGAGGGTAGAGGTGTGTACTATCAAGTTACGGATAAGTGGCAGTTCCGAGATAAGCAGGTCATGATAGTCGGGGGAGGAGACTCAGCTGTAGATTGGGCTCTAGAGTTAAAAGATATAGCAAGTCAAGTTATTCTCGTTCACAGAAGAGAAGGTTTTAGAGCTCATGAAAGAAGTGTTGCAGAATTATTCAACTCACCTATAAAGGTCATGATCCCCTATGAAGTAAAAGAAGCATATGGCTCGGATAAACTCGAATCGGTAAAGATTTTTAATAATAAGACTGGAGAAGAAGAATTATTTAAGATAGACTCATTGATTCTACAGCTCGGCTATGAAGTTGATTCTTCGATATTTAGGAGATGGGGTTTAGAAATGATTGATAATTTTATAAAAGTGAATGGGAGGATGGAGACCAATCTTCCAGGAGTTTATGCTGCAGGCGATATTGCCTACCCCATAGACTCTGTCAAGCTGAATCTTATAGTTGTAGGATTCGCTCAAGCTGCAATAGCTGTTAACATGGCGAAGAACTATATAGACCCAAGCTCCAGCATCTTCCCAGGACATAGTTCAGAGAAGAGAGTAATATAGCTGACTCTGAGATTTCAAGATTTACATAGTTGAGATATCTCTTCAGATCAACATAGCATTAAGATAGAGATAGAATAGATATATTTTATTACTTATCTAGTTATCGTATTGGACGTGGGATAAGTGAGTAGTCTAGAAGGCTATCGTGGAGAGATTAGAGAGTTACTGGAATTAGCTGGTGTTGACATCGGCGATGAGATAGAATTGATAGTAAATGGAGAGAGGTATCGCGGTATACTGATCAGTAGATACGAGTTAGCAGAACCTGGATATATTGTGATAAAGCTATCTAATGGATATAATATTGGAATTAGAGTTAAAGGTAGAGTAGAGGTCAAGAAGCTTTCAGGAGTTGGTAAGCCCATCTTCAAACCTCCGGCTAGACCTAGACATATCACAGGTCTTCCAAAAGTAGTAGTAATAGGTACAGGTGGAACTATAGCTAGTAGGATAGATTATAGAACAGGTGGCGTGAGACCAGTCTTAACTGCAGATGATCTTCTATCAATTATACCAGAGCTTTCAACTATAGCAGACCTAGATGCAACTATACTTTTCTCAGTATTTAGCGAGGACATGACACCTACTGATTGGTCTTCTATCGCTATCAAAGTAGATGAATATATCAAGAAGGGGGTTGAGGGGGTTGTAATAGCTCATGGAACAGATACTATGGGTTATTCTGCAGCTGCATTAAGCTTCGCTCTCCAGAAACCACCTATACCACTAGTCTTTGTAGGAGCTCAGAGATCTTCTGATAGACCTTCAAGCGATTCTGCAATAAACTTGATGGCAGCAGTAAAGGTTGCAGGTCATGCACCATTTGCAGAAGTATGTGTAGCGATGCATTATTGGCATTCAGATGATGTGATAGCTATTCATAGAGGTACGAGAGTTCGAAAACAGCATACTAGTAGTAGAGATGCTTTCAAGTCTATAAACTGCGAGCCTATAGCCTTCTATAGAGATGGAGAGATCCAGATTAATCGAGGAGATCTCAATCCCAGAGGTAGCGGAGAATACATCTTTAATCCAAAATTCTCAGATAAAGCTATGCTCTTGAAATTCTATCCAGGGATGTCTCCAGATATAATTGAAGCGATATGGAGTAGAGGTTATAGAGGTTTCATCATCGAGGGGACTGGTCTAGGTCATGTAGCAAGAAAACTTATCCCAATACTTGAAAAGATAATTAAGGATGGTGTATTCGTAGGAATGACCTCTCAATGTTACTATGGAAGAATTAATATGAGAGTTTATTCTACTGGTAGAGACCTATTAAAGATAGGAGTCACACCTCTTGATGATATGCTTCCTGAGACAGCTTATGTAAAGCTTTCATGGGCGCTCGCTCAATCTACAGATGTAGATGAGGTTAGGAGAATGATGCTTACCAATATGGCTGGAGAGATTGGCGAGAGGAGTAGGCCTTCAGAGGCGAAGACTATATGATGGTCGACTATAAAGAAGTAGGCTTAAGAGTAGGTTTAGAAGTTCATAGACAACTAGATACTAAGTGTAAATTGTTCTGTAGTTGTCCGACTGAATCTAAAGACTTTGGGAGAGAGATCGTTTTCACAAGATGGTTGAGAGAAGCTCAGAGCGAGTTAGGTGAAGTAGATCCTGCAGCACTCTTTGAAGCAAAAAAGAGAAGAAAGATAGTCTACCATACTGATGATAAATCCACTTGTTTGGTCGAGATGGATGAAGAACCTCCCCACGACCTTAATCCAGAAGCTATAGAAGTAGCTTTAACAGCAGCAATCTTAATGAATAGTAACCCAGTAGATGAGATCCATGTTATGAGAAAGATAGTGATAGATGGGTCAAATACTACAGGCTTTCAGAGAACTTGTATTATTGCCATAGGTGGATGGATTGAGACATTGGGAAAGAAGATACCCATCCAGACTATATGTTTAGAGGAAGATGCTGCTAGAATTATAGAGCAGAAGAAAGGAGAGATACATTATGATCTAAGGAGGCTTGGAGTACCTCTAATTGAGATCTCAACCGCTCCAGTTATAGAATCTCCTAGAGAAGCATATGAAGTTGCTAAATATATTGGAAGACTTCTGAGAGCAACAGGAAAAGTTAAGAGAGGTTTAGGAACAGTGAGACAAGATTTGAACGTTTCTATAAAAGATGGAGCCTTAATAGAGATAAAAGGAGTTCAAGAACTAGACCTAATACCACGAGTGATAGAGCTGGAAGTTGTTAGACAGCTTCATCTTCTCAAGATAAAAGATGAATTAATGAAGAGAGGAGTAAGTGAAGAAGAGATTAGATCTCAACCTATTGTAGATTTAACAGAGATCTTTGCAGATACTAATTCAAAGATTGTGAAGAAGAAGATCGTTGAGGGGGGCAGAGTGCTTGCGTTAAAACTCCCTAAGTTCGGTGGTCTATTAGGTTTAGAGGCAGCTCCCAAGATAAGGCTTGGAGCAGAGTTTGCAGGTAGAGCAAGAGCTTGGGCTGAAGTAGAAGGTATATTCCATACAGATGAGTTACCAGGGTACGGTATTACTTCTCAAGAAGTTTCTGAAATCTTTAAGAAAATGAATTCCTCAAGCATAGATGCAGTAGTATTAGTTGTAGATGAAGAAGATAGAGCGAGAGAAGCATTAGAGCGTATTAGAGAGCGAGCTATAGAAGCATTATATGGAGTCCCTTCAGAGACCAGAGCTGCAAGACCAGATGGTACAACAATCTATATGCGTCCAAGACCTGGAGCTGCTAGAATGTATCCTGAAACAGATATACCTCCTTATCCAGTTAAACCAGATTACTTAGAACGATTGAAGAAGAATCTTCCACCAACTTTAGATGAGGTAGCTGAAAGACTTGTAGAAAAATATGGATTGAGTAAACAGGTGATTAATGAGCTGATAGATATGGAGAGAGCTGAGTTATTCGAGAAGATAATCCAAGAGACGAATGTACAGTCAACTGTTGTTGCTTCGATACTAACAGAACATGTGAAAAGCTTGAAAAGAGATGGAGTGAGAGTAGAAGAATTAAGAGATGAACATTTTTTAGAATTCTTTAAATTGGTCTCGGAGGGAAGGGTAGCGAAAGAGGCTGCACCCGATATACTTAGGTGGGTCTCGGAGAATCCTAATAGAAATGTTTCAGAAGCTATTGAAGCTTTAGGTATTAGGACTGTCAGCTTAGATGAGCTCGAAGATAAAGTAAATAGATTAATCGAGTTGAATAAAGAAGTCGTTCAAAAAAATCCGGGGAAGGCTATATCTATTATTATGGGCGAGTTGATGAAAGAGTATAGAGGAAAGATCGATGGAGCTAAATTACATAGCATCGTCTCTTCAAAAGTCTATGGCCAAACAAATTAGATGAAGGTATCCCCATAAGAATGTGCTCTTAAAGTGCTTTGACAAGAGAAGATCCGTAATCCATTTTTAGCCTACTCTGTAAAGCTTATTATAAAGTAATCGGAGAAGTATCTTAGGATGACTGCACAGACAACATACAGAATTAAGTTGAACTTGAATGGGCTTGAAGTAGAAATTGAAGGAGATAAAGAGTTTGTTGAATCAAAGTTATCTGATCTAAGCTGGGTGGATAACCTAACACAGAAGCTTGTAGGCAGAGGTGTCAAACCCTCATCTAAGATAGCTATTTCAAAATCTGGATCTTCTTTTACCGAGCTCTCCTCCCAACTCAATCCCCAGAGCCATCTCCAAAAAATACTCACTATAGCCTACTACCTTTATAGTAGAGAAGACAGAGATTTTACATATGATGATATTGAGAACTACTATGAGCAGAGACGTTGGAGTAGACCATCAAACCCAAGAGATGCTGTCTCAGATTTAATAAAAGAAGGTTACATAGAAGAATCAAGTAAGATTAATGGAAAGAAATCTTTTAGAATACTTGAGAAAGGAATAAGGTATGTAGAATCAGGATTTAAAGAAGAGTGAATAATATGGGGGGAGCTAAGATCAAAGTAATAATAAAGACTGCAGAATCAGAGGTAGAGTTTGAAGGAGAGTACCAAGACGTTTGGATAAGCATCAACAAGTATCTCTCAGAGATCTATCCATCACTTGAGGTGGTTAAGAAGCTGGTAGGTGCTGTAGATGTTAAAGAGCTGGCAGAGAAGCTAGTTGGAAAAGTTGAGTTAAAGGAGAATAGGATAAACATTACAGCAGCTGTAGATGCTAAGAAGAAGATTATACTATGTTTAGCAGGAGCATACGTTGGAAAGATTCTTGGAATATTCGATAAAGACTTCTTAACACCTAAAGAGATAGCAAACTATACAGGGTTAGATGAAAAGATAGTTAGAGCGAGATTAAGCGAGCTTAGAAGAGATGGCCTCACCATTAGAAAAGAAGATGGATTATATGGATTTACATCAGCCTCCTTAAAAGAGATAGTTGAATAACATGTTCTCCACCAAGAATCATAAATAAAGATCGAAAATATCTCTTAAACAATCTGATATATCTCTACCCATAATTTATCATAACACTTATTTAAGTAAACTCTTTAACTCAGATAAATGAGAATTATGCTTGAGGATGGTCTTGAGAACTAAGATTGCTGCAACAATCGGTCCAGCTTCAGCTGACATAGATAAGATTAAGAAGATGATTAATCTAGGAGTATCTATCTTCAGGATAAATTTTAGTCATGGAAATCTTGAAGAATGGAAGAATTATGTAGACTTGGTGAAGGAAGCATCAAACGCTTTAGACAGATACATCGCCTTGATAGGAGACCTTCCAGGTCCTTCTATAAGACTTGGAAAACTATCTGAGAAAGTACATCTTAAGAGAGGAGAGTCGGTAAGAATAGTTAATGCAGATGAAGTTGAGGGTGGCAAAAGTAAGATTCTCCCAATGCCTCTAAAAATCTTCTTTGAACAGATCTCCCCTAGAGATATAATATTAATGGATGATGGTAGAGTACAACTATTAGTGGAAGATGTAGATAAGAAAGAGATCTCTGCTAAAGCTTTATCAGATGCAGAGATAACCTCAAGGAAGGCAGTTGTAGTAAGAGGTAAAGATCTCCAGCTACCAACTTTATCTAGTAGAGATATTGAAGCTATAAAGTTCTGTATTTCAAATGATTTTGACTACATAGGGTTGAGCTATGTTAGAAATATAAGAGATGTAGAAGAGCTGAGATCGAGATTAACATCAATAGGCGATAAAGATATTGGAATCATTAGCAAGATAGAGACTGTAGAAGCGGTAAACAATCTTGTAGATATAGTAGATGCATCTGATTCATTGTTAGTTGCTAGAGGAGATTTAGGAATGCATTTTGGATTAGAGCAAGTACCAAGACTTCAAGAGATTATAACTGAGAGATGTCTAGAAAGAGGGAAGCCAGTTATAGTAGCTACACAACTTCTAGGTTCAATGATGGATAATCCGATCCCCACGAGAAGCGAGATCGTTGATATCTTAACAGCAATTAAAGATGGTGTGGATGTACTAATGTTAACAGGTGAGACAGCTTCAGGCTCTTATCCAATAGAAGCTGTAGAATGGTTAAAGAAGGTCGTAGAGACATATGATTCAACTGTTAATCCTAAAAAGATCAAACTAGCAAAAAATGTAGATATTAGAGATAAGTTTGCTGAGGGTGTAACAATGTTAGCTGAATCTTTAGGAGCCTCGATAGCGATCTATACTAAAACTGGAAAAACCGCGTTAAGGATCTCGCGTAATAGACCGATCGTAAAACTATATGCGTGTTCAGGGTTCTCAAAAACTATAAGGAAAATGTTGATACTCTGGGGTGTCCAGCCTATGAAGATCAACGCATTAGAATATCGTGAAGGTTTAGAAGAAATGATAAATGCTTTAAAGTCTTCAGGAGAAGTAAAGACAGGTGAGATTATCGTATTAACTTATGGTTTAAGAGATGAACCAATGCATCTAGTTAAAGTAGTACAAGTTCAATGAAGAGTTCATATACTCTATTATAATGTTAGCTCAGGCTTAACCTCTCTCAAGACTGGTAAGACTTTTAGAAAGACTCTCCTGAGAACATCAAGATCATCTTTACAATGTTTCTTTATTTTAGCAGCAGCTTTCTTATCTCCGTTTACTGCTCTCAGATATAGTGAGGGGACATCTAATCCTTGTATACTCATGTTTTTAGATATATTGAAGAATCGAGCTACATGATATAGATTGATGAAAGAGATCTTTAAATGGTTGCGGATAAAGTCTGCTAAGTCTATGTGCGTAGGTTTATAGATTAGATCTGCTCTGAGATTATGTTTAATCGCTCTCGCTGTTAGAAAGGGTACATCGAATCGACTGCCATTCCATGTAAAGAATATATGATGTCTATTAAGATAATCGAGGATAGAGATTATTACATCTTTTTCATCTCGGGGTGTCTTAGCATAAAACCATCTGAATCTTCCTTTCTCATCTAAGAAGCCGCCGCCTACAAGATAACCTACATCAGCATCTAGAGCTGTAGCCTCTAGATCTAGAAAACAGATCCTTGGTCTAATCTTACTAATTCTTCTACCCTTAGACATCTAGCAAATAATATTTAACCGATTAATTAAGACTTCTCATATCAGAGGTCAATTAGCACCACCGCCAAGACTATGATTTTTGTTCATAAGTATTCTAAGGTTTTTAAATAAATTGGATGCAATCTTTCTCTTAAGATTTTTTAGTCGGTCCTAACGATATATTGAGTATGTTTAGAGTTAAAGAACTTGATTCAATGTATTTAATCAATTGCATTCCTAAACGTGATGACCTTGTAATTAGAAAAGCTTCTGGTATATGGGTTGAAGACGATTCAGGTAGGAAGTATATTGACTTCTTCTCAGGTATAGCGGTAAATAATGTAGGACATCTCCACCCTAAAGTGGTCAAAGCCGTTAAAGAACAATTAGATAGATATGCTCACATCTCTATGCTCTATTATTCAGATGTAGTAGTAGAGCTTGCAGCGAAGCTTGCAGAGGTCTCTCCAAGTAGAGTGAAGAAGAGCTTCTTCTGTAATAGTGGAGCAGAAGCAGTTGAAGGAGCGATAAAATTTGCGAAAAAATATGCTGTTCATAAAGGGAGGAGTGGTTCAATCACTATCTCTCTATGGGGGTCGTTTCACGGTAGAACAGCTCTAGCACTCTCGATTACTGGTCAGAAAAAATATAAAGCAAGACTTGGAAACTTCGCTTCATATCCGGGAGTAGTACATGTTATCCCTCCTTATTATTATAGATTTGGAAGAGGTATGAGTGAGAAAGACTTCGGGGTATGGGCTGCAGACCATATTGCAGATATTATCGATCATTATGAGGCGGGAGATGTAGCAACGGTAATAGTTGAACCGATACTAGGCGAAGGTGGAATAATCGTTCCACCAGATACATATCTTCCTAGACTTAGAAAGATAACCGAAGAGAGAAATATTCCACTAATAGTAGATGAGGTTCAGACAGGTCTAGGTAGAACAGGTAAATTCTTCGCTTGTGAACACTGGGGTGTAGAGCCAGATATAATGACTCTAGCTAAGGCGTTAGGTGGAGGCTTACCAATAGGAGCGATCATGGTCTCAGATGAGATCTCTCAAGCAATGGAGCCTGGAGACCATTTCTCAACATTTGGTGGAAACCCAATCTCTTGCTCAGCAGCAATAGCTGTCTTAGAGATAATTAGAGAAGAGAAACTAGTAGAGAATTCGCTATTAGTAGGTGATTACTTATTAAATGGTTTAAAAGAAATTGAAGAAGAACAAGAAAAGATTGGTGAAGTTAGAGGTAAAGGCTTAATGATTGGTATAGAGTTTGTAGAAGATAAATACTCTAAGAAACCTAATGTAAAGATAGCACAACAAGTTAAAGATGAGATGTTGAAGAATGGTTACATACTTGGAGTAGGTGGAATATACAAAAATGTTCTAAGAATACAGCCACCGCTAACAATAAATAAAGAAGATGCGGAAAGATTCATCCAAACACTGAGTAAAGTAATAAAGAGTATAAGAGATTAAAACAATA